>CAZFBA010000004.1:0-42190 GCA_964517135.1 uncultured Gammaproteobacteria bacterium
GGGATTATAACCCTCTGCAAACATGACCCCAGACAGGCGAAGATTGCAACCAGATGTAATTAATGCGTCGTGTGGCAGTCAGGGGATAGCCTGCTTTGCAGGCGAAAGGGGGCTTCGCCCCCTTTATGAGGTCAGGTGCCAGCCATGGCACCCCGGCGCACTGAAACCCTTCTTTAGCAGGTAATAGAGAGGATATACTATCTGCACCCTGGATACTGATTTATGAGGGTGTTTTGCGGCGCCGCAGGCGCCGCAAAACACCCGACACAACGGGCGGGCGGGTTGGGAACTTGCTGTGGTGTGACCACCACATGGGGTTCTTTGTGTCATCCTGAGCACAGCGAAGGATCTATTATGAGAGATTCTTCGGGCTTTGTCCTCAGAATGACAGATTAAAAACAATGATAATACATATTGTAAGGGAACTTGCTGAGGATAAGCAAACAAACCCTCCTTTAGTGAGGTAACAGGGATTATAACCCTCTGCAAACATGACCCCCAAACAGACAAAGATTGCACCCAGATGTAATTAATGCGTCGTGTGGCAGTCAGGGGATAGCCTGCTTTGCAGGCGAAAGGGGGCTTCGCCCCCTTTATGAGGTCAGGTGCCAGCCATGGCACCCCTTCAGGGGAAAAGTGGAGGTTTTTTTTAGTAAATTAGCATATTTTTGCTATAGAAATTAAGGGTATTTTGTCATTTTATATTGTTTACAGGTCATTTTTAAATAATGAAGATAATACAGACTTACATAGCAAATGATGGGGTTTAGGTCTCTTAATTGAGACCTATTTTTTGAGTATAAGGCTGTTTGATAAAAACCAAACCCTCAGAAAAAATTTAACCGGACAGTAATGAAAATCTTTCATTCTGTTTATGCATCAGTCTTTGTCATGTTAAAATGAAAAAAAGAATCATTATTGGCAATTTAATTGAGTCTGGCCTTTCAGGCCTTCATATTGATTATATTGAACCAGATAACAGCAACTTATAAATATACATTGAAATATACCTGTTAACGATAATAAAGGTAGAACTATGCCCGGAACCAAAGTAATAACAAATATCGGACAATTAATAACCCTGAACCCCGAATTTTTTGAGGAAAATGAAACAAAATTTAGCGTCGAACCAGACCTGGGCCTTATTAACGATGCAGCTATTCTAATTGAAGATGACCTGATCAAGTGGCTGGGGCCAGAAAGCAAAGTCGGCTGGGACTGGCTTGATAAATATGACGTCATTAACGCAAAAAAAAACGTTGTCATGCCAGGCTTGATAGATTCTCACAATCACCTGATCTTTGCAGGGTCAAGACATAATGAGTTTGAGATGCGCCTTCAAGGCAAAAGCTATACTGAAATAGCTAAACAGGGGGGCGGTATTCTGGCTACGGTAAAACCAACAAGAAATGCCTCTTTTGAAGAACTCTATCATTCAGGTCTTGAAAGAGCAAGAAGAATTCAGCGATTTGGCGTAACCACACTGGAAAGTAAAACAGGCTACGGACTATCTATAGAGTCTGAAATTAAAATGCTCAAAGTTATAAACGCCCTTAATAATGCTACCCAGATTGATATTATACCAACCTTTATGGGTGCACACGCACTGTCACCAGAATTTAACGATTACGAAAGCTATACTGATCATATATGTAAAGAGATGATACCGGCAGTAGCTAAAGAAAAACTGGCCCGCTTCTGTGATGTATTTGCAGAAATAGGCTATTTTTCTCTTGATCAGGCCCGGAGAATTCTTTACACGGCAAAAGAATATGGCATGCTGCTCAAACTCCACGGAGATGAATTCAGCAACTTCTATGCTACAGCCCTTGCACTTGAAGTTGGTGCAACATCTGTAGACCACCTGATATGTATGGATAACGCAGCTATCAAGCCACTGGCAGAGTCAAATACTGTTGCTACAGTTATGCCAGGAGTCTCACTCTTTCTTGATACGCAAAAAGCACCGGCCCGGGCTATGCTCAATGAAGGGGTAAAAGTTGCTGTAGCTACAGACTTTAATCCCGGGTCAAATATGTGTGAAAGCTTACCTCTATCAATGTCTCTGGCATGTTTTATGTTAAAAATGTCACCGGCAGAAGTCATAATAGCTGTTACCCGTAATGCTGCAAAAGCACTTGCCCTTGATGACAGAGGTACCCTTGAACCCGGCAAGAGAGCTGACCTTGCCTTTTTTGACATACCTTCTTATCAGTATATGTTTTATCACTATGGTATAAACCACCTCTCACGCCTGATGGTGCAGGGAGAAAGTGTTATATTCTAACACTCAGATTATTATAGTGACAGCTTTCAGGTTTAGTGATCATTAAATTAAGGTGTCAGACGGTCAAGCAACCTCGGGAAGGGTATAGTTTCCCTTACATGGTGTATGCCGCAGATCCAGCTGAGGGTACGTTCAATACCGAGGCCAAAGCCTGCATGAGGAAATGTTCCATAGCGTCTGATATCAAGGTACCACTCGAAGTGTTCCTGCGGGAGGTTATGCTCTTTAATCCTGTTGATGAGCATTTCAAGATCATCTTCACGCTGACCTCCGCCAATTAGTTCGCCATAGCCCTCAGGCCCTATCATATCCACACATAGTGAAAGTTTCTCATTTACTCTATCTGTTTTCATGTAGAATGCTTTACACTTTGCCGGGTATCGATGAATGAACACCGGTTTATCAAAGTGTTCTGAGAGTACTGTTTCTTCATCTCCGCCAAAATCTTCGCCCCATTCGACTTCTTTGCCGGCTTTTTGAAGTATACCAATAGCTTCGTCGTATGAAATACGTGGGAAGGGTTTTTTAATGTTTTCAAGCATTGTTGTATCCCGCTCAAGTATTTCCAGTTCGTCTTTTCGTTTTTCAAGTACACGGGCAACAATGTAGGTAACAAAATCTTCCGCCAGATCAATCAAACCATCCAGTTCAAGGTAGGCTACCTCGGGTTCTATCATCCAGAATTCTGTAAGGTGACGGCGAGTTTTAGATTTTTCTGCTCTAAAAGTAGGGCCAAAGCAATATACCTTCCCAAAAGCAGCAGCGCATGCTTCATTATAGAGTTGTCCACTCTGTGTAAGGTAGGCTTTAGTATCGAAATAATCTACTTCAAACAGGTTTGTAGTGCCTTCACATGCTGATGGTGTAAAGATAGGGGTATCAAGCAAGACAAAACCGCTTTCATCAAAGTAATCACGGCAGGCTTTAATCAGCTCAGACCTTATTTTGAGTATGGCATTTTGTTTTAGAGATCTCAACCAGAGATGTCGGTTATCCATTAAGAAGGCTACACCGTGTTCTTTAGGCCCTATTGGATATTCTTGAGCTTCTTGAACTATCTCAAAATGCTTTACCTGTAGCTCATACCCTATCTTTGATCGTGTATCTTCGACTACTGTGCCATACACAATTATTGAACTTTCTTGAGTCAGCTTTTTACCTGCTTTAAAAAGCTCAAGATCAACGTCAGACTTAGATACTACTGCCTGTATAACCCCGGTGCCATCTCGAACCTGGAAAAAATGAAGTTTTCCGCTTGATCGCTTATTATATAACCAGCCTTTGAGGCATACATCATGGTCTTTATGTTGTGCTATTTCAGATATGTAGGCTTGTTTGCAATTTTCATACATAAGGTTTCCCCCTGACTAGATTTTACAGGGTTATTGTATCAAAAAAAAAGACTAATGAGATCTCTGAATAATTTTTCTGAAATCTGATTACCCCGAATTATTCATCAATTTATAGTCTATTTATTCTATAGGGTTTAAAAGTGCGGCGCCGCCGCACTTTTAAACCCGACCCCCTAACTTCAGTTCCCTGCAATGTTTTAACACTGTGTTAAAAAGATGTATTCGCTAAACGTCAATTTCTATAACTGTTTCAGGTCAATTTATTAATAGTTTATGAATTAAATGGGTTACTTATGACATTGATTATATAACAATAGATTTTGGGTAATAATTTTACTGCTGAAATTTTGTCTTATAGAATTATTCTGCAACCAGCTCAAATGTATCTGAAATCTTTGTATAGAAAGCTTCATAGTCATCTATTTTAGCCGGCAATATCATATGAATATGGTTAAAGTCAATAATAGTTTTGAAATCTTTTTGCTCAATTTCTTTTAGCAGGTGATCATCAGATAATACTTTTAAATAGCCGTCATCCTGAGATTCTGTATATTCAAGATATTTGTGTTCATTGATTAAAAGCTGTCTTTTATTTTGCTGATCCACAATACCAAAGCTAATAAACCCATCATTAAAAAGAAAGAGATGATGTTCTGCCAGGTATTCTTTGAGGGTATCTTTATCAGTCAGGGCTGAATAAAAACCAGGCACAAGAGAAACACCTTCATGATCAACGTTAAAGACTATTTTTATTGTATCTTCCTCAATATTTTCGATAAAGTTTTCAAATAAAGATAGCATTTCATTCTTATTGGCATTGATAAGAACCACATTATTATTTTCATAAGGATACTTACAATATCCTCTTTTAACTTTAGACATACTTTCTTGAAGGTTTGCTCCGTCAAAATAGCACCCTTCAGGCTTTATATAGATTTCATCTTCTTCATTGCCATAGAATATTTTGGCAGATTTATACCATATACCCAGCTTCTCAGGGTCTGCTGAAATATCAAGCAGCATTTTTGATGAGGGTTTAGCCAGTAGACCAACAGTATAGATACTGTAATTTGTTGTATGATCCATCTGACAATCCATTCTGACAAGTTCCAGGGCTTGAAAGAGGTCTCTTGCAGTTAATCCAAAAATCTGCAAAAATGGATACTTCTCTTTGCCAGCGATTTCAATTGAAAAGAGTTGTTTAAGTTCAGCTTTACTCATAAAATAATACCTTAATGATACTGTATACATTTAATATAACACTTCAAGAATCAAGAATTATAAAGATTATTGGATTTATCAGCAAACAATAATTATGATATCTGAATAACTTGTATGTTCTCAGATCTGTTTTTGCTTGAATCATTAATTACGTAATTAATCAGAGGTTCCAAAGATAAATTTTTGCACAGTAAATTTTTTTGTGTGAAAATCAATTGAACCAAACATCTATCATTATAGTTATGCGCAATTTTCATAAAATGAATAATAATTTCTACATTTTCTTTGCATTTTTGTTCTACAAATAAAACAGGCTTATAATGCATTTCAATAACATTTTTCACACGGGTGACTACAATTCAACGATTATAATTTATGGAAATTCAAGAATTTAGAACATTTTCATTCATAGATAAAATAAATTATCTTGAAGAATGGAAAAATAAAAGAGATTTTAAACATCTAATTATGGCCTTTGAAGATCATGATAGAGACGTGTGCATTAAAGCCTGTGAAATGACTGTATCACTGGGAAAAGATGCTATTATACCTTTAAAAGAAGCCCTTGGTTCAAAAAATAATGAAGTTAGAAGCTGGGTTTTACTTTGCCTGGCAGAGATAGAAGAAACAAATCTTAGCACATTCTTTACTATAGTTTATTATGCCTTTTTTGACCCTAACATTTATGTTAGAAAAAAAGGACTTAATGCAATAATTATTTCGCTAAGGCTGTTTTATAAGAATACTAAAGACCTTTTTGAATTTCTATTTTACTTTGTTATTATATCAATAGTGCAACTTGTAACGCTTTTATTCTTTGTATTGCCACTTGTTGTCATCGTAGGAATCCGTATACCTGATGAATACTTAGAAATCAGGAATTTTATCATTATTTTACTCGTATCAGCCTTTATACCTTTTATTTCGGGTTTTATTTCTTCTTATTTATATAAAGGAAAACACAATACCTTTTTATTTTCTGCTCTTATAGGTGTAATTCAAAGTATACCGTATAATATAATTCTTTTACTTCTCAGTCAAAAAATTGGTATCATCAACTGTTTTGTGCCCTTTTTCGGGTTCTTTGGCGGTCTTATAGGTTTTCATTTCAGTACAAACAGACAGGTTGAAGAAGAAGCTCTCAGGGCCCGCAAAGAAGAAATGCTGCTGGAAGAAGAAGAAAAAACCGTTATGCATTTGATTTATGAGCGGGTTAAATCATCTAAAAAGCTTCAAGATCAAGTTATTCTTACCAGTGGTGTCATTGGTCTCGTATTACTGGTGTATTTGAGTTATTCTATTTATAATATTTCTTCTATTTCTTCTAATAAAAAGCAATTTAACCTGCAACAATATACTTACCCCTTCCCGGGTTTGCAGGTAATAGAGGAAAAGAAAGATTAGTTTTGCCGGGGGTTAACTTTATAAAAAGCCCTGAAAGCTTATAGATTCTTAATTCTGTCTGCCGGACTGACAATACTTGTTATCCTCAGGCCAAAATTGTCTTCAATAACAACAACTTCACCTTTGGCAATAAGTTTTCCGTTGGCGAGAAGGTCAACAGGTTCGCCAGCTATTTTATCCAGCTCTATAACAGAACCTCTGGTAAGCTCAAGCACTTTTTTTATAGGCAATTCAGCCCTGCCAAGTTCAACTGTTAGTCTTAAACCAACATCTAGAACCAGATCGAGGTTCTGGTTTTCAGCTCCAAACATTGAAGAGGCACTGTCAAAAGACGAAAACCTTGCTGGTTGAACAGTAACAGGTTGTTGCCCGAGGTTCATACTGCTAAAATCCTGGTTTTCCTGGTTATCTGAAGTTGACCCGAACATTCTAGGTCCTCCTGTATTTGCAGATTGTTGCTGATTATCTGAACCTTGAAGAAGAGAATCAACAGAACCCATAAATAATTTAACTAATTTTTTAGATGTATCCACAGACAGGAGTTGTAATATCTCACTATTAATAACGTTTCCTACAGTAAATTTAAAAACAACACCTACCACAGCTACATCTTGAATATCAGCCGGTACGGCAATCGGCACACCCGGAGTGATGGGTTTAATTTCTGGCTGGGTTATATCAATATTCTGGTTGAAAATAGAGCCCAGGCTAACAGCAGAAGATGACATCATCTGGTTAAGAGCTTCTCCTACTGCACTTAGTTGAAGGTCTCCAAGTTCAAAAGACTCTATTTTACCTGTTCCACCCATCATTATATCAGCAATAATGGCTAAATCAGTATTTTTCATTACCAATAAATAACTAGAATTTATGTCAGCTAATAGTTTAAATATCACCAGAGAACTATCTTCCTGTGTGCTGAAGACTTCTTCTATGCTATTAAACTCTATCGGGTTTGGTGATACTATTTCTACTTTTGTGCTGAGTATTTCAGCCAGGGTAGATGCAGCAGAACTCATTGATATATTACAAAGTTCAGCTAAAGTATCTTTATCTTCAGAAGTTACTCCTTGCAAAGAACTATCATCTCCTGATTCTTCTTCATCCTGCATGCCGGATAATAACTTATCAATGTCTGATTGGTTTAAATCATCGCTCATATTAAATCTACACCTACACTATCTAGATTTTCAACTGTAATTGTATCCACAATATTAAGGGCAATTTTGTTTTTAATTGTTCCGGGGCGACCTTTGAACTTGGGTATACCTTCAACACTAACAACAAGTGGGTCGTTAACCATTGAATCAAGACGTAATACATCACCCGATCTTAGCTCAAGCAGTTCTCTTACAGATAAGTCAACATTGCCAAGTGAAACATTAACATGCATACTGGCAGCACCAAGTTTTTGTATTAGCTTGTTTCTATCTTCTTCAGAGGTTTCATGACCTCGTGAGTGGAATATATGCTGGGCACTCAGCTGACTAATAACAGATTCAAGTACCGGATAAGGCAGGCAAAGGCTCATAAGCCCTGAATCACGTCCGCCCATTTGAACTTCAAAGGTAATCAGTGCTACAATCTCACCAGGAGTAGCTACCTGTATCAATATATAGTTATCTTCCATGCCGACAAGGCTTGCTTCAATTGGTATAACGTTATTCCATGCTTCTTCAAGTGCCTTAATAGTCTTATCTATTACTCTTCTGATAAGAGATTCTTCAATATCTGTAAGTTCTCTGGGTCTTGTTTCACTAACACCAAGGCCACCCAGCATACGGTCTATAATACCTGATGTTACCTCATGGCCCATTCCCATTAAAATCTGACCGGGCAGAGGTAGCAATTCTATTATACTGACGGTAATAGGATTTGGCATTGATCGCACAAATTCATCATAGGTTAGCTGATCAACACTTACAACATCGACATCCACCTGCATGCGCAAATAAGAGGTTAATACCAGGCCAAGCTGGCGAGAAAAACCGTCATGAATTGTCTGCAATGCTCTCAGGTGGTCTTTAGAAAATTTATCTGGACGACGGAAGTTGTATAGTTTATAGCCTTTTCTCTCTCCCGAGTCGTCTATTGACTCTTCATCAAGTCCTGAAGATAATGTCGCCAGCAGACTATCTATTTCCGCTTGTGATAGGGTATCAGAGTCTGACAATGTATGCTGTCCCCCTTGATGCTTCAATTAGTGATTCTAAAACAGCTATTATCATAGTTATTTTTATCGTATCATACAGCTAAAGTATTATTATTAGCTTTTAGTAACCAGCTTATCAGTTAGAAATACTAA
The DNA here is from genome assembly GCA_964517135.1 of uncultured Gammaproteobacteria bacterium. Lineage (GTDB taxonomy): Bacteria > Cyanobacteriota > Vampirovibrionia > JBFMGH01 > JBFMGH01 > CAZFBA01. The sequence continues at coordinate 8,570 of CAZFBA010000004.1, forward strand.
CTATTAGATATTATAACATTTTTCATCAGTGCTTTTTAATGAATTTTCAGAAGTTAGTCGCAATTGATGCAGAAAGCTGTTTTCTCATACGATTTTCTTTAAAATAACAGTTTTTGTTCCTTTTTGTCCTCATTCAATTGTTGGATTTCTTCAAAATTCTGTAATTTTTGCTCATGTTAACGTTTCAAGCATATTAAAGCCGGTTCATAAAATGAAACAATCTGTTAATAATATTTTCAGTGTATGATCTTCAGTTAACAGCATTGTTGCAATCACTTTATAGAGAGGTTTTAGAAAAATAGTGTTTAATATAGCCTGTATTAATGCTCTTCAGAGCGCATGACTGCACCTTACGGCAATTGTTTTGCCAGGCTTCATTATCAGCAAGAACCCAAAAGCTTACTTTTAAACTAAAGGTATGAGCTGTTCTGGTTAAAATGACATTATGAGTAGCTGTATTGGAAAAATAAAGCAAAAACCCTTTCACAACTGTTTTGCTGGCTTATAATAAACTTCAGAACTACTCAGGTTTAGAAAATAAATGGTATAAGTGTTCAGATTACTGACACAGAACCATTTCTTTATAGTTATGAAACGGTTTAAATAAAGAAATGTAAACCCTTTTCAAAAACTTTTTTGTAAAACTTCGATCAATCAATAAGAAATACAATATATATATATTGAATATGCCCGGTAGGTATCACTTATGCTCTGAATACCCATTTCTTTACATTTATGTATATACACATTAAAAGTTGCAGGCAATTCGCAAAGAATGATTGTTTTATTTTTAATAGAGAGAGTTTATTCTGATTATTTTCATTAGGTCAAAAAGGGATCACGGAAAAAAAGGTTTGCAATTCATAATTTAAATATTCTGAAATAGCAATTTAGCTTCTCCATCATAGCTTAAAATAGCTCAATGTTTAATTTCCCGAGCAACGAAGAGGAGGTGGGATTTATAGAGCGAATTTGCCGCTTTTAATAAAAGCATTCGAAGTATTGCCGTTAAAGAGGTCATACAAGATTCGGTTGAGGAGGTGGAAAAATGCGAATAGATGGAATGACGAATCCATTCCTGAAAACGGGTAATGCTAACCCGTTAATGAAATCAGTGCCAGCGCAAAAAACCGGAGCTGAAGAGCAATCCGGGCAAAATAACAAAGTAGCAGAAACCAGCCAGTCAAAAGAACTCAAGCCCGAGCAACAGGATGAACAGCTTAAGAAATATTCTCAGGCCTGGATGAGCTATGGTCTTGCTCAGATAGCAATGAGTTCTTCCGGCAAGGTCGGTACTGAAACCTGTGGCACTATGGGATAACTTTAACTCAGTGAGGTAAGGGAAAGAACGCTAGGAGATTATATGACACTTGATAATAAGCTAAAAAGAAAGATTAATAAACCTTTATTAATTTCTTCTTCAATTGTCTTGTTTGGTGTTTTTCTGAATGTGGCTATAACGATAACGACTTCAGTTTCTGCATATAACGTCACATCAAGCATCGTATCTGCGTTTGCAGGTTAGCAAAAGAACACTTAACATGAGGTAAAAACCAAAAAAACGACACTCCAAAGACACTTAATAGTCAAGACACCTTGTAATAATTAGGAAGGAGCTTTGCTTCTTTCTTTTTTTGCGTGCAGTTAAAGTTTTTGCAGTTTTGAATAATGCAGGTAGTCTTCAGTTTGCGGAACCTCAAACGTCGCCTCTGTTATTAAGAGTGTGAAATAATAAGCCAGATCAGGATACCTTCTCTTGATGTATTTCGTCAAAAGCTGGCTTTCAACATCATTAAAGTTCGTATCTTCTGTCTCTGTAATGTATCCTGCAAACAACACTATGCTATCTTGAACAGGCATGGTTTTTAATTCATATACTGGCAATATAAGATCATCTGCTACCTGCCATTCTTCATATTTTTGAAGCTCTTTGTCAGGCAATATAACGCCCATGCTATTGACTGCTTCCTGTGAGGAAATGATAAACTCCGGTACCAGAGTGCCTCTTGGTGAAATATCTAATATAAGCTTATAAAGAAGGTATGCAACATTCAATCTGCCTTCCTGATGGTATTTTCTTGCATACTGATACAGCTCTGCTGTAGTTTGTCCACCTGCTCCACCCGGATAAACAGTAGCATAGTTGATTTCCCAGGCGGTTTCTTTTTTTACAAGCAAGAGAATGGCGTTAGCAAAGGTGCTGCCTTTGACTCCTGAGATGAAAACCGCTGCCATTTCTGGCTGAGGATTAATGACATTATAGGCAATGTTTTGTGTGTTGCCAGGTTCTTTCATGCATATTCCCTGAACTTCTGTAGATTCAGGGTTTGTTTCTATTTTGTAAAAATACTTTATGCTGAAATTCCCTATTGCCTTAGCTATCTGGCTTGCCCCCGGCAAAAAAACATCCAGGTTAGATTCTTTTATGCCCTTATCTTCCAGAATTTTTTGATATTGTCTGGTTAAAAAGGGTTGAATATCTTCATATTTTTGATTGACAAGGTAGGCAGCAAACTTATTTGCTGTTTCTTTTATGGCCAGTGCATCAGAAGATTTGATGCCTGTTTCAAGCATGCACAATGATTTGTTTTTCTCTATCACAGGTTCTTTTGTGACTGGTTCTGAGGGTGTGATGTTTTTTTTGGGATTTAAACACCCACTGCATAAAAGAACCAGAAGTATTGTGGTAATTATTTTTTTCATATTTGTTTTCCTGTATGCCAGAAGCCTAATTAAAGTGACTAAAAGTTTTCTATATTAATAAATTTGCCGGTTTCGATTTTTAAATTATGCACCGATCTTATTGAATATCTTTAGTTTTTTGACGATTTGATTATATACAAAAAAAAGCTACTTTTTAAGTAGCTCTGATTAGGGATCATGTTTATCGTCACTATTAGGAGTGTTATACACATCATAAGGTCTTTTAAAATAATATTCATCGTATTATAGCAGTATTTAGGGGGTTAATAACCTCCATTAAATGCATTAGGCCGGGTGGTTAAAGCGGCCTGCTGGCTGACATCTGTAATTAATAAATTTTCTTTGCGGGAGAATAAAAGCCTTAAGAACCCATTTTAAGCTTCACTTCATTGAGTTTTGCCAGCTCTTCATCAGAAATATGCGTCACACGGCCAAGTTGTTTGGCCAGATAAACTACTCTGGCATAAGCTTCCAGCGTTTCCATTCGGTAATAGGCCTCACGAAGATCTTTACCAAGAGTCACTGAACCATGGTTGGCCATCAGTAATCCGTTTGAACTGGCTGCCTCAGAGGCAATTTTATATGCTAGCTCTTCTGTAGAAGGCATAGCATATTCTACTAAAGGTATTTCACCCAGCTGTAACAAGACCTCAGGCAACAGTGGCGGATTAAGGCTGACCCTTGCAACCCCAAATGCCGTTGAATACGGTGGATGAGCATGAACTATTGCCCTTATTTCAGGACGTTTCATATATAGTGCTATGTGCATAAAAAGCTCTGAGGTAGGTTTATTAATGTTTCTAATCTTAGATTTGCTCTCAAAAGGAACATACACAATGTCATCCATGTTGAGACTGCCCAGGTTTGTACCTGAACATGTTACAAGGCATCCTTCATCTATTCTCTGACTTATGTTACCTGATGTTCCATCCGAAAAGCCTTTTGAATAAAGTCTTTTGCCAAAGTCTATCATTATTTTCTTTGCATTAAGGGTTTCAGTATTCACTTTTGACCTCTTTTTATACCATTTTGCTTTCAAGGCATAGCTTTTCACTGGATTATTTTGAGGGTTTTCAGTTGCCTTTTGATGGCAACCTGATAGTTTAGAATGTTTTTTATATTATCACAGATGATTCACAAAAAAATAATGCTTTGTGGAAAAAAATTTCAAAATAATTGCTTAAATTTTCTTTACAAACTGTTCCAAAAATCAAATTAGTTGTTTTTATATAATTACAAGACAATTCCTCTAAATAAATTCCGTAATCTCTCTACTCTCTCATATAAGGTTTCAACATTCCCGGAAGGGAATTTTTTTTTGCCTGTAATTATAAGCTCCTGTTAAGTTAAGTCATTTATACCATTCCACGTAAATAATTAATATATGCTGATAGAATTCAGGAGGGTGTTTTTGCCCGCACAGCGGGCAAAACTCATCCGTCAAATAATCAATGAGAGGATTTTTATACTCAAAATGTCATCAACAAAAATCACCACACCCGGCCTCTATAATCTGGAATCTATACATAACTTTCAAGGATCAGTATATAAATAAGAGCTTGATTTTTCTATATGTGTTTCAAAAGTGTTTACTATATTTAGATTAATCAGAGGTTCCAAAAATCTGTCATTGTGGTATGAATCAGTTTAATATTAGCATTATTAAGCTATATGGATGAGCATCGTCTTAAAAAAACATATTAGCTATCACTTTTAAAGAGAATCAAGTGCCTTTGTCTGGTCAATAAAAATAAATGAGTCATATCGCAGAGAAAAAACCGTCGGAATATAGTTTTTAATATCGCTTTCAGGGTTATAAACCACACCTATGGCCCGGTGAGGAATGAAATTATTCATTTCAGGTATGTCAAGCCCTCTAAAATGAATAATAAAAGAAGGATAAGAAACCTGATTGAATAAATATTCACCGCTGCCCTCTCTTCCATGAGGAATTTTCATTGATTGTCCACGGCTTCCCCACTGGCTGCCTGCACGAACCCGGCCCCTGTGAGTGCCAAATCCTACTATATAAACGTTTTCTTTTCCATATTGTTCACGCAATAGTTGCCCGATGTTAATTTCGTTGTTTATCTTCATATAAGTAGCTCTGGCGTCTCCAACATGAGTATTATGTGCCCATATAATACCTTTAGAGCCTTCTCCATAATAGTCAAGAAGCCTGTTTATAGTATCATTCATGTGCAACACACGACTATTCCAGCCTTTTGAGCCAGGTTCAAGAGAAGTTCGGTAGAATAATTCGGCATTTTTAAGTACGATAGCATTTTGCTTGGCTGACAAATATTCATATTTATTGTCTTCAGACAGTATATGTTTATTTTTTTTGAAGAAGTTTACGACTTCTTTCACTTCAGACTCACAGGAAAACCCGCTGTGCCATACTGCACTGGAATAAGCCCATTCATCATATTTATAGGGTGCAAAGCAGTCATAGTTTGATTTAAGTTTAATTAAACTATCTGAACCCGAAGCCCTGATGTAATTTTTGAGTGCCTCAAGAGAATCCCACTGACCATAAACATCCATACCATAAAACCCGATAGGTTTTTCAGGATTGCTGATATTGTAATCTCTAAGCCATTCAGTCAGGTCAGCAATGATCTTATTTGACCACATCCACTCTGGCCAGCGCTGGAAACTTTTTTTCAAGAGTTTATTTGTATTACCTTTATAGTCAGAAAGTCCTTTTATGTAACTATTTACCTCCCAGAATGGTTTCCAGTCTCCTTCTACGACTATAAAATCAAACCCTTTTTCTTCGATAAGGCGTTTACTTATTATCGATCGCCACTCATAGAACTCTTTTGTGCCGTGGGTAGATTCTCCAAGTAGAACCAGACGGCTATCAGCAGCGTTATTTATCAGTGTGTCAAGATCATCAGGTGTATTAAGGCTTATGGCCTTGTTTTCTATACGTTTTGTTAATGATTCAGCTGTAATTTGAGAAGAACAGCTCAATAAAGAAAAGCTGAAGCTTAATAAGAAGGCAATTAAAAGGTTTGAAGTTTTCTTATCTAACATTTCCTGACTCCATTTTAAATAATTTTTAATATAGTTAAGGTAGTGGTGGGTATTTCTGTTTTTAGTTTTCTGGTATTGTATCTGGTTTATCTGGTATTATAAGGTCATTTGTAGCATCTTCAATGGCCTCAGGGAAACAAATTTCTACGTTTTTACCGGGTCTGCCCAGCAGCATTCTTGGCATTAAAAAGCGTTTGCCAAGTGTATTGCCAATTTCTTTTGTAACACAATTGATTGTCTTCAGGCTTGAACCTGTTTCATTTATGAGGTCTTTTAAGTCTTTCATGGTTTTCTCGTCAGAGGTTATAGATTCTACATCATGAAGGATGCCTGAGATGGAAGATACTGAATCTTTGACATTTTTCTGGAAGGCTTCATCTGCTATACCTCTGTTGAGTGATTCGACAGTTTTTGTAGATTCAGAAACAAGGCTGGCTGTATTTTCAGCAGCTGTATTCAGGTTTTTCATTGCCTGTTCAGTGCTTTCAATGGTAGCAGATATGTTTTTAATATTCTTTTTATCTCCTAAAATTTCTTTCAGGCCTGAGGTTGAATCTTTTAAATTTGCTGTTACAGATTCCAGGTTTGATATTGAGGCCTTGAGATGTGATTTGTTTTGGTCGTTCAAGTCTTTAAGAGATTTTGTCAGCGAACTAAGATTTTTGAACGAGTCATTTAGATTATCGACAAGCTCATTAGCTTTGCCGCCGCTGAACAGTTTATGAACGAATGTATTAAAACTTTTATCTTTATTGGTTAAATCTTGTTCAAGATATGAGCCAGGTGGCAGCACTTTTTTAAGTTCAGGATTATCTGGCAGTATAAGCCCCAGGTCATTGCCTATTGTGCTGGATATTACTTCTACCTTTGTACCTTCGACTATTTTGAGATTTTTGTTATTGATTATAATTTTTACCAGTGCATATTTTCCATCTTCTGAGAGTTCAATTTTGTTTACAGTACCAACATCTACTCCTCTGTAACACACATCACTGTTATGGCCAATGTCTGAAGCGTCTTCCATCCTTACAATATATTGATCTGGATGGTTTTTTGTTGCTGACCCAAATATAACATAGACTATTGCTACCAAAACAAGAATACTCAAACCGGCTGTTGTTATAATGAGGTATTTTATGCTTTTTTTTAATTTTTCTGATGATACCAGCAGGTTATTCTCTTTAAGGAGATATAGAAAGGTGAAAAACAGACCGTATAAGGCGACTGCAGCTAGAAATCCAATTATCAGTTCATACATTTATTGAGCCTTTTTGTTTTTGCCGTTTATTTATTTTATATCAAACATTTAGAAATTTTTAGAGATCAGTACATAAGAAAAAATTTTGGGGAAAGGCTCTCCAGGGTGCAATGACTGGTATTTAACCCCATTAAAAAGTGAGAGTGGTCGCACAGGAGAGTATTTTACCTTTCTGATGCCTTGTAAAATGTATCCTGGAAATCACTTTTAATCCACGTTTGGCAGGCACTAAAAGAAAGAAACCCACAATCAATACCCTCAAAGCATGGATTTCACGCCTTAAGTCTGCAAGCAAAACTTCCCCCCAAAATCTTAATAGCAATTACTTAAGTGACAAAGAGGATAGTAAAATTAACTATCCTCTTGATTATCTATTAATTAAAAACCGCTTTTAGCTGGCCTTCTTAAGTTTCATTACAAAATTGCCGGTGATAGCTTTGTTGTCTTTGCTGCCGACAGAAATAATCAGACCATCCATATTTTTGTTCATATCTTTGATATTTTCAATTTGTTGTTTGCTTTTGCCAAGCACATCTGCGGCTTCAGAAAGCTTATTTGCATTTACAAACAAGACAAAACTGGGGTTCGTCTGGATATATTTGCTCAGGTCTTTATAGATTTCATTTTTAGCAAGCGATTTAGAAGCATCTGAAGCATCTTCAACAGCTGTTTTAACAGAATCTTTTTTGCCAAGTATTATCAGGTCATTAACTTTGCCAAATGCTAATTTGAAAGGCAGCCCGCTGGCCTGAATAACGCTTAATTTAGTGCCTGAAGAGCTTTCTTCTGTAATAGATGTTGAAGGATCCATCATTGCCATGGAGCCTGCAAGCTTGTTTAATGTCTGCAAAGACTTGTCTTTGCTGGTAAGTAAAACCATTGGCTCGGGCTGTTTATCTTTCAGGCTGGCTGCAATGGTCAATTCTTCAGATATGACAGGCAATACATCTGTATCAACATCTAACTGGGTCATCATAGTGACCATTTGCTTTTGCTGTTGATACATTTGCTGGTCTTTTTCATCCATCATCTGTACAGAGAGAAGGAAAAACTGATCAAGACCACTGATAGACATAAACATAAATGTATCTGCCGGCAATATTGTCGGGCTATCAAGTTTGTTGGTAACAGAACCAAGCTTCTGTAAAACTTCTTTTAATGCAGGATCTTCAAGTTCTTCTAAGGCATATGGTGTAAATGACTTTGCAATAAGAACATTGTCTTTAAGGTCAACCGCTACACCTGTATATGCCATTGTCTTCGTTAAGTTATCTACCTGCTGAAGCTTACTTTCAAGTGAATCTTTTGTTTTGAGATCAGGATCTTTAGAAGCAACTTTTGAAATGTTTGAGATATTTATTAAAGCAGTAAGAATTTTTTCTGATGGAAGGTTAGAAAGAACGTTTTTAGCTTCTTTGGTTTCAAGAACATTCATTTTGCCAGATTTAGCCTGGTTTAAAGCTAACTGCAGTGTTTCTACTTTGTCACTGAAAAGCAAAATATCACCAGATACAACATATGCACCGCCTTTGCCGTCTGTTGCAACATAAAATTCCTGGCCGTCGACGTTTTCAGGAGCAAAATTGGCTTTGCCCTCTGTTAATTTATCCATCAATTGCGGTACATTGTCTTTATTCTTTACTACAGAGGCAAAAACAACATTATCGGGCTTTTCTTCGCTGCCTTCTGTAGCCCAGATACCCATTGCAAACTGAGGTTCAAGTGTTTTATTCAGTTCATTAAAAATTTCCATAGCCTGAATGGTTTCACCGGGTTGCTTTGCAGCGTGTTTAATGCCATCTGCAATACTTTGAAAACTGAAGCTATCTCCAGAGAGTTCCTTTAATTTTTTTAGTTTTTCTGGTGTGATATTGAGTTCCGCATAAAAAATAGTATCCTGTGGATAGTAGTTAGCAAGGTCTGCACCCATTATGGATGGACCTTTGCCAGGTTTAAAAAGCAGGAATAGTATTAGGGCAACCAGGATAATTGCTACTACAACTACTACAGCTATTATGGCAACCATATTATTGCTGCCAGCCGTTTTTCTGGCCATTTTGCTGGCGTTTAAGTTAATCATAATGACTCCTTTACCGGTATCTAAAACGCAGTTAAATTTGAAATTTTAATTATTTTACTATAAAAATCTGCTAGACAACTATTATGTATGAATCATATTATAACTAATTGTCGTCAAAGTATTATAAACACATCTATGTCATCACGGTGAGTATGCGAAGTATACGACGTCAAAATTGCATAATTAAAAACTTTAACCATTATCAACGGCCTTAATATTCTCAAAGATAGCGTTTTAGCTAACAGCTTGCGGGATAAAAATTCGCTGCATTGAAATTAATTCTTGATAAGAGTATTATTATTTCGTTACAGATAGAGAATTTATAAAAAGGTAAAAAAATATGGCAAGCACCAAAAATAGAGATGAACTTCATATTGCAGGAAAAACATTTCAATCACGCCTGATGGTAGGCACAGGTAAATATGAAAACTTTGAAATAATGAAAGCAGCCCTCAATGCTTCAGGTGCAGATATTGTAACGGTAGCAATGAGAAGAGTAGAAGCTAGGGCAGAAGGCCATATTGGCATTATGGATCATATTGACCTCAGCCGGTTCTGGCTATTGCCTAACACAGCAGGCTGTAAGAATGTTGAAGAAGTTATTAGAGTTGCAAAAATTTCAAAAGCAATGGGTATTAATAACTGGATTAAACTTGAGGTTATACCTGACCCTAAATATCTTTTGCCTGACCCTATTGCGACGCTTGAAGCTGCAAAAATGTTGATAGAAGAAGATTTTGTTGTTCTGCCGTATATCAATGCTGATCCGCTTCTTGCCAAACATCTTGAAGAAGCTGGATGTGCTACGGTTATGCCACTTGGTTCTCCTATTGGTACTGGTCAAGGGGTAAAAAGTAAGGCTAATATCGGTATTATCATTGAACAATCTCAGGTTCCGGTTGTTGTTGATGCCGGTCTTGGTGTACCTTCTGAGGCATCACTTGTCATGGAAATGGGAGCCGATGCAGTGCTTGTCAATACGGCTATTGCGTTATCTAACAATCCTCCGGAAATGGCCGAAGCCTTTAAGCTGGGTGTAGAGGCAGGCAGAAAAGCCCATATAGCTGGAAGAATACCTGTTAAGGCCTATGCAAGCGCATCATCTCCTTTAGCTGGTGTTGTTGGCAGCTAATATTATCTTTTATTAAGTGGTTAAAACAATGAAAAAAAGTAATGTAAATTTTGTCATAGATGTTGAAACAACGGGCCTGGACTTTAGAAGAGAAAAAATTATCGAGCTTGCTGCTGTCAAACTGGTTAACAACGAAATTGCTGATACATATGAATCTCTGGTAAACCCGATGCAGCATATCAGGATGTCAAGCATTAATATTCATGGCATCAATGAAGAAATGATTCTTGAAGCTCCAACTATAGAAGAAGTTTTACCAGAATTTCTTGACTTTATTGAAGATAAACCAATTATAGGACACAATGTCATCTTTGACTACAGCTATGTAAACTATGCTTCGCTGATACTCTATGGAAAAGAACTCCATAACCGTAGAATAGATACACTTCAAATGTTTAAGGAAGTCTTCCCTGAAGAGAGATCTCACGGTTTAGAATCTCTTCTCAGACGTTTTAACGTTAAGTTAGAAACAAAACACCGGGCACTTGCAGATGCTTACGGTCTGGCTCAGGTATATGGTAAGCTAAAAGATCTCTATGACGAACGTTTTAACTGGCAGTTAAAGCAATTAGATAATATCAATTACCTCTTTGAGAGATACCTCCGGCTTCAGGCCCTTATTCAGGTGCTTCAATCAGAAATGGGAGATATAAAATCAGTCTTCAAAATATATTTTGAAGAAGGTGGAATGCCCATTGAAGCCTCTAACGGAGAACTTTTAACCTATCTAAAAAAACAAAACTACCAGTATGACTATAACCGCCTGAAAAAATTGATAGATAAATATGATTTGTCTGATAAAATCTATAAAATGAATCTGGGTCTTGTAGATAGAATGATCGAGGGCACTTCTCTGGACTCTGAAATCAGAGAAAAAATGGCCTCTACCAGAATCAATATCACAGAACAGTCATCAGTAGTAATACAAAAACCTGAAAAATAGATAACATACTTCAAGATGAACTATATTACACTTCCTGTTGAAAAAATACCTGTCAGATACGAAACACAGCTGGTTGTACTGGGAGGAGGGCCTTCTGGCATGGCTGCTGCGGTCAATGCTGCACGCTGCGGGATAGATGTTATGATGGTTGAACGCTGCGGCTTTATGGGAGGACAGGCAACAGGCGGGCTTGTCATAGTTTTATGCGGTCTAAATGACTCAAATGAAAGAATTATTAAAGGCTTCTGTCAGGAAACAATTGACTATTTAGAACACTTTAACGCTACTAAACCCTGGCACAACTTTATTATATTTGAACCTGAAATACTAAAAAAAATGTTCGACCACTGCATAAAAGAAAATAACATTAAGCTGATATTAAATTCTTTCGCTACAGGCCTAGAAAAAGAACACCAGCACATTAACTATCTTCTAGCAGAAACAAAAAGCGGAAAAATAGCTATCAAAACTGACTTTGTAATTGATTGTACCGGTGATGCCGATACTCTCAAATGGACTGGCGAAAAATATGAACAGGCCCCAAAAGATCAGCTCAGACCTGTTACAGCCTGCTTCCGGGTCGGTGGGGTTGATATGCCAAGTTTGAACGAATTTATAACAAATAATAAAAATGATTTTCTTAATCTATTTGCAAATAGTAAACTTGACATAAACCCTATGCACTGGGCACCCTGTGTTGACAATCATTTTATATGGTTTGATACCGGACATATCACAAATATAGATATTACCGATGTAGATGACCTCACAAAAGGCGAACTGGAAGCCAGAAAACGGGGCTGGGAAATCTTTGAGTTCTATAAAGATAATGTTAAAGGGTTTGAAAATGCTTATATTGTTGACATTGCACCACTTTTAGGTGTAAGAGATTCCAGAAGGCTCAAAGGAAAGCACTTTATCACATCAGGTGACTATAAACACTCTTTTGATGATAAAATATGCTATGCTCCATATTATTTTGCAGGCAAAGGAAAGATTGGCAGGCTTGAAATACCCTACAGAGCTTTGATACCGCAGTCAATTAAAAATTTGCTTGTTGCAGGTCGTGCTATCAGCATAGAACATAAATTAATTGATTGTATTAGAGAAATACCATGCTGTTATGCAACAGGTCAGGCCGCAGGAATAGCTGCAAGCATTGCTATTAAGGACGGTGTTGATGCAAAAGATATCAGCATTAAAAAATTGCAGGATGAGCTTAAACGGCAGGGAGCATACGTTTAATACATTAAATCTGGGGTGCAAAATTCATTGCCGTCAGCATTTTCTTCACAATTAACCTCTTTACCGTTTATTATGACTTTACTGTCAGCATCCTTTTTTACATTAACACTATCTATTTCTGAATCTTTATCAGTTTGAACCGTAACAGTAGCATCACCAGATGTTTTAATGTTTAGATTTTTGATTTTGCCTGCAATCAAAGAGTTTGTGCTTAAAAACATAATGATAAATATTGTTGTTATTAGTATCAAGGTTCTCTTCATTGTTTGTATCTCCCTGTTTTAAGCTCATTATAGCAGTCAACTAAGAAGTTGAGTTTTATTAAAATCAGCGCATAACCTGATTTTTTTGATTTTCAAACTTATAAAATTATTATAAATCATGTTTCAGCGGGTTTGTAAGCGTAATTTTTCCAGTATTTTTCATAGTAAAATGCCTTTTCCATAAGAAAACCTAGTTCAGTCAAAAGACTCAGTGTGCCAGTTATTCCGGTATATGGCCAGGGTATAAAGTTGTAATTGTTAAAGAAATAAAAACCTGAAAGACTCATATGAGCAATGTTTGCGCCTGTGCAGAGAGGTTTATCCTGTATTGAGCCAACTGCGAAATCAATACGGGCCTCATTAATATGCTGTAAATAGCTGTAATAATCCGGGTTTATTAGTAATGTAAAATCTGTATAATTTGCCATATCTGACAGAAGCCGTTTAGATTTCTCTATAGCCTCCTCTGTTTCAGACAGAATAGCAATAACTTTTGGTTTGATATTGAAATCGTAATAAAAGCACCTGGCCAGTGATACCGCAAATTGGCTGTGACCATAGATTGAGCATGTTTTTTCGTTATAAAGAGTTGACAGCCAGCTATAATTATAGTTGTGTTTAAGCTGATCTTTTAGTATTTTGCTATCTTCCAGCAATATATTTTGAGATTTTTCTCTATTGTTAAAAATATCAGCTATTGCTAAAAGCCATTCTTCAGTATTTGCAATACCTATAGGCAGAGGTATATCTGGGTTAAGCAATTCAATAGAGTGTTTTTGGCAAAAGTTTTCCAGCTCAGGCATTGATTCCCAGCAAAGAGACAGGAAGTACCTGTTTTTAACTATGTCATCAAGATCTTCAATATGCAGTTGTTTGCTTAAAATATGCTCTGTTAAAATATTACAACGATTCAAAAGGCTTTTAATCTCTTTTGCTTCAATAGGGTGAGATTTTATACCCATGAGGTGGGGTGCTACAAGGCAAATAGAGTTTGTTTTTTCTATAGAGACAGCAGTATTTTCAAGAAGTTTAGCAAGTGCAATATCTGTTCCTTTTCTAATGCCACCGAGAAACCCTGGTACATCAAGCGATATTAGCTTTGTACCGGCAGGAATGATATCTAATGATGACAGACTATGTATATCGTCAGCGGTTATAGATGTAGCATCTCCTGTTAGTACCCATATTATGTCGTATTTTCTCCTACATACCTCTTTTAAAGTATCTTTTAATTTGGATAAACCACCATAAATGCTATCATTTTCATTAAGGCCTGTAGCTATGATAGGTGTATAGAAGCCCCCTGGTATAGTGTCAGAACGCATATGCACGGATTCAATATTACAGCCAAGATAGCCATGGTAGATAATGATACTATTTTTAACTCCTGAAGCTACAAAAGTAGCTCCAATAAAGGCTCCAGGGTATATTCTGTCGTCAAAAGCTTTGTTATGTTCGATAATTTTCATTTTCAAACTCGTAAAATTTACCTGTTAATCTAGCGTAAAGTGATGGTCTGGTTTTTCTCATGGCTGTTTTGAGTGCCTGTTCAATTTGAATAAGAATACTTTTTGTGCCGGAAAAACCCATACCTCTGCTTGTAGCGTCTTTTATACGTCTCAGGTGTACTCCTGTTTCGACTCTGGGGGCATTAGAAACATCAAAATCATCTGAACGTGCAAAGGGAAAAACATCTTCAGTAAAATATATAAAGTCATTTTCTGAAAGATTGAGATTATCCAGAATATCAGGTATGCTAACAGACTTTTGATAAGGGTAAGGGCCAAAGAGAAAATCAGGATCAAAGTTATCGTAAAGGAAATAGTTAACATCATAGTGTTTGGCTTTTATTTCCAGAGGGTGGGCATTGAAGAAAAACGGAGTCATTCCGAGTTCTTGAGTCATTCGTCCCAGTGCCATAGCTCTTGCAAATGAGGTCTGGGTATTTCTCCCACATTCGATCAGGGCAATTCTGCTGCTGGTGAGCGATTTTACCTTATTGAACAGTGGTTCAATAAGTGTTTTCTGGCTGCGAATAAACTGTTCTGCCTTATCCTGTCTATTTGTCATTTGGGCCAGTTCAGTTATCCAGCGTGCAGTAGCACTGAAACCTACAGGTATTGAGTGTCTTCCGAAAGGTATTTCAAACTGCTCATGCATCTTTTCTGCTATAGGGTAACCCCAGGTAGGGCAGGAGATCATGTTTACACTGGCTTCGCTGGCGGTTTTGATGTATTTAGGGCCACCTGATATTAATACTCTGTGGAGCTTTAGATCAAGGGCTTCTATGTATTTAGTTAATTCTGTTGCTTCATCAAGGTAGTCATGAAACTTACATTTTTTCTGGTGGGCTTTAGTGCAGAATTTTTCTTTATATTGACCAATTATGTTGACAGTATCAGGTATTTTAGTTGCTGGTTGCATCATTGATACGTATTCTGAGGCAATTTGTTCTATTGATTTTCCCAGCCAGGGTGCAGCGAGGCCAGCAGACGGAAAATACTTTAAAGTTGCATGACAGTCAGATTGTGCTTTTTGAATAGCAGTTTCAATATCATCCCCTATGAGTGCAGGTGCACAGCTATCAAATATGCCAATAATATCAGGTTTATAGTGCTTATCAACTTCTTTAATACCTTTAATCAGTTTATCGATACCGCCCATCACTATTATATTCTGATCCATGTTAATAGTAGGCATATGCAGAAATGCATTACCATAAAACAGGGCATAGTCAGTGGTTTTAAAATTCCTTATAGCCCAGTTACAGTTTAGGGGGCCATAAATTAGTGCAACAGAATTTTCTGTTGTCGCAAAAGCAGTTACAGACATTATAAGCTTGCACCATAACCCTTCAAACCCTGGGAACATAACTGATGCCTGATGTGTTTCAGGTTCAGGAGTTAATTTATATAGGTCTGAAAGTTTTTTCCAGCTGTAACCTTTTTGGGCAAGATTCATTGTTCTTTACACCAGTGTTTTATACTGTAAATTAAGCAATTCTATTATTGAGCTCCGGTTAACATCTTCAGGTATAAGTCTGTAAGGATTATGAATAATATTATAAGCCAGCTGAAAATAGGCTTCAGCCTGATCAGTATCATCAAAAGCCTGTACTACTGTTTTTCCCTGATGTTCAGCTTTCTGAACAAACTCGGATCTCGGTATGTGGGCAATAACAGGCAGGTCTAGCAAGCCAGCAAAGGTTTCTACTAGCTCGTTTTCACCTTCAACATTACGTTTATTATGTATAATACCTGCTGCTCTGGCATTAAGCCCCTGTGAGGCATAGAGTCTGATGCTGCTTGCAATATTATTAGCTGCATAGAGGGCCATATATTCAGCGCTGGTAACGATATATATTTCTTCAGCAAAGCCCTGTCTGATGGGCTGGGCGAATCCACCACAAACTATATCTCCCAGTACGTCATAGGTTACAAAATCGACTTTCAGTTTTTCGAATATTCGGTATTTATTAATCTGTTCCAGTGCTACCAGAACGCCTCTTCCGGCACAGCCCTGGCCCGGAGGTGGGCCTCCAGCTTCTATCAGGACAGCATTATTGAATCCTCTATATACTGAATTCTTGATTGTTTCTTCCATCATACCGTATTGCTGTATATTATCAGAGAGTGTTGGTATAAACTGGCCATCAATAAGGGTGTTAACCGAGTCAGCTTTAGGATCACAACCTACCTGTGCTGGTGAAAAGTTCATATATGTCAGGGCGGCTGTCAGGTTACTTGAAATGGTTGATTTGCCTATTCCGCCTTTGCCATAAATTGCTATTTTTCTGATCTTATTCATTATTCATTACCTTTAAAAGGCTTTCAGGTATTGTTTTATTTTTCATTATTGTTTCTTTAAATGCTTTAATGAGGGGTTTGGGTTTAAATTGATATTCGTTAATATTCTGTTTTTCTGATTTTATAATGGTAAGTGATCTGTTTTGTATAATATTTTTAAGTCTTTCAGGTATATTAACAGGGATTGAAGTATTTCTATCAGCATTAAAACCAGATTTTATATCATTATTAAAAGCTGAGCAGGTTTTTATAGCAGGCATATTAATGGTTACACTAAAAGAATATCCAGGGTATGTCTTTTGAAGAGAGTTTATAACACTGCTAAAAAAATCTTCAAAACTATGTTTAAAGAGCTCAAAACTTTGTAAACAACCTGATGCAGAGGCGTATAAGTCGGTCTTAATGGTTAAATCCCTGGATAGCAGAGTTAGATTATTGTCATTAAACACTATATTACTATAAAACTGGCAATTATTGACATAGCCTACCCTGTTGATTTTTTCCTCAAAAGAAATACCTGAATTAAAAGTACACCTGTAATTGTATATACCTGTTTTTAAATGATTAAAAAGTACATCAACCGGTATAACTGCTCTATTTATGCATTCAGGCTCAGGATTCAGGCTAATAATATTGCGGGTTAAAATGCTTTCCATGGGTTTTTTTGAAGCAAAAAGAAGATATTTGAAGAACAAAAATAAATCTTCTTCAGTAATATTGAGGCAATTGCTGCATTTAGTGCTCGTATTTTCTTTGATCATGGTTAGATTTTATATCAAATTCATTAGAGTTTTCAAATGTGTAGAATTTTTTTTGTATAAAAATACTTATGTATTCTTTTGCAAAATTCCTTAAGATCACCAACTTATATTAATTAAATCAAAATTGGTGCTAATTATAAGGTGTATAGTTATTAAAAATTGGTTCAAAATCTGGTATGATTATGGGAATTATCAAATGAGGAAATTTTTATGGGTATGATTGAATGGTTGTTAGAAAAGCCCCGTAGAGACTATTTTGACCGTGTATATGAAGAAAAAGCGACCTCTCAGGCCAGGTATAATACTGCATCATCGACAGACAAACGAACAGACGTAACAATAATGAACCTGCGGGTAGGTGACTATGTCACATTCAAAGGTATTGACTACTACGTCAGACAAAGATATTTATATAGAGCAGGTTCTTTCGAATGGTTAGCCTATCAATTTTCTGATAGTGCAAGACAAAATTATCTCTGGCTTGATGTAGAAGATGACGATGAGCTATCAATAGAAATGTCTGAACCCTTAAAACTGCCACCTGAAATCAGTGTAGATGTTTTAAAAGCCAAACAGCCCGTAACCATAAATGGTGAAAGGTTTGAGTATGATGAACATGGCTATGCCCAGGTACGAATTGAAAAAGAAAATAAACGCTGGGATAGTGATACAGTTGAATATTGGGATTATTATACCCGTGATGAATCAAAATACATATCATTTGAGAAATGGGGCGACGATGAACTTGAAGCCTCTTATGGTTACCCGATAAAAGAATTTGAATTAGATATTTACCCAGGCAGTTAGAGGATATTATGACAGATAACGACGAAAAAAAGGTTGTTTCTCTATCAGGCGCAAGAGAAACAAAAGATAAACAAAAGGATAAAGACGAATCTAAAGAGCAAAAAAAAGAAGAGAAAAAAGAAATTGTTCATTGCTCATTCTGTGATAGGCCCAACCATATGGTTATTAAGATGATACAGGGCCCGGAAGGAGTCAATATCTGTTCAGAATGCACAATGATCTGTGTACAATACTTTATGCTCTCAGATAGAGTGCCTTCCAGTGAGGCAAGAAAAATACTGGATGCCTTCTGGAATATTTCAAGAAACTCATAAACTATGAACAAAAGAACTTTAACAAAATTACAGGTTAGAGCAGAAGTACTGGCCGTTATTCAACAACTGTCAACACTTGAAGATTCCTCAAAAGAAAGCCAGCTCAAGCTCATTAAAAGGTTGAGATCCATAGAGAATGAAGAATACGTAATTGATTGTCTCTTAAGAGAACTACCAAAAGGAAATTATGATCAGATGCAAGTTGTAGCTCAACTTCTACTTGAGTTCGGATCACTTGAAATGCTTGATAAACCCCTCTGGTCTTTGATAAAGGATCCTAATATTCCTGATGAGCTTAAAGATACTGCTAACGTTATTTTAAGAAACCTGGGAGACACAACAGACCCAAATTTGTATTTAAGTTACCTCAAAAACCCTCAGGACTTAATAGATAAAGAAACTGAACGTATGCTTAAAATGGCTTCACTGGACCCTGAAGCTCAGATAGATTTTCTGGATTTCATGTTCTCACTGCCTGCTGCTGAACAGCTTCAATTAGTTCAATCTTTAAAAGATGACTACCCCGGAGAATATTTAACCTGTATTTTTTTACCTGCTCTTGAAGCCAGACCATCCGATGAAGTGTATCATTTACTAATCGAAGCCCTTGGTAATACCCGTTCTCAAGAGGCAATGGAAGTTTTAGAAAAAATTTATGAATATACAGATAACGATTTTGAAAAAAAGAAACTAAAAAAAAGCTTGAATCTTCTAAAATTATCTGGTGTAAAGACCCAGAAGGAGCTACTGCAAGAATTGCCGGATTTTATCACTAACTCAGAAATTTATAAGTGCTATGCCAGCCCCATTGATGGCATAGGCAATCAGGGAATCATTATCAGCAGGTTACTTACCAATAATGATATTTCACTGTTTAGTGTTGTTGTTAATGATATACAGGGCATTGTTGACTGTTTTGGATTCAGCCAGATCAGCAATAGAGACTTCGAACGTATCATCAAAAAGTTTCAAGAAGGTACAACCAGAGTAGATATACCTGTTGAGTATTGTAAATACCGAATGATGAAATCTGAACAGATAAATAGAGCTTTTAAAATTCCTGTACCCTACGAATATTCAGCATGGAAAATACTTGTTAAAGACATTACAAACAATTTTCAAGAACTTGATACGATTGTTAATATGCTAAAAGACGAAAAACTGATCAATAATATTGATAATGTATATGAAATAAGCGATTTTTACTGCTGGTTTATTGAAGATGACGATCATCCTGATATTCTCAACTTCTTTAAAGATAATCTTTCATATTTTATAACCATTATAGATGATGATAATATTCATATTGATGAAATAGCAAAATATTTTAATGATCGAATAGATGAAGTTCTTGATATGTTATTTGTTTTGAGCTGGAAAATGATTTATTTTGACAGACTGCTAAATGAAGCATATTTACTAAAGATGAATAACTATTTAGAAGAAGCAAAACTGGTAGCCACAGCAGCCTGGACGCTCAGTGAAGACTGTAATATTCCTTTGCAGGAGAACAGGTTTATAAGAAAAATAATGCAAAAAAGCGTTATAGAAAGTTTGTTACGCTTTCAATATAAAATTGATGATAGCATAACTAATGGCAAAAGCATTGTTTCAAAGGCTAAAATAGATAAATACAAAGCAAGACTGGATCAATTATTTGTAAAATGGAAAATAAACTTTTAAATAGACTACTGGCACTTGATATAGGTGTTAAAAGAATTGGTGTAGCTGTAAGTGACCCGCTTAATATGTTTTCTATCGGCTTGGAAACTATTAATAGAAAACCTCATAAAGATTCTATCAGTGCCATCAGATCACTGTGTGAGCAATATAGTATAAAAAAAATTATTGCTGGCTTGCCTTTAAATCTTAAGGGACAAAAAGCTTTTCAAGCTGAAGATGTTCAAAATTATATACTTGAGCTGGGTCAGGCCCTTGAAATAGAAATCATCACTCAGGATGAACGACTTACCAGCGTAATGGCCCAGAAAATATTGATAGAACAAAATATTTCACCATCTAAAAACAAGGGACTCATTGATAAAAAAGCTGCCGAATTGATCCTTCAGCAATATCTGGATTCAACAAACAAAGATTGAGAGGTATCAAATGTCCAGAGCTAAAAAGAATAAGACAAACTCTATAATTAAAACTACTGATGAATATGGCAAAACTCATAGTTTTAAGCTGGTAGAAATTATAGAAATTGATAATCAAGAATATGGTTTGTTTAAATACCTTGATCCTGCTTTGAAAAAAAAGCAGGACAATAAGGCAAACGATGATGACGAGCTAATTGTAATGAAAATACTTATTAAAGATGGCGAATCATACTTCCAGGTAATTGAAGATGAGGATGAATTTACCTATGTGCTTGATTATATCGAGCAGCACGAAGAAGAAATAGAGTTTGAATAAATAAAAATAAGTTTATAAAAATTAACGCCCGGCTCTACCGGGCGTTTTTTGTATTTTAAACTGTTGCCATTGCCTTTTTCCAGAGCTTTAGCAATTCTGGTTTTTTCTTCTGATAAATCTGACAGAGTTCCTGGAATATTTTTTCTGCTTCTTGCTGGTTAGCACTGTCAGCTTCTTTTACAAATGCCCCTGTTCTTCCTAAATAAAGAGGTATCATGGTTTCTATAAAGTCATTATCTTTGTTATATTTAGAGAAATTGAAAGCAATGGAGTAGTCAAATACTATATCTACCCATAAATCTTTAGTTATGTGGGGAGAATCTTTGTCTAACTCGGCTTTCAGGGCATTATAAGTTTCCGATCTGAATATCTCGTTCCAGAGGTCTTTATGTTTTTCCCAGCCTGCTTTAAGCTTGTTAAGCATGTTTTCTCTATTTACAACCAGTGATTCAGGGGTTACATCAACGATAAAACCATATGTCTTAACCTCTTCAGGCATATTTGTATGATCCCAGTCTTTCTGATATTGCTTCATAAGACTAAATAGTGTACCTACAACCTGCCTGAACATAGGGCCAAGAGACTCTCCTGGATCTTTAACATCGTGTACTTTAGCCCCCAAATAGGTTTGACAGATATTAAATTTATTGGCGGCTGCAAGGGTTGTCATCCATATATCAATGCCATATTCTGCAACTGTTTTGATTTCGTCCCAGTCTTTAGATATGACGTAGAGTTCATTGAGTCTTCCAGAGACACCAAAGTCTCCACCTATTGGTTGACGTACATCAAACCCATACAGAGATCTGGTCAGACCGTAAGCAATGCTATTTGTAATGGTTCCATCAAATTTATCTCTTGTATAGTAAGGTGTTACATAATCCTCACCTTTTTCAAGTATTGGTTTTGCAAGGCTTTCAAACCATGAAGGTGTAATAGATCTAAGGTCTGAGTCAACCACAATAAGACATTTAGCCTTTAACATATGTGTTGCGATAAAAATTGTCCTGAAGGCACTACCTTTTCCAGGAGGGCCAATGTATTCAGTGGTCAAAACATCCATTTTGTGACTGGGTTTACTGGCAAAAATAAGATTAAGATCTGTTTCATTTATTTGATAGCTGCTTACAACGTCTCTGGTGCCATCTTTTGAGCCACCATCAGAGTTAATTAACACTGCTTTTATACCAGGAAAATACTTTGCCATGCCCAGAGCTGCTGCATTTACAACATGTTTAATAGTGTCGTTATTGTTATAACTGGGTATGCCAATGACAATATCTGCTGACTTAATATTTTCAAGTTCTTTTTTAAACTCATTTCTTAATATTTCTGACATTTAAATAACCCTCCATTTGCTCAGTAATTGGCTAAAAAACAACTTCTGTAAATGTAAAATTGTACCATATATAATATATGATACAATTGAGAACGTCAAATATTCGTTAAATTCGTTTGTTTGGTCTCTTGTTTGTTGCACAATACTATATATATGCAGGGAATACAGGTTATAAGTGAGTTATTTAACATTTAGAGAACAGGTCAATATTAACCAAAACCGATTTGATGAGAGATATGCCTCTCACTTCAAGGGTTTTAGCCTATTTGAAAAAATAAGTCTTGCGCTTTGTAAAGCAGGTGTTTTATCAAAGAAAGAATATGCTGAATCAGTAGAGGTTTTAAGGATTCTTCAACGCTTTATCGGGCGTAAAAGAGAGATAACCCTTTATGATATATGCGGAGGGCACGGGCTGGTCTCAATTTTGTTGTATGCATTGTCTGATAGTATAATTAAGGTTTGTATTATTGACCAGAAAAAACCTGATTCTTACCAGAAGATAATGGCATGTATACAGAGTGTATTCAGTAAAATGTCTTTAAATATTGACTATATACAGGATGATTACAGGTTAATCACTTATACAGAGAGTGCAATGCTTCTTGGCATTCATGCTTGCGGTATTAGAACAGATGATATAATTAACATTGCCATTAAAAATAGTTTTCCAGGAGCAGTATTGCCATGTTGTTACAAGCAAAAATGTCTCCCTGATAACTTAAAGAAATTTCAAGATCACTACAAACTAAAAGACCTTGTTGATTTCAGCAGAATCAACAGGTTGCAATCTTGTCAATTCAAAGTTCACCTGAGAACTATCTCTCAGAAAGTCACACCTATGAACAAGTTATTTGTTTTTTATCCTGAAAAAACTTACTAATGATTAGTTTTCGTTAACATATACTTCAGGTGCATCAGCAGTAACAATACCAGTTGAAGATAGCACTTCAATTGGTTGTAACTCTGTGCCGATTGTTTCTCCGGCTGTTATTACTATATCTGCGCTACTGATATTGATTACACCAGGATCAGATATAGCTGTTACGCTTCCTGTTGCCAGTAAATTCACGTCTCCAGAGGTTGTAATCTCGCCAAGGGTTATGCTTTCACCTGATGTGATAGAAACTACACCGTTAGCAATAATTGAATCAACCTGTATATCCAGAGGTGAATCAAAATAGATATTACCAGCAGATGTTGCAGAAAGGCTTCCATAGCATATAATGTCAATATCGCCTACCAGTGGAGCACCTATGCTATCATTAGCAACAATATTTATATTATGCCCTTCTATTAAGACTTCTTCATTATATGAAGGGGTTATATAGTCACTTACCAGGCTGTTAGTTTTAATGTAAATATCTCCGGCAGATAAAATTGCAGGTGTACTATTAGGGTTTCTTATAAGAGACACAGTATTGTCAGATTCTAAACTATAATTACCACCTGAAGTACTGGTCATTATCTGAAGTTGCCCGCTGGTATTAATGTTTTTAAGGAAGGTATCATTGTTTGATACAGTCTTAACGTAATCATTGCTGCCACTTGTAATATTTAAAACAACTGGATTTTCCTGAGAACCAATGTAGCCACCATAACCACTGGTGCTTTCAATTGCTTCTATATGCACTAAAGGTGTGGTCCAGGGAGCCTGTATATTGGCTTCACCTGTTTTAAGGCCATCAAGAATAGAACCGTTACGGGAAATAAGCAACATACTGGAAGTTGATGATGTAGTTGTACTGGTTAGGTTACCTAAATGCATATCTCCATCTGAAGTTAATCTTAATATATCAAGAAAAGTCGTATTCAATAAAGGATTTTCACCTATCAGTTTAATGTCTATCATACTGTTGACATAGGTATTATTCTCTCGGACATATCCATAACCTATGCCTCTGGCAGATGAAAGATTTATTATATTGGCTGTAATATCAACATCAGGATTATCTGTCAGTTCGCTATCAATTATTTCACCGTTTGTTGAGATGTTTACTGTTGAATATTCATTGGAAATAATTTCACCAATGCGCAAAGCTCGTGCAGAAGAGCCTCCATTATGCTGGATATTTATTGTTACAGGGTCAGTAAATCCTTCGGCTGTTCCTGCTTCTATTTTTTCCAGAACAGCAAGGTCATAAGCCTGAATATCAATATCTCCATTATCACCTATACCTCCCGAGCCAATTGAACCATATTTGGCTTCAAGAGATGTTGTATATGCTCTGATGTTATAGGTTGAATCACTGGATATATCGTAGTCTAAAATGCTTGCCCCATTTGAATCAGAGGCTTTAAGATAGACATAATTGGCAAAATATCTGCCATTAGCAATTTGATTTATGTTCAAATCGCCTTCTATTTCATTAAGATAGATATTTGAACCCTGAGCACTAACAGAGCCTGTGCCACTTGTTGCTGAATTAATTTCTATAAAATCAGTTTCTGTACCGATATTGCTTAAGGGATATGCAGTTAAAGTAATGTCTTTTGCTGCTATTACATTTACATCATCTCCGTTAGCATCCAGTATGCCCTGCATGGAGGTTAGTTGAACATTACCCGTTTCAGAATGAACTTTATCTAGCAGCATATCAGAGTTATAATGTGTTACATTAATATCATCAGTAGCTGTTGCACTTAAAGATCCATCTTCAACAAGCTGTATATCTATAGTTTGAGTACCCGGACCCCCAATACTGCCTGAGCCAGCGGCGCCTGCAACAAGGTTAAGGTTTTTAGCCAACAGCGGAGTGGTGCTTGATGGATTGGCATCTATAATATTTCCTGATGTTATAAGTGTTACGTTCGAAGCCCCGCTAGTTGAGCTTGTAGTTGAGAAATCAGGGCTTAGCAATCTAATTTCAATTGTGTTGCCGTATTCCCAGATAGAAGGATCAAGAACATTACCAAGCAGAATATCATCAGCAGTTATATTGTTAATCTCATTCTGGGTTATTACACCGATATCATCAATTGTACCACCTAAAGTTAATATACCGTCAGTTTTTCTTAATATATGAATAATACCATTTTCAACATTTACAGGGTTTGACAGAAAATCATAATCATCATCAATAATAATATTGAGATCCTGGGTGTCACCCCATATTTCCTGACCTTGATGGGCAATAATTTCAACAAACCCGGTCGATATTGTGCTTAATTCACGTGTAGTTACAAATGTTGTTTCACCGCTTGACGGGTGATACAAATTATCATCACCCTGATAGCTCGCATGAATATCACCTGGTGTGGTTCTTTCAATAGAAACATAACCATCTGAACCTGTTTGTATAGTGCCACCAGTATTTGTAGCATCATCAAACAACTTTGTATCATCAGTTATTAGAGTAATTTTACTATTATTAGCTGTTGTAGTTATAGAAGAGCCTTCAAAGTTTTGAATTTTCCAGTCAGCATGGAGGTAAATATTATCTTTAGCTTTTAAAGTATCAACTATAACAGTGGGTTCCGGGCCAGTTTCTTTGAGATAAATGCTACCACCTTCAGCCATGGCTGTTAATTTATCAGTAGTTTCTATCTCTAATATGCCTTCAGGGGTGTTGTTTCCAATGTTTCCAGTTTCTCCTGCGATTAATGTTAAAGCATTACCGGATATTTTTGCTTCTTCTGATACTGTGTTTCCGTCTAGTATGCTTCCAGCAGAACTTAAATAAACGTTTCCTTTAGCCTGGACTGAATTTACATACAAATCACCTGAAAGTTCTGAAACGTAAATATCTGATTGACTGCTGATAGCGGTTAGATTGCCTCCGTTTATAGTGTCAATATTCACAGTTTGAGAAGGTGACTGTCCTATCCCTGAGGCATTCAGGGCGATATGTTTTGCCTGAATGATCTGTTCATCAGTACCAGCTGCATTAAGAATATTTCCAGAGTTATTATTTATTAAAACATCTCCTTTGGTAGAAGATAAAAGACCTGATAACAAAACATCCGAGCTAGAATTGTTAGTAATATTAATTCCTTCAGGGCCTTCATTATTATTAATATTTACGCTTATCTTGTCATATCTGGATGTTACAGGTTTATTATTAATAGTAATACTTCCAGGTGTACCTTCAGCAACTTGTAACGTATCAATATTCAGATTATGGCTTGAATTGTTAATTATATTAACGTTTCCATTTCCACCGGTAACAGAAAGAGAACCCTTACCCTGAACTTTTTTACCGGAGATAGTGATTGTTCCACCTTCTCCACCAATAATTGTATCTTTGTTAATATATATTTGGCCATTTGCAATTTCTGGTATAAGGTTACTTGATGGGTCAATTGAGCCGTTGTTTCT
The DNA here is from genome assembly GCA_964517135.1 of uncultured Gammaproteobacteria bacterium. Lineage (GTDB taxonomy): Bacteria > Cyanobacteriota > Vampirovibrionia > JBFMGH01 > JBFMGH01 > CAZFBA01. The sequence continues at coordinate 34,996 of CAZFBA010000004.1, forward strand.
AACCATAAGGTATTGACTGCGGTCATTGCCGGCTGTTATAGACCCATCAATAAAGACGTTGCCTTTTTGAGCTTCTATTGTAACATTCTTATCAACTGTTACAGAAGCATTTTGTGTAATACCGGCATTCTTTTTGTCACTGGATAGAACTAAATTACTGGCATGAACATCTGTATTTTTGCCCGAAATAAAGGTATGACCGTCAGCAGACAAAACAATGTTGCCGTCAGCAGTTACATTAACAGATTTTTTATTACTATTGTTACCGGTTCCAAGTAAAATAGAGCCATTTTTAGCTTCAGAAGAAAGTATTATGTTTCCTTTAGCCATGATATTAGTATTACTATTATTACCGGCCGCTTCTATATTTAGATTTTTAGCACTATTAACAATTAAATCATTGCCAATATTAAGGTTTCCAGAGATATTTGTTTTGTTAAATGTATTTACAGAGAGATTATTGTTAATACCTATATTTCCATTTACAGAAATTAAATTTACAGCATTAAGGGTTAAGTTGCCTGGTATATTAAGATTTGCATTAACATTGAGTTTGTTAGTAGCAAAGAATATTTTACTATTGCAACCAATAATGATATTTTCAGCGTTAATAGTATCCAGTTCATAGTCATATAAATTTAAATCAGTTAGCATTGCGTGTAAAAACCCGTTAAAGAACTTATTTCTACTTTTCCCCGGGTTGTTATTGCTTGATTTAATGTTGATATTGCCGATAAATGCACGATTAATGATAGCGTTACCAGAGCCTGCAATGATTTCAGGTTTTACGCCAGAGGTATCTATAAACAGGTTATTTGCTCTAAAGATTATATCTCCTGATTTGTAGTTATTGTTAGCAAATGAGTATATTCTGGTATTAGGTTCTATATCCAGGGAGAGAGATTCAAATTTAATATTTCCTGAGTCTCCCTGAGATGGTGCAGTTGAATGGTCTTCAGTATATACATTATTCAGGTTTCTTGAAGAAATAGTAGTTCCTTCTTTAACAAGAATATTATTTAGAGCCTGGAACGTAAGGTTAGATCCATCTGAAAACCTGCCACCATTAATAACAAGGTTAAACGGATCAATAAGAATTTCACCTGGCTTACCGTTAAAAGCTTTTGCATTGATAGTGCCTTTTGTTAAAACAGTATCTTCAGCACTAACTTCTGCAAAACCACCATCACCAGATATTTTACCGGCACTTGCATCAACAAGAGCACCTTTATTTAGGTAGGTATTCTTGCCGTATATATAGATATAGCCGCCATCTGCCTGTTTTCCATGGCCCATAGCCGTTATTTTACTGGTTTCAGTCATTGTTATATCAGCATCAGATGTTATTTTTATGTTTCCAGCTTTTTTATTAAGGCTATCAGCTTCTATTGTGCCTTTATTTACAAAGTTTGCTTTTGAGGCTAATGTAATGTTTCCGCCTTCATATAATGCCATTTCAGCACGTTCAAGTTCTTCTGTATTTATAATATCTGATATATCTACATTATTTAGAGAGGATTGACTCTGATTAAAAGAGTTTGCAGAAATTTTTCCGGTATTAATAATTGAACCTGTGTCTAATTTTACATTATTGATTGCTCTAATGGTTCCATAATTGATTATAGAAGCATTCTGATTAACAGGTACATTATTGTTTAAAAGGTTAATGACAGCCTGATTATCTGGGTTTCCCGATGAGTTAAAGAAATTATTCATATAACTATGTGATGGAGTAATAGCTGTCAGGCTTCCTACGTTTATGACCCCCTGGCTTCCAACAGTTATACCATAAGGGTTAACAAGGTATATGTTTCCGCCTATTTTGCCACCTTTAATACTGTTAAGAATGCCGTTAATATTAGTTTTTTCACTATGTATCAGGTTTATGAGGTTGTTAGCTTTTGATGGTACGACAAGATTAACAGTATTACCTTTATCAACATTAAACTTTTGAAAGGAGTTAAAAGCGTTTTGACCTTTAATAGTTTTTGTATTAACTGTTGTAAGTGAATCATTCACTTTTAAAGTTGTGTTAGTTTTTCCATCAACAATAATTTGCTGAGAAAAAGCTGGCAAAATCTGTACCGATAAAGCAAGTGATACAATACCTGCAATAAAGACACTATTATCCAGCAAAATGTTTTTAGCCTGTCTATTCCTTCTTCTTACCATTTAAAATCCCTCTAATTGTTGCCTGACACCTATCCAAAACCAATAAATAATCAATAACTAAAACATATCAGCATTTAAGACTTACATATTTATGAAAAAAGCCCTATAAGACGGAGGTCGTCATTAAATTCTTTTAAACAGCTAGTTATCTGGATGTTTACCTTAAATTACCCTGGTCGAACGAAAGAGGTTCATTATGCCTTTAAATAGTATTATTCCCTTAATTGAAGCAGTTAAAACCACTTTCTGATTGAAAGAAACATTTCTTATCATCAGTAAAAAATTTTCATAAATAAGCTATAGATTTAAAAATCTTTATTAAATCATTATAACAAAGAAAAAAGATTTTTTTATAGTGCTTTTTGCCCAAAAAATCTGGAACAAATTACTCTTTTTTTTTTACTGGTCTCCGGTAAAAGATTTTATTTAGATGTATAAAGCCTGTCATAATATCTGTTTTGGATTAGAAAATTTTACAGGAAGTTAAATTAAAGAAACTGGCAAAAACCAAACCCTCAGATAAAATTTAACCGGACAGTAATGTCTTTTTTTTATAATCGAAACCAAAACCTATTATCTTAGTTATTTATTGGCTTATAAAATGGGGTTACTTCCATTTTGCAGTTTATCTATAGTAAAATGATTCTGGATAGTAAAAAGGGAAACCATTATGGCAAAAGAGCTTGAAAACCTCAAATTACAAACCATTCTTGGCACAGGAGATTTATCTTTTAGTGCCCTTGAAAATGATCTTGCCAGAAAATTTAATATTCCACCTGAACAATTCAAAAAATTATTAATGGAATCAGAAACCAATGAAGAGTTTCTGGAAAAGATTAATGCTAAAGAGGTTATAAACAATGAGTAAAGCTATTAATTGGCCGGCTGAATATCTCAATGAGGTTATAAACGAAAACGCAGAAGATGAAAAAATTGCCCTGAGAACAGGATCTATATATTATGATCATTGTTACTATGTTCCTGATGAAGTTGTAGATATCAGGGTAAATCATAAAGTCATCAGGCAGGGTATTATCACAAAAGAATTGAAGCTATGCAAGATTAAAGAGCTTACGGAAGAAGACCTTTCAAAAGAGAAAAGCGATCTAAAGACTTTAGATAAAATAGTAAGTTATCTTTCCAGGGTCTATGATCAGGATATAACGCCTGAATCAGAAATTACTGTTGTTTATTATAGAAATTTATCAAAATCTGAGATGTCAGATCGTGTAGATGACCCTCATATGTAGATTATTGCATAATAATGAGATTTTGTTTGCCTGTATCCTTCTTTTTATAGTTTTTAGCTAATTGTCCTGTATTGGAGGGCTTCTGCGATATGATGTGTTTGAATGTCTTTTTCGGCTGACAGATCAGCAATAGTTCTTGATAACCGCAATAGACGGTCATATGCCCTTGCGCTGAGCTGCATCTGCCTTATTGCAGATAAAAGCAATGCTTCAGAATCTTCTTTTAGTTTGCAGTGCCTTTTAATCAATCGTGAATTCATCTGGGCATTACATACAATACCATCTTTTTTAAATCGCTCAACTTGCCTGTTGCGAGCCTGAATTACTCTTTCTCTAATCTGTTCTGATGACAGGCCTTCAGGAGTATGACCAATGATTTCTTTTTCATCAAGCCTGGTAACTTCTACCTGTATATCAATTCTGTCAAGCAACGGGCCTGAAAGCCTTGACCAGTATTTTAATACCTGCGAATCGGAACAAACGCACTTTTTGATGCTATCCCCTCTGAAACCACAGGGGCAGGGATTCATTGCCAGCATCAATATAAAATCAGCAGGATAAGTTACACTTAACTGTGCCCTGCTTATAGTAACGACTTTATCTTCTAGAGGCTGTCTCAATACTTCAAGCACATTACGTGGAAACTCAACAGCTTCATCCAGAAAGAGAACCCCCCTGTGTGATAAACTAATTTCTCCTGGCTTAGGTATATTCCCTCCTCCAATAATACCCACAGAAGATGCTGTATGGTGTGGAGCCCTGAATGGCCGTCTGGTAATAAGTCCTTTGCCAGAGGGCAGCATACCACTTACACTGTATATCTTGCTTACTTCAAGAGCTTCAGAATACTCAAGAGGTGGAAGTATACCTGCAAAAGCTTTGGCCAGCATGCTTTTACCTGCTCCCGGAGAGCCAGCCATCAATACATTGTGTCCACCGGCGGCAGCTATTTCCAGTGCTCGCTTAATGTGTTCCTGACCTTTGACTTCGCAAAAATCAGGAATATTTAAGGCTTCTGTTGTCTCTAAAAACAGAGATTTTTTATCTACTCTGACAGGTTTTTTTGTGCCTGTGCCATTTAAAATTTCTACTGCTTCAAGCAGGTTAGTTACTCCATAAACATCTATATCATCTATGAGAGCGGCTTCCCGGCTATTTTCTTCTGGCACAATAAGGTTTTTAATACCGCTGTCTTTTGCAGCAATAGCAATCGGCAAAACACCGTTTACAGGCCTCAAAGAGCCATCCAGTGAAAGTTCACCCAGAAAACAATATTCTTTTGAATTTTCAATGGATAAATATTCTGCTGCCGCCAAAACACCAATGGCCAGTGGCAGGTCAAACGCTGATCCTTCTTTTCTTATGTCAGCTGGTGCAAGGTTTATGATAACTTTCTTACCCGGAAAAATATAACCTGAATTTTTAATAGCAGCTTTAATTCTTTCTTTTGCCTCTGATACAGCTGCATCTGGCAAGCCAACTATTACTATTCCTGGTAATGATGATGCAATATCAACTTCAACTTCAATAATATACCCTTCTATTCCTACTGTTGCCCCTGTCATTACAATTGCAAACATTGCTAATCCTCTAATTGATGTATTTGAGTATATTCCATTTTAGGTTATCTTAAATATAAAAATAATTTTAAATTTAATTTATTAAGGGTTCTTTCCGATAATTATTAAATACTGTTATTTTATTTTAAACGGCAAACTGCAAAAGTAAAAATTAAAATTTATTAGCCAGAGACAAATGAAGATGGAGCAAAACATTAAAAACGCACATCAACAGAAAACGGCCACAAAAATTAAGTGGCCAGAAAATATTGATGCAGAAATAAATAAAATAAAGGCTAAATTATTTTCATTTCCTATAAAAGAGGTGGGGAGATGCCTTGAACATAAAAATATTATATTTAAGTGTGCCGGTATCAGGGTTTTAGGAGATTTAAAAAACAAAGACTACCTGGATGAGCTGATCAAACTTCTTGATAATAAATCTAATAAGCTTATCAGGCTTGAAGTTATCAGAACACTTGGCAAAATCAAAGATAAAAGCGCAGTAGAACCTTTATTGAGGTTATTAAACTATGAACCACTTGAAATAAGAGTAACATCAATAATGGCTCTGGCTCATATAGGATCAACCTACGTTATACCGTATTTTATAGAAACGCTCGAAGACAGGGATCCACGGGTTAGAATTGCTACGGCAGAGGCCTTTGTTATACTTGGAGATAAAAGAAGTATTATTCACCTTAAAGGCAAAATGCTTGACCCTGATGAAAAAGTACGAAAGGTTGCTAAAAGGTGTATTAACCTCCTTAAATACGGGCAGGAAGCTGAACCGGCAGACCTTGAAACTCCTGTCACTGCTCCACAAACCTCTCAGAAAACAGTCCCTATTAAACCTGTTAAACCAGAAATAGTTGCAGGTGAAGAGGTTAAAGAGCTACCAGAAGCCAAAAAGGCTACAAAGCAGGATAAACCAGCTAAAAAAGAACCCGCAAAACCAGTTGCTCCTGAAAAGCCTGAAAAAGACAGAGATGCCATCAAAAAAGGTATTTCAGAAATAGGTGGTGCAAAATACCTTGATGACATACCGCTTGAAGAACCCGTTATAAGTGAAGAATTGGCTCAGGAACTTAATATACCCATACAGGAAGTTGAAGAAAAGAAAGAACCTATAATTATTGAACCTGAAATAACAGATTTTACTGAAGATGAGACAGAATTAACCGAAGATGAGACAGAATTAGCCGAAGATGAGACAGAATTAGCCGAAGATGAGACAGAAATAACCGAAGATGAGACAGAATTAACCGAAGATGAGATAGAATTAGCCGAAGATGAGACAGATTTAGCAGAAGACGAGATAGATTTAGCTGAAGATAAGATAGATTTAGCAGAAGACGAGACAGATTTCGCTGAAGATGAGACAGATTTTGCTGAAGATGAGACAGATTTAATAGAATATGAGACAGGTTTAGCTGAATATGAGACAGAATTAGCCGAAGATGAGACTGATTTAGCTGAAAGTGAGACTGATTCTGCTGTAGATGTCTCTGAAATTATTGATAAAGAACCGTTAAAAACCTTTGAGCAAATCCAGCAGGATGAAATAGAAACCGAACTGGAACTCCAGGAAGAAGCAGAAGAAATAGAAGAAGCTCTTGCAGGCATTGATGATATTGTAGAAGGAATGGTGGAAGAGCTTTTGCCTGAACATAAAGATGACGATGAAGACTATACAGATCTTTATCCTGATGATTTCTTTGATATAGAACTGCCTGAAAAACCTGTTGAAGGGGTGGTACCAGAAGAAATAGAGAAACCGTCAGATGTTCATACCACGGTTGAACCTGAAATACTTGATACAGAAGAAGAAGACATCTTTGAAGAAGACTATGACGAGGTAGTGTCAGAAGAAATAGAGAAACCGTCAGATGTTCATACTACGGTTGAACCTGAAATACCTGATACAGAAGAAGAAGACATCTTTGAAGAAGACTATGACGAGGTAGTGTCAGAAGAAATAGAGAAACCGTCAGATGTTCATACTACGGTTGAACCTGAAATACCTGATACAGAAGAAGAAGACATCTTTGAAGAAGACTATGACGAGGTGGTGTCAGAAGAAATAGAGAAACCGTCAGATGTTCATACTACGGTTGAACCTGAAATACCTGATACAGAAGAAGAAGACATCTTTGAAGAAGACTATGACGAGGTGGTGTCAGAAGAAATAGAGAAACCGTCAGATGTTCATAC
>CAZFBA010000004.1:42407-174520 GCA_964517135.1 uncultured Gammaproteobacteria bacterium
GTGTCAGAAGAAATAGAGAAACCGTCAGATGTTCATACAACCATAGAGCCTGAAATACCTGATACAGAAGAAGAAGACATCTTTGAAGAAGATTATGACGAGGTGGTGTCAGAAGAAATAGAGAAACCGTCAGATGTTCATACAACCATAGAGCCTGAAACACTGGATAAAAAATCAGTAAAAGAGTTTGAAGATCTTGATCAGGCCTATAAAGAAATGAAATCACACAGAAAAGAAAGTTCTTTGCAGCCTGTGGCCTATGGACCGGATGTGCCGGAAGATAAGCAAAAAACTGCTGAGAAAGAGCCTGAAAAGCAGACAGATACTGCACCAGATGAAAAAGAGCTAAAATTCATTGAAATGCTTTCAAGCAAAAACCTTAAAGACAGGAAAAACGGGGTTAAAGGGCTTCATAATTCTAAGTCTCTTGATGCATTGAAAGCACTTGTCAAAGCTGCCAGTACAGATATAAGCTGGGTAAGAAAAGAGGCTATTAAATCTATTTCTAATAGCCCTCTGGAAGATAAAGTAGGATATTTAATAACGTTTTTAAGTGATAGTAAATGGTATATCAGAGAAGAATCAGCTAAGGCCCTTGGTAACATGAAGTCACAGCGTGCATATGAGCCTCTGACATACTTACTGGAAGATGAAAACAAATGGGTACAGGAATCATCACTCAGGTCACTTAATATGATTGACCATAAGAAAACTGTAAAATTTGCAGAACAACTGCTTAATTCAGATCATATTAATGTAAAAAGTGCAGCACAGGGTATTTTAAACCAGAAATAAAACAGGGAATGAAAATCACTCCCTGTTATTCATTAAGAAATGTACCTGATACGATTTGTTATTCTGGTTTTTCCAGTTCTTTAAGCTTATTGTTTATTGCTTCTTTTTCTTTTTCCATTAAGTCGAGTTCCTGCTTTAAATAGGCAATTTCATCTTCTTTAGAGTATTTTTGTAATTGTGGTTGGGGAACTGGCACATATCCATAAGCTGGAGCAAAGCCTCTACCAAAGCCTCTACCGAAACCTCTGCCGAAACCTCTGCCGAAACCACGTCCATAGCCTCTGCCGAAACCTCTTCCATATCCAGCCTGAGGGTACACTTCTTGTGCTTCTGGTGGGCAATAACCCATACCTCTACCGGTACGTGGGCCAACCCCCCGGGGTCCTGTTCTGTCAAATCCTGGCATTCTTATGCCTCCTTTCGTTTAATTCAATATTTTTACTGATTTCTAGATAATTATCTGTAATATGGTACATAAGCTGTACCGAAAGCTCTGGTTGCTCCTCTTCCAAAGCCTCGTCCAAAGCCTTTACCGAAACCTCTTCCAAAATCACGTCTGAAGACTCGTCCAAAGCCACTACGTTCGAAATTACCGTATACTGTTGGGTAGTGTGCAATACCTGTACCTGGTGGGCAATAACCCATACTTCTACCGGTACGTGGGCCAAACCTCCTGGGTCCTGTTCTGTCAAAGCCCGGCATTCTGAATTACCTCCTTTCTATAAATTGGCTATTAGTAATGCACAACAAACCTGCTGGCTCTATAATCCAGTTGATTCAAGATTATTAAGTTTTGATAAAAGTAATTACTTAAACAGTGGAAAGATTCAGGTATTTCTGGTAATATTTAATTGTGCATATGCACATAATAACATTTTTATTTTAATACTGCAAGATGTAATTTATAAAAAACTTAAAATTTGTAATTTTCACTATAATTTTTTGGAGTAATAATTATGAAAAGAATAGCAATTAGCGTAACAGCAAGCGAAAAAGAAATCTCACCGGCCCCTGAATTCTGTGATTATTTTATGCTGGTCGATTTTAAAAATAAAGAAATCAAAAACGTTTGCAAGGTAAGAAATCCATATAAAAATACCCCTGAATCACCACAATTGATTGACTTTATAAAAGAACAAAAGGCCCGCATCCTTATTACTGGCAAATTGAATACCGATACGATCAAAGCTTTTGAAGAGAATCAAATCTCTGTTTCTGCAAACAATGCTGGTGAAGCGATGCAAATCATAAAAGAATACATTGCAAAAGAAGGAGTTAAAAATGAAATTAGCAATTAGTGCTCAGGGAAATACATTAGAAAGTGAACTTGACCCGAGATTTGGCAGATGCAAATATTTTATTTTTGTTGACAGTGAAACTATGGAATATGAATGCCTGGAAAACCCTAACATTAATGCTTCAGGTGGTGCAGGAGGTCAATCTGCCCAGCTGGTTGTATCTAAATCGCCTGATCTAATTATTACAGGGAATCTTGGGCCTAAAGCTGAATCTGCACTTGCCCAATCAGGTATTAAGTATCTCACAGGCGCCTCTGGCAGCATCAAAGACATTGTTGAGGAATACTCAAAAAAGTAATCAGCATTCAACCTGAATTTCAGGTTGAAGAAGCTGCACAAAAACCCGAACTGGAAACTGTTGAAAGACTGCCGGTTACCAGAATAACCGGAGACACTAAAATAACTGAAGAAAAATCAACTCAGGTTAATGATAAAGTTGCAAATACAGCTAAATCTATTGTTAAAGGAGTGCTTCAGGGTAGTATTGAAGCCATTATTGAAAGTTTTACCCTTCGAGGTTCCAGCAGAAAAGGAACTAAACAGAGTGGTCAGGGCTCTGGTCGTGGAAAAGGTCAGGGCAGAAACCAGTGGAAAAGCCGGTTTGGGAAAGGCAGAGGCCGCAATTCATAAAATACAGGAGCTTCTATGAAAATTTCAGTCGCCAGTGGCAAAGGTGGCACAGGCAAAACAACTGTATCGGTTAATCTTGCAGCATGCTTAAAAGAAGAAAGCATTTTAATGGATGTTGATGTTGAAGAACCTAATTGTCACCTCTTTTTACCAGAATTAGAGTATACAGAAGAAACCAGGTACGTGCCTGTTCCATTAATTGATGAAAATAAATGCACTCATTGCGGAAAATGTGCTGAAATATGCCAGTTTAATGCGCTGGCCTGCCTGCCTGATAAAGTACTAATATTTACTGAACTCTGTCATTCATGCGGTGGATGCAAGCTATTCTGCCCCTATGATGCAATCAAAGAAGTAGATACAGATATAGGCGTTCTTAAAAAAGCATGCTATAACAACTTAAAATTCATTTATGGAGTTTTGAAAATAGGCTACCCTATGGCACCACCACTTATTAAGATGGTCAAAAAATATATTGAACCAGATAAAATAAACATTCTGGATTGCCCGCCCGGCACAAGCTGCCCGATGGTAGAAGCTGTCAAAGATACAGATTACTGTATACTGGTCTCTGACCCTACTCCATTCGGTATGCATGATGTTAAACTAGCAATGAAAACTGTTAAACAACTGGGTATACCCTATGGCATTGTTATTAACCGGGCAGACCTCGGAACAGACAGTCTGGAAAATTATTGCAGAAAAGAAAACATTGATATTCTTGCCAGAATACCCAATGATAGAAAAATTGCTGAAACCTATTCACGAGGAAAACTCATTGTAGAAGAGCTTCCAGAATATAAAGATATATTTATAAATTTGTTTAAAAACATTCAGAATAAAGTCAGTGCAAATTAAAAAGGATCAAAAATGAAAGAACTCGTTGTTATAAGCGGTAAAGGCGGCACAGGTAAGACAAGTATTGTTGGTTCTTTTACTTATCTCTCTAACAGCAAGGTAATTATTGACTGTGACGTTGATGCTGCAGATCTGCACCTTTTATTAAAACCTTCTATCAAAAACCAGGAGCCTTTTTCAGGTGGTAAAACTGCTTCAATCATAAAGGATAAATGTATACAATGTGGAAATTGTATTAATAATTGCCGATTTGGTGCTATCAGTAATGATTTTATCATTGATCAACTTGGTTGTGAAGGTTGTGGTGTCTGTTATTACAGTTGTCCTGCAGGAGCTATAAGTTTTAAAGAGTCTATTGATGCTGAATGGTACATATCAGAAACAATAAATGGCCCTATGATACACGCTGCTATGGAAATAGGAGCAGAAAATTCAGGCAAACTGGTAACACACCTGAGAACTGAAGCTAAAAAACAGGCCAGAGATCTGAATAAAGAAAGATTGCTTATCGATGGTTCACCCGGCACCGGATGCCCAGTAATTGCTTCTATTACTGGTGCTAACTTCTGCCTAATTGTTGCAGAACCTACCGTTTCAGGTATACACGATCTTAAAAGAGTATTAGAGCTTACAGAAAAGCTTAAAGTAAAGGCTTCAGTTGTTATTAACAAATGGGATATAAATAAAGAAATGGCAGTAGAAATCGAAAAGCTCTGTCATTCAAAAAACATCGAACTTACAGGCAAAATATCTTATGACGAAACAGTAACAAAAGCCCAGATAGAAGGTAAATGCATCATTGAATACAACGATTCAAAGGTAGCAGAAGAAATTAAACAAATCTGGAATAAATTAGAACAGCATTTACAGGAGAATTAAAAGATGAGTAAGCTTGATAACACGAACCCTGGCAGCAAAGAGTTTATTGAACAGCTGGAAATTACTGAAAAATTAAAGAAAATTAAAAATAAATATGTTGTATTGTCCGGCAAAGGAGGAGTTGGAAAGAGTTCAGTTTCTGTTAACCTGGCTGCTGGTTTGGCTCTTGAGGGCATGAGTGTTGGTTTGCTTGATATTGACCTCCATGGCCCGAGTGTACCGGGAATGCTAAACCTTAAACAGGCTACCCCCGAAGTAACAAATAATGTTATTTCACCTGTAAAATGCTTTAACAACCTTAAAGTAATGTCAATTGCTTTTCTTTTAAAAGATGAAACCGATGCAGTCGTCTGGCGTGGTCCACTCAAGATGAATATGATTAAACAATTTCTACATGATGTTGACTGGGGCGAACTGGACTTTCTTATTATCGATAGTCCTCCTGGTACAGGTGATGAACCGCTTTCAATCTGTCAGCTAATAGAGAATCTGACAGGCGTAATTGTAGTTACTACCCCTCAAGAAGTAGCTTTAAGAGATGTTAGAAAGTCTATTAAATTCTGTAATCTCCTTGAATGCCCGGTTACAGGTGTCATTGAAAATATGAGCGGTTTTATTTGCCCGCATTGCAATGAAAAAGTTGACATATTCAAAGCTGGCGGTGGTTTTAAAATGGCAGAAGAAATGAAAGTGCCTTTTCTGGGGTCTCTACCGATAGATGCCAGCATTGTACAAAGTGCTGATAACGGCAGACCGTTTATTTGCGATAACCCGGATAGTGAAGCCAGCAAGAAATTAAAGCTTATTATTCAGCAATTACTTGATATATCAAACATTTAAGGCTTTATTAAACAGTCCAGTGCATAACTTAAAAAATTTTTTGCAGCAACTAAAGAGCCTTAACAAATAATCCCATTTAATTCATAAACTATTAATAAATTGACCTGAAACAGTTATAGAAACTGACGTCTAGTGAATACATCTTTTTAACACAGTGTTAAAATATCGCAGGAAACAGAAGTTAGTAGGTCGGTTAAAAGTGCTGCGCCGCCGCACTTTTAAACCCTCTAGAATAACTAGAATGTAAAGTGATGAATAATTCGGGTAATACATGCGGTGAAATCACTAAAAAAACCAAAAACTGTCAGTGCCCTCAGAGCAATGATTTCTGACTTTCAAAGACGTATTTGTCATTAACATTTTATGATATTATAGATCACTGGCTACATCTGGCGGCTTTTTTGTTGTAAATTTTTCATGTATTCATGAAATAGCACAGAAAAAGAGAGTGGAACGATGAGTGATTACAGCCAGATAAGTTTATTTAAGACGCAAAATCCTGAAGTAAAAAAGGAAACCATTATAAATTTACCTGAAACAACTTTCGAAAGCCTTGAAGAGGCTAAGGATGCTGCTATGAAATGCTCTAGATGTAAGCTTTCACAAACAAGAACCAACGTTGTATTTGCACAGGGTAACCCTAAAGCCAGTGTTATGCTTATAGGTGAAGGCCCTGGGCAGCATGAGGATGAATCAGGTATACCTTTTGTTGGCAGAGCCGGTAAATTGTTGGATCAAATTCTAGAATCTGTTGATATTAAAAGAGAAGAAGATTTATATATCTGCAATATTGTCAAATGCAGGCCACCTAAAAATAGAAAACCCGAAACAGATGAAATGGAAGCCTGCCAGGATTATTTAGCAGCACAGATTCGCTATGTAAAGCCTAAAATAATACTGCTTGCCGGTGCAACCGCAGTGCAGGGAATCTTAAAAACTAAACAGGGTATAACGAAAATTAGAGGTAGCTGGTATGAAAATATCTACGGAGCAAAGGCAATGCCTATTTTTCACCCTTCATACCTTTTAAGAAACCAGTCTAAAGCAGTAGGAAGCCCAAAATGGAATATGTGGCAGGATATTAAAGAAATTAAAAAAGAAATGGATCGTTTAAAGCAATAACCAATGGTAAAATTTTTTAAAATACCAGAGATAACGGAAGAAGCCAGCCGAATAATAAAAGAAAACTTTTCCCTGAGGCAACAATCAATATTACTTGCATTTATTGTAGGCCTGATGACAGGGCTTTTAGCTGTTGCTTTTAAAGAATCTATACACTATTTGGGTTCATTCACACTTGAAGTCGCCACCAATCACGACAGGTGGTATGAATGGCTTTATTTGCCTTTAATTGCTGCAACAGGTGGTGCTATTGCCGGGCTAATTGTTACATATGTTCCAGAGGCATCAGGTAGCGGGATACCTGAAATAAGACTGCATCTGGCACGTGTTGGTAAGAGAATTAGAAGAAGAAATATCATTGCCAAGTTTTTTGGAGGTATTGTAGCTATTGGTTCTGGCTTTTCACTGGGAAGAGAGGGGCCTACTGTTTCTATAGGTGCTGCCAGTGGTACTTTTGTAAGCTCGATATTCAAGCTAACAGGGGTAAAAGAAAAGCAACTATTTGCTGCTGGTGCTGGAGCTGGTCTTGCAGCTGCATTTAATACTCCTATTGCCGGTGTTATATTTGTTGTTGAGGAATTATCCCATAATTTTTCTTCCAAGTTCCTTGCACCCTGTATCGTTGCTTCTATTACAGCATCAGCAATAACAAGATATTTGTCCGGAAACAAGCCTTCTTTTGAGGTTCTTCAGATACCTGAAGTCTTTTCATGGGCTCAGATACCCGTTTATATATTACTTGGTCTGATTGCTGGCGTACTTGGAACAGTATTTACCAGGTCTATCATCAAAAGTCTTGATGTATTTGATGGGATAAAAGGCATTCCATTATGGGTTAAAGTAGCTCTAGCAGGTCTTATTACTGGCATTGTGGGTGTATTTATACCTGAAGCCATAGGTGATGGCCATGCTGCAACAGAGAAGATGCTTACTGGCGCAGCTGGTGTTTTATGGTTGTTACCGTTATGGTTTTTAGCAAAGATATTTTTAACAGCTGTAGGTTATGGACCAGGTACTCCGGGTGGTATTTTTGCTCCTTCATTGTTTTGTGGGGCGGCCCTGGGTTTGTTTATGGGAAAATTTTTCAATATTATTATGCCTGATCTGGAGATTGTTTCCACTAACCTGGCGCTGGTTGGTATGGGTGCTTTTTTTACAGCTGTTGTAAGAACACCTATTACTGCAATGGTTATTATTTTCGAGATGACAAATAACTATCAGTTAATTTTGCCGCTTATGTTAAGCTGTATTCTTGCTGATCTGGTTTCTCAGAAGTTGTATCCCAGGGCTATTTATCCGGCTCTTCTCTTCCGTTCGACAGGTCTTGATCTAGAGCAAGAGCATTTTACTTCACCTCTTCAGCAGGTTAAGGTTGGTGATGTTATGACTTCTAATGTACAGAAGCTTTCTAAACGAATAAATATAGCTGAGGCCTTTGAGGCTATGGAACGAAGTCATCATAATGGTCTTCCTATTGTTTCAAGAAAGGGCAGGTTACTGGGCATCATAACTCTTTCTGATCTTGAGGATGCTTTTTTAAAGAATATTCCTGTGACAACACCTGTAGAAGAAATAATGTCAAAGCATCTAATTACTATAACTCCTGATAAGATGCTGGATCAGGCTCTTGATAAAATGCATTTAAATAAGATTGGGCGCATACTGGTAGTTGATCCACAACGTAGAGATTATCTTGTAGGTATTGTAACCAGGTCTGATATCTTAAAAGCAGAAGTACAGGGCATTTAATATGCAGATACCTGTTAATAAGGTTATTTGTGATCCTGATCAGTGTTTTTACTGTGAAAACTGTGATGATGCCTGCTGTAATAGCTTTTCAATAATCATTAATGAAACTACAAAAAATAACCTCTCCAGGCTTGAAACAGTTAAAAATACAATAAAAGAAACAGGTTATACTTTTGAAGAACTCGCCAGCAATGCTTTTTATTTGCCAGTATACCCGAATAATCGGAATTTACAGTGTATTTTTTATAATAAGCAAGAAAAATGCCTTATACACAGTAGAGAAGGTTACAGTCATAAGCCTCCTGAGTGTCAAATGTTCCCTTTTGGGCTTTATTTTGACAGACATAATAATATACACATTGAGTGTAGTTTCTTTTGTACCGGCATTCTTTCTAATAATGGCAGGCTTTTAGAAGAGATTAAACATCTTATTCCTTCTTATTACATTAATTATGAGTTTTATCCTGAGAGCTTTGAACTTAAAAATGGGTCTTTAAGTCAGGATGATTTCTTTAAACTGGCTGGTTATCTTAGTAAAGTTATTAGTGATACGACAATAAGTCTTGATGATGCTGTTATGAAGTATTTCTTAACCTTAAAAAACTTTTTAAGCAGTTATAATGATTCATCTGATATTGATAAAATACTTGAAAAAATTTATATTTTACCTGAAATGAATACTCAAAAGGCTCATTATCAGATGATAGTAGATTTAATAAAAAGTTTGTATATCTCAAAACTACTTTTGTTTTCAAGGTTTAACAGGCAAAATAGCTTATTTAAGAAGCCATTAAAGATAATAACCCTTTATTTCAAAATCTTTTCAGGCTTTTTACTTAAAAAAAATAGCCTTCCAGAAAACTTAACAGGATATCATATAGACTTTAATAAAGCTAATCAGGTTTTATTCGACCTTGATGCTGAGTCAGATATTTTAATACGGAGGTTTCTCAGGTCAAATATAATTAGGTATAAATACATCAAGCCTGATAGCTATAATCTTTGTTTCTTAAATAGTGTTATTATATATTATTCATTGATTAAAGATTCTTCAAAACTCATAGCTGCTTCAGGAAATAGATTTTCAACCAGCTATAATGATGTTAAAAAAGCAGTAAGTCAGATTGAGTTTGTTTATTATCATTCCAGAACACCTTTTTTTCCTGTTAAAACACTGGAGCCTGTTTTAAAAACTTTTATTTCAAAAATGCTTCAGAACGAAACAATTGTTTTTAAACTCATACGGTAAGTTTTTTTTTGCATCTTGAAATTATATCTTGAATGATTATGATTAAACCATATCAACAAATTATTTTGAGGGTTTTGGCCACGCCCTGCGAACCCAATATCTTTGGAATAACTTGTTTTTTGATGGCAACCTGGTATAAGAACTCTTTTCAGGTTTAACTAATGAAAAAATCTATCGGTATAAATAAAATATTATTTCTATTATGTGCTTTATTAATGCTTTTTGGCACCCCTACGCTGGCTCAGGGGTCAAGAGAAATAGCTATTGACAATACTGATATCAGGTTACAAGCATATGAAAGTATCTATAACGGCAGTTTAAGCCTGGTAATTCAGCTCACCGAGGGCAAAGTTCCTATTAATGCACCTGCTAAACGGCTCACACTTTTATCTGATGCTAATAATAACTTTAAAAACTACAGGCTAAAACAAATTTCTCCGGGCAAGTTTGTTACAATAGACAATATAACAATTTCTGATAGCGTTTTTAAGCTTAAATTTGCCGGTTATAAAAAGCTTGATAATATTGAAATAAACTTCAAAGACCCAAAGTCACCCTCTTCGACAAAGCAATAATGATATCAACAAATTAAATACTAATGTATTTGTAGGTTATTTTCTGCATAAATAAACTATTCTCATCCGTTAATTACATATTTTTATTAATATTTTTCATTAAGCAGGTTACAAATTTCTGTATTTTAGATATTATGACCAGGATCCCCCTGAAGTCAGGAAAAAAACCTTTTATTATCTGGCAACTAACTATTAAATTTTGTAAATTCTGAAAATTAAACCTGACACGTTAAAAATTCAGGAGGTTTTATTCAGTAGGTCTTCATATGTTTGTTTTAAATTTTAATCTGTAAAATCTGAAAACGTGGATCAATAGCTTATTTTAAGTAAATTATTATCTGAAATTTAAAACACAGGCAACATATTTTCCTTTTTTTCCGTAAATAGAGAGTCAAAAGTTGAAAAGAGAGGATTGGTAAATCATTATGGTTAACCATGTTCAGAATTTTGTGAGCGTAAATAAACTCCAGCCCAAAAGTAATGAAAAAATTCAAAATGCAATAAGTTTCAAAGCAAATCAAAGCCCTCTTACAAGTGTTCGATTTACCGGCAGTAATCCTATATCTTTACCTACAAGCGATAGAATGGGTGAAATACGTTTTTCTGAAAGCCCTAAAGAAGTTGTCAGAGATAAAGATTCTATAGGCAAAGACGAAAAGATTGCTAAAATTAAAACATCTGCTAATAAAATAGAACTGTTTAAAGACACAAGCCCTTTAGCAAAACCACACGCAACTGTTAGCCTGAAACAGGGTACACCGAAAGGTGATATTCAGGTGGCTTATCAGGATAATAAAGGTGGCTTTGCACTGAAATTATGGGACAAACAAACTAAAACAGCCTATGTTTTATTTGATAATACCGATGATAACGCCATTGTTGATACAGCTAAATTCAAAGCTACTGTAGGTGCAAAACCTATCAATGCCCTAGCTTTCCTCGGCAGCAAAGCTGTTGAGTCTAAACCTGATGCTGATCTTGATAGAGCAATTGAAAATGCTCTTGTTGTAGGTATGTTTGGTGGTTTTGGCACACGCTTAATGGCTGTTTCTGATCCAAATACCAAGCCTACAACTGGTCTTGGAGATAATTCATTTGAAGTCAATATGCTTAAAACTGTCGCCAATTCAGGTTTTAAAAACATAGGAGCATCTTTATATTTTAAACCTGATCAGGCTATGGCAGATATAGAAGGAGCAAAATCAGCTGGCAAGCTTCCAGAAGACCTTAAAATCGCTTATGCAGCACAGAATGACCAGACCGGAAACCTGGGCACTGCTGGAGCTGTCAGGCATACAGCTGAACATATCCTGACTGCTAAAGTAGCAGATCAACTGGCCGGAAAAAACTCTGATGAAGCCAACCAGATATTAAATAAAGAACTGGGTGAAACCCTGGCTGCTAAAGTTATGAATGAATTTAAAAAAGAAGGCAGCTATAATCAGCAATTAAAACAGATTGCCATTGATAATCCGGCGCTAAGAGCTGAAATCTTTGAAAAGAAAATTGATGATGTACCATTTATTGCTATTGTTAGCGGAGATCACGTTACTGATATAGACATGAAAGAGTTTGCTAAAACTCACCTTGACAGCAATGCAACATTTACCCTTGCTTTAAGACAGATGGATGATGCCGAAATGGCTGATTTTAAAGATAACAACAAGTCTCCTTACGGACATGCTGCTATCAATGAAGATAATGGAACTATTAAAACATTCCTCGAGAAGCCTTCTACAGAACAGTACGAAGCTGAAATAAATAAAGGCAACGATTTTAGCTGGTTAAATACCGGTGTGTATATCGTTTCGCCTAAAGTTTTAAAAGAATATATACCCAGTGAAGCTGAAATAAAAGCTTATAAAGAATCTAAAGGAGAAGGCGCAAAAGCTGAAGGCTGTGACTTCGGTAAAGACGTTATTCCAGGACTCGTTAACAGCGGCATCAAACTTAATGCTCACAAAGTTAAACAACACTGGGCTGATGTAGGAAACAACGTTGCTTTACAGGATGAACTGGTTAAAATTATTGCTGATATTAACAACAAAAACGGCAAAACTACCCTGTTACCAGGCATGGAATTCGATTCAACTGATAATTCTGCTATATCAACCAGCGCTAATGTTAATAATATTAATAAAGGTAAAGATCTTAAGCTGTTTGTTGCTTCCAATGCAAGCGTTAATGGTGCTAAAGTAGATGGTACTGTTTATGTAGGACCTGATGCAGCTGTTGAACCAGGCAGCTACAAAAATGTATGGATCACAAAACAAGAACAACCACTTTATAAATCTCTAAACGCAACAGCTTAGCATAAATGTTTAACCATAAATCCAGTTGACATAGTAGGAGAGAGAGCCAGGAGGAATAAGAATCCTCCTTCTTTTTATCTGAATCAATAATACTTCAACTCTAATTCTTGCTGTGGGCGGGTGGGTGGGAACCTGTTGCCTGAAAAAACCAGCCATGCTTAATCATTTGAGTATTAAGACTGTTTTTATGGATTTATTACTTATTCTTGATATAAAATATTATAATATCATTTAAAGCATAAATCATACAAAAAGAACTATTAATAAACTATTTCAGATAACAAAAAGGAGAATTTCTGTGCACAAAAATGTTTTATCCATCAATAACAGCCTTTTGCTTGTCGTAGACGTCCAGGAAAAATTTAAAAAGGCCATGAATAATTCTGATAAAGTAATAGAAAACATCTCTAAATTAATCAAAATTGCTAATACCCTTGAAATACCTGTTGTTTATACGGAACAATACCCTGAAGGACTTGGTAAAACAGTAGAACGTCTTCTAAAAGATTTACATCAAGCTGCATACTTTGAAAAAATAGCCTTCAGTTGCTGTGAAGATACTGCTTTTAAACTTTATGTAAAAGAATCTCAGCGCAAGCAGATAATTGTGACAGGCATAGAATCCCATGTTTGTGTCAGCCAGACAGTACATGACTTTCTGGCAGAAAACTATCAGGTCCATGTGATAGCCGATGCAGTCTCTTCAAGAACACCCTTTAGCATAGAAACGGGACTGAACAAGATGAAGCAGGGGGGTGCTATTCTATCCAGTGTTGAGATAGCACTCTTTGAGCTTCTTAAAACATCAAAACACCCTCAGTTTAGAGAGCTTCAGAAATTGATAATATAATACAATACATATGTGTTATATTTACTGGCAATCCTCACAAACACCAAAAAGCTTAAATTGCACATCAGACAATTTAAAATGGTGTTCTTTTGAGAGCTTTTCACCCAGTTCATAGAGTGTTTTATCGTGTACTTCAATTATTTTATTGCATTTAATGCATATTATATGGTGATGATAAGAAGATTTGCCTCTAAAAATCTCATAGTGCTTGTGGTCTTCTGCAAAATCTAGCTCTCTAAGAAGTCCCATAGAGGTTAAAAGCTTGAGTGTACGATAAAGTGTTGCCAGAGAAATCTTCACATCTGATTTAACAAGTTTTTCTTGAAGTTCTTCCGGGCTGAGGTGGGTTCCTTCAGGCAGGTCATAGAACAATTCAAGTATTTTTTCACGCTGCGGTGTAATTCGATAACCTTTTTTTCGTAGATCTTTAATGATTTTATCGGTGCTTGAGCTCATTGATATCCTCTGTTTAAATATTTTTTACAGTATGGGTATTATCCAATAAATGAATTTTTTTTTCCATTATAATGTTTTCAAAAAAGAGCTTTTATGGCAAAACTAACAGGATACAGGGTACAAAATAAAGCAACCAGCCCAATTTAACTATTTATAGCTAAAAAAGGAGAGACTGTCTCCAGAAAGTCTTTATTTCAGGATTTTTAAGATACCTCTTAATCTTCAAGCTCTCTTGATATCTTTCAATATCATAGATTAAATAATTGTTAAGCTGAATATCAGACTTAAAACTTGCCTCAATCTTACTATTAAAGAGCTTCTGAGAATCTAGTTCATGTAAAACCTGTATTTAATAAATATTAAGATTATAAAAGGCAAATTATATTTATGCTAACATTTAATTACACTCACTAGCATATCATTTATTGAGGAAATATACGGAACAATGTTTATAAATATTCTCCATTACGGCTTTTTACCCGGAATAGGACCTGGCGAATTAGCAGTTATATTTATTGTTGTATTGCTTATTTTTGGCCCCAAGAAGCTTCCTGAGGTGGGTAAGGCGCTGGGAGAAACTATTAAACAGTTCAAAAAAGCTTCTTCATCACTTGAAAATACCAATGAAGAAGGAGATAAGAGTAGTTAGTCTGGAGGGTAAAGCAATTAAAGTTACATTCCCGCACATGGGTACTGTTTACATTGTATTAGCGTCACTTGTAAGAAGCCTTGGTGGTGAAGTTGTTATACCGCCTTATACCAGCAAGAAAACGTTATCTCTTGGTACACAGCATAGCCCTGAAGCAGTATGTTTGCCTTACAAGTTACTTCTTGGTAACTACATTGAAGCCATTGAAAATGGTGCAGAGGCTCTATTTATGATTAGTTCACCCGGCATATGCCGTCTGGGTGAATATGGTAAAGGCATTGCTAATGCTATTGAAGACCTTGGTTATAAGGTTAAAATTGTCAATGTTGATTTCTATAAAGGCAAGTTTTTTGAATGTGCAGCAAAATTAAGAGAGGTTACCGGTAATGATAACCCTATAGACCTTATGAAAGCTCTTTATCTTGCAGTTAAGAAGGTTATTATACTGGATGATCTGGCAACATTGCTTTCGTATAACCGTGCAAGAGAAATAAACCCCGGAGAAGCCGAAAAAGTTTATAATAGAAACCTTAAAAAAGTGGATCTTGCTACTACTACAAAAGAAGTTAAGGTTGCTTTTAATGAAGCTGTTGAAGAATTCAAGAAAATAGAACTTGACGACAACAAAGATGTACTTGTGGTAGAACTTACCGGTGAAATCTTTATGGTTCTGGATCCATTTTCCAATCAGAATCTTGAAAGAGAACTGGGTAAGCTTGGTGTACAGACAAAAAGAAACCTTGCTGTTTCTGATTGGGTTAGAACTGCGATGTTCCCCAGTTGGCTCAGAAAGCAAGAAACCCATCTTGAAAGAGCTTGGAAATTTGCCAAACCTTATCTTACTAGAGACATAGGTGGTGATGCTCTTGAATCTGTCGGCGATGTAGTATATGCAGCAAAAAACAATGTTGATGGTATTATTCATATAAGTCCGTTTACATGTATGCCTGAAATTATGGCTCAAAACATTTTCCCGAGTATCAGAAGAAATGAAGATGTGCCTGTTTTATCCCTGGTGCTTGACGAGCAGACAGGTAGAGCTGGCTACGTTACACGGCTGGAAGCTTTTGTGGATTTAATCGCCCGCAAAAAACGCATTAAATCTCTGGCAGCTTCTTCGTGTTAATATATCAATCTACGAAAGAAAACGATATATGATTTATAAGTTTTTCACAAAACAACAGTGGTTTTAGTTACCACTGTTGTTTTTAGTATATTAGAAACGGCAAAACCGTGAAAAAGGCGTCTTAAGAAGCAACAGCTTCTGATTTTTCTTTTGTTTTTCCTGCTTCGAGTATCTCTTCTTTTTCTGTAGCTTCTTCTGTCTTTTTATCTTCTGGTTTTGTTTTAGGCCTCAACACCGGTATATTAGCAATAAGAGCAAGCGAATTAGCCTCACTTTGAAGCTGGAGTTCTAGTAATTCTCTATCTATTTCGACATATCTCGAGATTACTTCAATTATTTCTTCACGCATTTTTTCCATAACGCCCGGTGCAAGCTTGTTTCTATCCTGCATTAAAACCAGTTGAAGCCTGCTTTTAGCGTCATTTCTGCTATCCTGATAGTTTGGATTTATATTGATTTCTTGTGTCAGAAAATCTATTATCTTATTCCACATACGAAAACTCTCCTTTTAAGCATTAACGGCAGGTACAAAAATTCTTTTTACCTTTTCAAACCAGGATGTAGGAACCTCAAGGTTTAACAGAGGCACTTCTTCACCTGCCAGGCGTCTGGCAACATTTCTGTAAGCCTGACCAGCCAGCGAGTTTTCATAGTTAACAACAGGATCTCCTTTGTTGGTTGAAGCGATGATGTCTTTATCTTCAGGTATCACACCGAGAAGCTTGATTGAGAGAATATCAAGAACATCATCCACGCCCATCATATCATTTGCCTGTACCATACCTGGTCGCAGCCTGTTTACTAAAAGCCGATATTTAATTTCATCTTCTTTAGCTTCCAGCAGGCCTATTATTCTATCTGCATCTCTTACAGCAGACATTTCAGGCGTTGTAACGATTACTGCTTCTTCTGCTGAGTGTATAGCATTTTGAAACCCCTGTTCGATCCCTGCGGGACTGTCTATGATGACATAATCGAAGTCTTCTTTCAGCTTTTTAATTATGGTTTGCATACCCTCTATTTTAAGGGCTGATTTATCTCTTGTCTGTGCTGCCGGTAAAAGCATCAGGTTTGGTAGTTTCTTGTCTTTAACAAGGGCCTGGTTAAGTTTACATTTCTCTTCTATAACATCGATAATATTATAGACGATTCTGTTTTCCAGTCCCATCAGAATATCAAGGTTTCTCAGACCTATATCAGTATCAACCACAGCTACTTTGTGACCATTTCTAGCAAGCGCAGTACCAATATTAGCAGTAGTAGTGGTTTTACCGACTCCGCCTTTACCAGAGGTAACGACTATAACCCTTCCAGCCATATTTGTATTTATCCTCCAATTCTTACACTATTTTAAAGAAAATATTCTTATTTCACCGTTAGAAATTCTTGCCACTTCGGGTTTTAAAGGAATTTCTTTTATCATTTCCCTGTTTATATCAGGTCTTCTTGCAATATAATCAGCAATTCTAATCTGTATAGCATTTAATTTTAAGGCTCTGATGGATGATTTATAATTGCCGCCAGCGCCAGCGTGGGCAATACCACCAAGTGTACCCCAGACTATTATATCTCCGCCTGCAATGATTTCACTGCCAGGATGCGTATCACCTGCTATTACTATATTTCCCTGGTGAGTTATTACCTGTCCTGACCGCAGTGTTTGATGTATATAAAGTGTAGCAATCTCTTCATTCACTTTATCATCCATCCTGGATTTATATTGTTCTGAAAGCTCCACTTTTTTCTCAAAAGGCAGCTCTATTTTCTGTTGAAGCATTATATCTTCATCGTTTAAGATTTCTACAACATCGTTGAAGATTTTATAATCTGATTCTGATGCATTTGTGGTAGAAAAAATAGGCCCCTGAGGCTTTTCAGACACTGGTTCACTTACATTTTCCTGATTAAAATTAATTTGAACACCTGATTCTTGTTCTTCAGGCACTAATCTCTGGCAGGATTCTTCTTGCAGTTGATTTTTAACCAGAGAGGATTCTTCATCCATATTTTTTAAAGAGGCTTTAAAGTCTTGAAGTATCTTTTCACCCGGTGCTATTTCAGAAACTTTTAGCCCTGCACCTAAAGCTGCAAGCTGGGTTTGAACAACAAATGAATAAATAGTATCTATCTCAACATTATTCTGGCCAGCAAGGGTTTTAAGGCGGGCCATATGCCCGGGTGTAAAGACAAGTCTGCCAAGAGCCACGTTTATTGATCGTCCATTATAATCATTATTATGAAGCTGTTCTTCAAACTTATTGATGGCATTAACTGTTGTAACACTATAAGATAAATCTAATAACATTTTTTCAAGTATCTTTGTCATAGGATTTCTTTACTCTGCCCCCGTGGTTAAGACCAATACTAAGAGTATAAATATAATACATTTTTGAATACTCTACAAAAGATTATACTAGACTGTGAAGGTTTTGCTCAGGGGACAAAAAAATTACAGGTAAAACTTCAATAATAATGGATGTTTTACCTGTAATTTACATTTATACAAATAACCTTAAAAAACTTCACAATTCATTTTTATTCGTTTTGTTCAACAGCTATAAAGTTCTCTTTTTTCAGTGGCTGCACAACTTCAAGGCCTTCTCCGCCAAGCATTTCTAACTGGTTGCCATCAATGTCAAGATATATTTTTCTAACAGGTTCAGCATCAAGAGCCGTTAAACTTAGTTCTTTTAGTCTGCTAATCATACTGTTAGAACCGCCACCGGAAGCAAACTGCTTATTAAGATTAATTCTTACCTCTCCAGCTTTTTCTTCTATGCTGATAACTTTTGTACCAACAGGTATTTCACTGAAAAAGCCTTTGTCTTTTTCTTCTTCTGATGGGCCTTCCATCAATTCTGCTATGCTATATGAAAGAGGATTTTGACCTTTTGGCAAAACTCTTTTAACTGGCTCTACAATAACATCTGCACCAGACATTTTGCTAAAATATACCTGCACCTCGTCTTTTTGAGGTGGTCTATT
The DNA here is from genome assembly GCA_964517135.1 of uncultured Gammaproteobacteria bacterium. Taxonomy (GTDB): domain Bacteria; phylum Cyanobacteriota; class Vampirovibrionia; order JBFMGH01; family JBFMGH01; genus CAZFBA01. The sequence continues at coordinate 60,781 of CAZFBA010000004.1, forward strand.
CATTAAACTGGCTATGATTAATACAATGATCACTATGGCAATGCCTGCTAACATTGTTAATAAAATTCTTGTTCTTTTTATTTTCTTTTCATCTCTCAAAATTCGTTACCTCATACTCTGCTAAATTATTACAATAAAAATAAATTTCCGTAAATGAATTTAATTTTGCCCTTTAAAAATAGTTTTTGCTATTCACTAATATTTTATCAAACTCGATGTTGAGTGCAATTTTGGATTTTAAGAAATTCAAAAACCTTAAAATAATACCCCGCTCTCTGTGGCCTTTTCAGCCAGCTCAAATTAAGAAATGTTGCAATCAGTAAAAATTATGTTTATTTCTACCCTCTTCGTGGAACATTAGTTTTAAGGGTTGATATGAAATAAGTTTCCTTTCTTATTCCTTCTCTTCTTTACTATGTGTGTGATTATAGTAGGATACCGCAGAAGCGGTATTTTTTTGTCTGCGTAGAAAGGTTTTTATGTTTTAAGAGGATCTATAATCAACAATTACCTGATATATAGATTCTATGGTCATCAAATACCACTACTATATAAAACAAGTACAACTCATCAGCGTTTAACCTCTCCCCTGTTCGTGCTATACTATCTTCTAAAAGATATCATTGAAAGCTAAAATGCCTTAATATCAAGGAAATTGATCTTTTCTGCCTTTTATGTCTACTTTCTGATAACTTTATGGCATATTGATATCTAAAAGTACTTTAATTACAACATTTTTAGCTTTTTACAAAGGGGATAACTATGAAATTTCTGGTTCTTGGCGTAGGTATGATGGGGTATGCATGTATTTTTGACCTCTTAAATTCAGATGGCATAGAAAGAGTTACAGCAGTCGATATCAACCAGCAAAACCTGGATAATCTCTCAAAAATTACTGATTCGAAGATACTCAAAAGAGTAAATCTTGATATAAAAGATACATCAAAACTGTCTGAACTTATGAAAGACCACGATGTAGTAATTTCAGTCATTAGCTATAAACTTAACTATGAATTGACAGAACTTGCCATAGAAAATAACTGTCATTTCTGTGACCTGGGCGGTAATAACACCATCGTAGAAAAGCAGTATACTCTTCATAATAAGGCTCAAAAGAATAATGTTACAGTAATTCCTGACTGTGGTCTTGCTCCTGGTGTTGTATCAAATCTTGCAGCCCTTATTATAAGCCGGTTCGATACGGTAAATACCCTGAAACTTCGAGTAGGAGGGCTGCCACAAAAACCTGAACCACCTCTCAACTATGCAAAATTCTTCTCACCAGAAGGACTTATTAATGAATACTTTGAAATACCTGTCATGGTCAGAAATCATGAAATAATTGAAGCTGAGCCACTTGGTGACCTTGAAACACTTTTCTTTGACGATTTCCCTGAACTGGAAGCATTCAATACATCCGGGGGGACCTCAACACTGCCAAAAAACTTTAGAACTAAAGTTAAAAACCTGGATTACAAAACAATCCGATATGCTGGCCACTGTAATAAGATAAAAATTCTCTATGAGCTGGGCCTGATGGATTATAAACCTGTTAAAGTTGCAGGAGTTGAGATAGCACCAAGAGAAATACTTATGTATTTGCTGGAAAAGATCCTCCCCGACAACCCTGAAGACGTTATTTTACTAAGAGTGCAGGGCAGTGGTATGAAAGATGGCGAAAACTTAACCACCACAATAGAAATTGTTGACTATTATGATAAAAAAAGTAATATATCAGCAATGATGAGAATGACCTCTTATCCTCTTTCAATCATAGCTCAAATGCTGGCAAGGGGTGACGTAAAAGACAAAGGTGTAAGACCTTCTGAGCTGGTTGTAGATTTTAAAATGCTTATAGAAGAGCTGAAAAAGCGACAGGTAAATATTAAGATCTACTGATTTCAAAGGTAAATAGCTATAATTGTTTTATATCAAGACATCTGGCCAATTATTTGGCCAGAGTTGTTATTGTGAGGAGCTTTTTTAAATATTAATAAATGTAAAATTTTTTCGAACAATTTAACCACACATATCACAAAACGCCAATCGTTTGTTTTTATGCATATACAAGACATTACACACAAAATCTCACCACACGCAAAAACTGTATACTTACTACAACACATATTTAGGATACCTGGCTATGGATAAAATAATAAGTTATTCACCGGTTCGAAACACCGTAAAGCAAAACTGGGACTACGTGAAAGAGCTTGATGAAACAATCAAAGCTAAAGAATCTATTGCAGGCGCCTTATCTGAAAGGATGAAACTTTCGGCACGTTATCGTACCCAGTCAATGGCGATCCAGCATGGCACTGATGCACTTCTAAAAAGCCGCTGGGATGCCGATTTGTTTAAAGGAAATCTTCAAAAATTTAACCGATTAAATCAACTTGCAGGTAAAGCCGCTTCAGGCGCATCGGCTGTTACCTATGAAGGTCTTATTAACCACATACGCTCGGGGGGGGCGGTCAATTCTTTTAACTGGAAAGGTTTACTCAAAAGCAGGGGGTGGCATCACGTTGATGGCCTTACCGGAGTCACTGAAGGATCAGCCAAAGCCCTCGGTAAAACAGTTGCAATGGGAGTTGCAAAATTCTTTATATTCCTTAATGGTTATAAAAAAGCCCAATTAGCTTATGACCGATCTCGAAAAGCCGGTAAAAACCCAATTGTTAGCGGAGCAAAAGCACTATTAACAGGCATTAAAGAAATAGGTAAATCGTTCCTGAGCTGGGAAATTGGTGCATTTGGTGCTGCTCTAATGACAGTGCTCTGCCCTGGTCTTGGTCTGGTGGGTTCTCTTGCTGGTGGTATTTTACTGGGCGGGGTTTCAGGCTTTCTGCTTGAAAAATATCTTCCAGGGCCTAAAAAAAATGAGCAACCAGAAAAAAATCCTTTTGTATAAAACTTATCAAGACTTAATAAACATTAAAAGGGGCTATATAGCCCCTTTTTCAAGGTTAATGCATAATTTAAAAATTTCCTGATTACCTTAGTATGTATTAGCCTTTTTATGTGGTTTTATAATATTTTATTTTCTGTTAAAGGCCATCTGAAAAGTATTTTCAAATTTAAAAACCTGTTTAACCTAACCTATAAGCTATTCTGGAATTATTAATCTTCTATCAACTAAAATAAAGAAAAGGTAAAGATTTCAATTTCAGAAAATTCAACTTTCGAAGAGATTTTAAAAAAATTGCAGTTAGTCAAAATATCATTTTAACAGGGGTTTTAAAATGGTTAAACCTTAATAAGCCTGATTTAAAAGTATTTTAAGAGGCAAATACTTCTTAAAGCATAACCAGTAATGTTTTTTTTCTTCAAAGATTAATGCAAAACTTCTAATATGCCCTGAAATTTGAATTAAAATTTTAAGCTCTAAAACTGTAAACCTGCTTGACTAAAACGGTTTTATACCGTAAATTTCTTTATTATCAACTATTTTACGTAAAAAATTTTCTCTTAATTCAATACATAATTGCAATATACAAAAAAAATGTCAGAAAATACCTGAGAAAAAGAAAAATGAGTATCTTGTCTATCCGTAAAAAATTATTTGCAGGCCTATTTATCTTCTATTTTATTATTTTAAGTGGTCTGTTAATATTTAAACAAACTGCACTGGCCCAGGAAAAAAACTGGCCTATGTTTGGAGTTAACAACCTCAGACAAAACCAGCAAAATTATGGCATATCTGGAGCCAGGGGTACTGTAAAATGGGAATTTAAAACTGATTCTCAGGTTAACTCATCTCCTGTTGTTGCTGATGGCAAGGTTTTTTTTGGTACTGATGAAGGCTTACTTTTTGCCCTTGATGTTAATACCGGCGATCCTGTATGGCAGTTTCAGACCAACGGTATTATTGACAGTTCTCCTACCTATTATGATGGCTATCTGCTTGTTACTTCTAGAGATAATAATATCTATGCACTGGATGCTATTACAGGTGAAAAAATATGGCAATTTAAAACAGGTGATAATCTTACATCATCACCACTGATTAGTGATGAAGTTGTTTATTTTGGCAGCTGGGACCACTGTGTGTATGCACTGAACCTTCAAAATGGCAACCTTATATGGAAATTTCAAGCAGGTAATAGATTTGTAGGTTCTCCTAGCCTGTATAAAGGTAACCTATATATCGGTAATAATGATAAAAACCTGTATGCACTGGATGCTAAAACAGGTAAACTCAAATGGTTCTTTGAAACTGGTGGATTTATTTATTCTACACCTGCTATCAGCAATAATAAAGTCTTTATAGGCAGCTGGGATAAAAAAGTATACGCCATAAATGCTACGACGGGGGCTCCTGTATGGTCCATAAGAACAGGTGGACACGTCTTATCATCACCTGCAATATATAACAACAGAGTCATAATAGCTTCTGATGATCAGTATGTATACGCATTTAACTGTGATACAGGTGATCAGACCTGGCGAAAGTTCATTGGAGGTAAAACTTCTGTGAGTTCTCCGGCAGTATCTGATGGCATAGTTTATATTGGCAGCACTGCCAAGCTGTTCTTTGCAGTCAATGCAAATAATGGATCCCCACTCTGGAATTTTACACCCGGAGACTATGTTATCTCATCACCTTCTGTCTACAAAGGTGTGGTCTTCTTCGGTAGCCAGAATAATACATTTTACGCACTAAAATAAATTGATGATCAGAGGTAATCTTGATAATTAAAGTGATTGCAGTATCTAAAATCAAAGAAAATTATATCCTGAAAGGGATTGAAGAATATACCAAAAGGCTAAAACCTTACTGCAAGCTAAAAATAAAGGAGGTCGATGCTCAAAAAATTAAATCTTCTATGCCGATAGAGAAAATCAAAGATCAGGAAGCCGAAAAAATCAGTCAATATGTATCCAGTGAAACCTGTTTAATAGCACTGGATGAACATGGCAAACAATTGAATAGCTTAGAATTTGCAGAAACACTGAAAAATATTACTGAAACCACTGGTAAAAATGAAATTTGTTTTATTATTGGCGGCGCAAACGGCTTATCTAAAGGACTATTAGACAAATCAGATACTGTGCTGGCCCTGTCCAAACTAACTTTTCCGCATCAGCTGGCTCGACTTATTTTAATAGAACAGTTATACAGGGCATTTAGAATCATTAAAGGTGAACCATACCACAAATAACAGGAGTTTGGAGTGAGTTTAGATGGAAAAACTAAAGCGTAAAGTATTCATAGAATCAACTCTAACACAATGTCTGGGTGAACTTCAGCCATACGAAATAGAAGAAACAACTATAGGCACTCTCTATAAGAATGAAAAAGGCGTCTCATACATTGTATATGAGAGCAATATAGAAGGTCAAAAGCTTATTACGACAGTAAAAATTAACAATGATTCACTTTCATTAATTCGTATAGGTGACGTTCATTCAAGGCAATTGTTTACTGAAGGCAAGTGGCATACCTGTTATTACTATGTTACAGGTAATTCATTGATCCTGAGGTCTTATACCAAAAGACTTGAACACTACATAAACACTGACGGTGGATGTTTGAATTTGTTGTATGATTTATGGAGTGGACAAAGTCATATAGGTCATTTTTGTTTCGACCTCGTACTGAGCTGATAAGGATATGATTAAAGAATGATAAAAGATTTTATTGCTGAAATTCTTAAAAAGGCTGTCATTAAATCTATTGAATCTGGCGAACTGGGTGCCTTAAAAGAATTAGAACCCAAAATATTAGATGGAATTATCATTGAAAAAGCTAGAAAACCTGAATTTGGCGACTTCGCCTGCAATATATCTTTTCTGGCCCGTGATGCACGCATGGCACCTCCTAAAATTGCTGAGATAATTGTTAAAAACATTAATTCTGAAGACAATAATCAATTTCAGGCCTCTGTAGTAGGCGGCTTTATTAACTTATCTCTGTCTTATAGCTATATAAATACCATTATCAGTGAGGTACTGGATAAAAAACAGGATTATGGCAAAAGTAATCAAGGCAATAAACTTAAAGTACTACTGGAATATGTCTCTGCCAACCCGACAGGCCCTCTTCATATTGGCCACGGACGATGGGCAGCCCTGGGAAGTTCGATAGAAAATATACTTAAATTTCTTAACTATGACGTGGAAACAGAGTTCTATATCAATGATGCAGGAGTCCAGATAAACAATCTGGGGTATTCACTGTTCCTAAGAGTGCTGCAACAAATAGATGACAGCGTTTATTTTCCGCCGGATAAAGAAACTGACCCGAGAGCAGCAAACTTCTATCCGGGAGATTATCTCATAGAACAGGCCAGGCAATATGTCTCTGAAAACCCTGGCAAAGCTGAACTCTTCAAAAAAACAGCTGAAATCGTTGATGATCTCTATGTTCCAGCAGCTGAAACCATTCAAGAGCTTTCTGCTTATGGTAAAAAACTTAATATTGAAATACAAAAAGAGCTTCTAACAAAATTTAAAACAACATTCAATACCTGGTTTTATGAGTCATCACTTCACAAATCAGGTAGCGTAAGTACTATTATTGACTATTTAAGAGAAAAAGATGCTCTCTATGATAAAGATGGCGCCGTATGGTTTGCTTCTTCTAGATTTCTTGATGACCAGGATAGAGTCATTAAAAAATCTGACGGATCGCTTACCTATTTGACAGCTGATATCGCCTATCATAAAGACAAACTTGACAGAGGATACCAGCACCTCATAAATATCTGGGGAGCTGATCACCACGGTTACGTAGCCAGAATGAAATCGTCCATTCAGGCACTGGGATATCCACCTGATACGCTGGAAGTCATCATCGGACAGATGGTTAATCTAATCATTGGCGGCGAACAGGTTCGTATGGGCAAACGCAAGAAAATGCTTACTCTTGGCGACCTCGTAGAAGAAGTAGGTGTCGATGCCACAAGATTCTGGATGGTTTCCAGAAGCACTGATTCTACACTGGACTTCGATGTGGATCTTGCCAAGTCTGCTTCTGACGAGAACCCTGTGTATTATGTGCAGTATGCACATGCTAGATGCTCCAGTATAATAAGGACTGCAACTACTGAAAGGCTGGATCATGAAAACAATCAAACACTTCCACCTATCTATAATCCAGAAGAACTCGATATCATATTGAACAATGTTCAAAATAAACCAGAAATTCTTGACTATCTGTGGCAAAATATAGATGAAAAACAAATTTCTGCTACTAAAAACTTGATTTTACATATTGAGTCGTTTAAAGATACCGTCATCAAAGCAGGACGTGATAGATCACCTCATTATATTGCACGCTATTTAATAGATCTGGCAAGTTGTTTCCACTCTTTCTATTCTGAATGTCGTGTTTTAAACCTTTCTCAAACAGCTAACCTTTCTAAAGATCTGCAAGAAGCCAGATTATCTTTGATATATGCAACCCGCATCTTATTGTATAATGGTTTAAAATTGTTAGAGGTAAATGCGCCCGAATCAATGTAAAGGAGTAATATATGCAAGAAGGAAACATCCCGGTATGCCCTTTGATCAGCGCTGGACAGGATATACCAAGATTATGTGAGCAGGAAAAGTGCGCCTGGTACATTAAAGCTTATAAGACCTGTGCTGTTTATGTAATGGGACACAACTCAGCACTTGATATCAAGTTAAAACAGCCTTCTAAAGGCTAAACCTGATTATAGCATTGTTGTTTCGCCTCTGAAAGCCTCTCAAAGGGCTTTTAGAGTTTTTACAAAAATAAAATTGTGTCTGCAATGATTATCGTAACCGCTGCCATTATCCAAAAAGCCGACAAAATACTGATTGCCAGAAGAAAAAAAGGTGACCCCCTTGAATATCAATGGGAATTACCGGGGGGAAAGATTGAACCCGGCGAAACACCTGAAGAATGCCTCAAACGTGAACTTTACGAAGAATTTGGCATCGAAACAGAAATTAAAAATTTCTTCTGCTCTTCAAAGTATGATTATCCTCATGTATCAATTGAATTGCTTGCCTTCTTCGCTCATCATCTTTCCGGGGAGCTAAAACCAACCGATCACGACAGGGTTCAATGGGCAAGGATTAGTGAATTAGAGTCATTTACCTTCGCTAATGCTGATATACCAATCATAAAAAAGCTTTCAAGGGCCAGCATATGAAAATACACATGTATATTACATTATTATTGTTCTTTTTAATCGCCTCACCAGCCTTCAGCTTCAAATGGTATAAACTCAATTACCTCTGCACTAATGACACTTCCTTTTATCTTGATCACCAGAATATGCAGGTTAGACTGAGATTTGAACTCCCTTATGAAATAAAGTTCTGGCTTTTGACTATTTCAAATGTAGAGAATAAAAAATCTGTTATACCTGTCAAAAATCTCCAGCATTATCAGATAGAATGCCCTTCAAGCACTCTGAGTCTTCTTGAATACAGGCTATACGAAGAAGACAGGTTAACTGAATCACGTAAATACAGTGATAGCAACTTAATTATTGTGCCACCTGATACACCAGTGCAGCAAATAATTATAAACCTCTGTACCCCTTCAAACTCTGACTGGTTCTACGGATTCAGGACTGATTAAGCAAAAGGTACTCAATTTATAGGACGCATGCTTCTTAATGAATTCAACAAGAATCTGTAAACTAAATAAACACAGTTATTCCAGTGGCAGCATTGTCTACTGGACCTCCAGAGATCAGCGTATTCGATATAACCATGCCCTCATTCATGCACAGGAAAAAGCTTTAAAGTATAATTGCCCTCTTATAGTGCTTTTTTGCCTGGTACCTGAATTTATAGGTGCTACTATCAGGCAGTATAACTTCATGCTCAAGGGGCTCAAAGAAATTGAACACAATCTTAAAGAGAAAAATATACCTTTTATGATGCTTACAGGCCAGCCATATAAAGAAATACCGGCCTTTCTCAACAGCATCAAAGCAGGATACCTGATAACTGACTTTGACCCGCTCAGAATCAAACAACAATGGCAGAAAAAAGTCAACCAGGCTATCAGCATACCCTTTGATGAAGTGGATACTCATAATATTGTTCCGTGCAGGGTCGCATCTCAAAAACAGGAATACGCTGCAAGAACCATAAGACCTAAAATTCACAGGCTTTTAAATGATTATCTCTTTGATCCACCTCAATTGCAAAAGCACCCGGTTGAATGCAATATCAATTTTGCTCCTGTCAACTGGAAAAACATACACAGCAGCCTGAAAATAGATCAAACAGTAAGTGAAGTTGACTGGCTTACTCCCGGTGAAGAGGCTGCAAACAAGATGCTTGACCATTTTATTACCAGAAAACTTGATAAATATGGCCAAGACAGAAACGACCCGGCCTGTGATGCTCTTTCTAATATGTCTCCTTACCTTCATTTCGGACAGATTTCAGCCCTGCAAATTGCTCTTAAAGTCAACAGGGCTAAAGCAAACGAAGAATCAAAAGAATCATATCTTGAAGAACTTATCGTCAGAAAAGAGCTTTCAGATAATTATTGTTTTTATAATTCCGACTATGACAATCTTAAAGCCATACCTGAGTGGGTTAAAAAGACCTACGAGGCGCATAAAGATGATATCAGACCCTACCTTTACACTTTGAAAGAGCTTGAAAACGCTCAAACCCACGAAGATGCTTGGAATGCCTGCCAGCTTGAAATGATCAAAACCGGTAAAATGCAAGGTTATATGAGAATGTACTGGGCTAAAAAGATCTTCGAATGGACTGAATCACCCGAACAGGCTCTTGAATTTGCCATCTATCTGAATGATAAATATGAGCTTGATGGCCGTGATCCTAATGGGTATACAGGTATAATGTGGAGCATTGCAGGTGTACACGATAGAGGCTGGACAGAACGGCCAGTTTTTGGCAAGATACGCTATATGAACTATAATGGACTAAAGTCCAAGTTTAACATCAAAGCATACATTGATAAATGGACTAAATCATAGCCTCTTCTTTTTTATACCCGGGCCCCGGTTTTAAATTGTTTGATAACACCCTCTGTAGCCTGAACCTGGCCGGGATCATTGATGGCTGAAAGCCATTCCTCTGGGTTTGTGGCATGTTGCACCCTTAAATTGCCACTATTGAGCGATACTGCTGGTATAAACTGCCTCCTAAATTCTTTATATTCCTGTTCATTTTGTTTGTTTTCATCCGGGTTTTTCTTGAATTTATCCATAAATGAAACAACTTTTTTAGAAAAAGCATTGTTAAAGAAGCCAAGTGCGATACAAAGAACACCAATATTCATAATGAGCTGGTCAGACAGGGCTTTAATGCCTGTTAATTCAGCTTTACCAAGCTTTGCACCGCCTCTCTGGAAGAATTTTGTCAGCGGGCCAGCAGCAGCATTTGAAAGCGGTCTGCCAATGCCTTTCATAGCAAGTATACCGATACCTTCATCTATAAAGCATCTTATGGCAACATAAGGCTGCCCACTGAATAAAGCTATAACCGGCCTCACAATTGCATTAGCCATCATATTACGGGTTATCCATTCGCCGCCAGCGGTAGCCTGCTTTGTAAAGTAAGATGTATGACCCTGTGCCCAGTTGGCCATCTTGCCTTTGAGATTACCAAGAGAGCCCTGTAGTTTTCTAAACATACCTGAATTTTTTTGAAGAAAGCTTACAGTGCTTTTTATGCCTTTTGATAAAGCATCTGATGCAATTGGTCTGCCTGTAAGAGCTCTGCCAATCATGTTAAGACCTATAAAGGCACCGGCAGCGCCGAGAACAGAAAAGATCATTTTGTCTTTTTTCTTGTCTTTAGCTTCTTCTTCAGGAGTTAATTGTTTTTTATCTTTTCTGAAAGGCTTACCTGTAATTTTTTCACTAAAGAAATCCATTACTCTGCCGACATAGCGAGTATTTAAATATGTATAAGCAATTGCGGCAGCGTTAAAGAGACCATACTTAACAAATTCACCTGCACCTTTGGCAGCATCACCAGTCAGTTTCAATACATCTTTAGAAACTTTAGCTGCAATCTTATCAAATGGTCTTTTTAACAGTGCCTGTGCAGTAAAGCCAACAGCCGACAGGGCAAATATCCAGGCTGCAGCATATATTTTTTCATCTTTTTCGGCGTTTTTATCCATTAGGGTTACAATTGGCCTCAACGCCATAATGGCTAATGAGGTCGACATAGTAACCATACCTGCATCATTACCTACTTTGCCCAGTGTATTTAACAATTTACTGGAGCCAAAAGAAGGAGAACCTTTTGCCAGAGAAGCGTTTTGACCTGGCATAAAAGTTTTATTCGTTTGTAGAGGTGTAATACCGCTCATTATTTCTCCAGAGGTAATAATGCAAAATCATTTAATCAAGATATTGCTTGTTAAATAAAAAGCATTCTAGCGAATATTATCTCAGAGGTTGAATTTTGATCGCCCAGTCGTCAACATTAAGAGACATAAATAGTATTTCAAGGGTGTTGACAAAAAATTAGGATGCTACATATTAAATGCCCCTCAAAATGATTTGTTGCTAGCAGTTTAGGCTAAAAATATCGGGCTATTATGCAATCTATCTTATATCAAGAGTTTTACAGATTTCAAAAAAAAAATATTTGTTTTTACAATTTTTAATGTTCGTCAAGCACCATTTAAAACCCTTTTAAAAATTTCTTTTTTTATTTTTCACTCATAGCATAGCTAAGCAGCTCAAGATCAATGAAAATCTAGATAATGTAGTATAAACACCAAGGTTTAACATACAAAAATCTCTCTATATTTAAAAGCTCTATAATAAACGTTATAAGTGATTAGATTTTAAAAGATACAGGGCGGGTAAATTTATCATTATGTTTTATGGCTTGGTATATCAGGTATTGCTGCTTGAAAGAGTTTTGATTGAGACGTCGTTGAAATAATATCCGAGTATTTGATAAGCATTATAACCTCTATCTGCAAGGTCTTTAGCACCCCACTGTGACATTCCAACACCGTGCCCGCTGCCCTTACCATTAATTATAATATTATTTGAGTTGATATAAATGGAATATAGACTGCTTGGCAGGTCAAACATTTTTCTGAATTGTTCGCCATCTATCAGGGCAGAGCCGGCAGTGCCTGTGAGCCTTAGTTTTTTGATCCGGCCTGTTTCTGTGCGTGAAACAGGTAAGATAGCTGAAAGTTCACCTACACTATATCCTCTTGCTGATAGTTTAGAGCTAATCTGGTTCTTTTCTAAGATCTTTGACCACTGTGCACGGGGTGATTGCTGATCATAGTCTCTTACAATCCTTACAAAACCTATTTTACCGGACCATGCATCATTTTCTGTTACACCGCCCGAGCTTGAGTGATAATAAGCGGGTATTATACGGCCATTATGGACAATAACCTGTCCTCTTGTTGTTTCTACTGCTACATTTGAGCGATATGTTTCTGCTGAAGCACCTTTATAGACCTGATCATTGGTAGATGTGTCAAGATCATAGCCTTCTGAGCGGCGTTTGTTTAAATTAGCCAGTGCATAGCTTCTTGCGGCTATTGCCTGAGCTTTGAGAGCTTCAGTATTCCAGTTAGCTGGCATTTCAGCAGGTACAACCCCTTTAATATAGTCTTCAAGTTCAACTACATTTACCACAGTAATGTAATTTCCTTTTGCGAGTAGTTTTAAGCTACCTCTGTACCAGCGACTATCGCAATATACGAGAGAATTATTATCTACAGGTATAATGTATATTGCATCCTGGCCGGTATTATAAACCTTATTAACAGAGTCTTTTTTAATTAACACTGTATTATTTTCGGCGTATACTGAATATTTTTCCATTCTATTAATTTTAATAAGAGGTTTATTTGTACGTTTAGCAACTATAGCACTATCATGTTGTGCTCCGATAGAGCTTTTTGCAACACGTGTTTTTAAGCCAATACGAATGTCAAAGGCAAGCGCATCAGCTGCTGTCAGGATAATCAATAATATTGCAAGTATAAGAGTATAAAAATGTTTCATTTAATTAATCAGTTAAGTATTAGATGGTTCATTAGTCTTTGTATTAATCCCTATAATAATTATCAGTTACAAGTATACTGTATGTCATCGACTGTATAAATTATGTTAATGGTTGAAATCATACAAAAATAAATTTTTTAAAGCGCCAATATTCCAGTTATAGTGATTTCATGCTCTTAAAGAAGTCATCAAAAGTCCTGGCAGGTAAATCCATGAATCAACCGGGTTAAACTTAATTGCCATAATACATTTAATATCCTGTTAAGCAAAAAAGCCTGACAGGATAGTAATTTAATATAAGTTTACATAAAATATTACAATCCAGAAAGAAATTTTATATCGTTAGTATATACTCTCTATATATCCACTATATATTTTAAAAGGATTCAGGATTTTTTCCTTAATAATTCATATACCACAGTTGTTTCAGGGGGGCAATTCGAAAGTCTTGATTGTTTTTTTATCTATAGAGGAGTTTTTCTATTTAGTTACGTTTTTCTCAAGAAATTAAGTTACGGAATCTATACGGGAGGAATTGTTTTTATGGCTGTTAACGAAGTACGACGCACACAAACTCAACAGCAAACACAAAATACTCAAAAAACTCAGCAAGAGCAACCTAAAGTTGAACCTAAGAGTGCTGATGTAAATAGTACGCAACCGAGTAACAGAGCTCAAGATATTAAAAATAACGGCAGTATACAGGAAGGTGTTTACAAGGATCCGCACAGTTCTGCTACCGTTGGTGACATTGCTCAGGCCAACAGTATGAAAGAAGACGGAACAGTAGATCCGGCAGAAGTTAAACAGGAAATACAGGCTATTGTCGATGCAAACCCTGCTATTAGACAGGCTGCATTAGACGCTGGAATTAATCTTAATAATCCTTCACCGGAAGATTTACAGGCATTAGCTAATTTAGAAGTCAAAGCCGGTCAGGAAGTTAAAGTTAGCGACAAAGCTCAAGAAGCTATTGCACCTGCTGAGGAAGCTAAAGCTCCTGAAGAAGCTAAAGCCCCTGAAGAAGCTAAAGAAGAAGCTGCCCCTGCTGAAGAAGCTGCACCTGCTGAAGAAGCTGCACCTGCTCAAGAAGCAAAAGCTCCAGAAGAAGCTAAAGGTGCTGATCCGTTAAGTGAAATTATGGATTTAATTAGCAAAGCTGAACAGGCTCAAGATCCTGCACAGGCTTCACAACTCGCTGATCAGGCTATCCAGAAAATTAATGCCCTGAGAGCTGAAAAAGGCATTCAAAAAGGTGAAGGTCAACAAGATCAACAAGCACAAAACCCGTTCCAGCCCCAGAACGGTCAAAACCCCCAAACCCAACAGTTAGTTCAGCAAATCAATAGCGGTGCACAGGTTGACCAGGCACAACTTGGCAAAGCGCTAGAATCCGGCGACAAAGGCCAGTTAGCTCAAATTCTTGATGCTCTAGAAGCAAGAGCTATGAGAGCTAAAAATGGCAACGGTAACAATACTATGAACGCCCTTAATATGCTCGGCCTCAACAACATGAATCAATTCATGAATAACCCAATGGTAGGCGGAGCAGCAGCGTAGAGAAAGTAAATGAAATTTATTTAGAGTAATAAAAGCTTAAACTAACTGCCTTAACATTTTATCCCGGGAAACCGGGCTTTTTTTTTGAGAGTGACCCTGCAATCAATCTCTTTTTTGCTCCACCAGGCATGTAGATCGCTTTAATGATTTATTTTAAAGATTTTCAGCCATCCCCTGAGAGGAGAGCAGTCGTTCAGCTACAATATTGCCGGCAGATTCACCCATAGTCCAGCAGACAGGCTGTATTCTTAACGATGCCTGAGCTTCAAATTCTGCACTGATAGAGCGTCCCACGACAAGCATGTTTTCTATTTCGTTTGTTTCAAGAGATTCCAGCGGTATTTCATAATAATTAGACTGATCAAGGTAGGTTAGGCCACCCGGTAAATTATCAGAAGAAGAGTGAACATCCACCGGATAGTTACACCTTGCAACAGCATTGTTAAACTTTTTACCTGATTTAATATCTTCAAGTGTCAAAGTATATTTGCCTTTTATTCGTCTAGAATCTCTTATGCCTATATTTGGTGCTATATTTGATATATAAGCATGCTCAAACCCCGGAAAATATTTATTACAAAACCCTGCCAGTCTTTTAATCTGTTTTCTTCCTGAAATCTGGGCATAGCTAATATCAACAGGATTCAATGGCGATAGAGGCTTTTTAGAATATATCCTCGGACAATTAAAAGCCACAGTGCCTTTCTGACCCGGTATGGTAAAAAGTTGAAAATAATCAGCATCATAGGGTTTTAGTAACCTGTTAACTATAGCTTCCATAAAGTATGGCCTTAAAGCCCAGGGTTTATCTTCAGATGTATAAGCAGTAGTAAGAAGAATTTCACCTTTATCAGTTCGATAAACAGGAGAAACATTCTTATCCGGGTCAATCTGCTCAAGCCAGTCAGCAAATTTATCTATTTCAACTCCTGTCATCATAAACCTGTGAGACATTGCCTGTGTAATACCATCCTTACCTACCTCAAATGGTACACCTGCTGCTGCTGCAAGAGCCGCATCACCAGTAGCATCAATATAATAACGGGCAGATAGTTGCCTGAGACCGCCACAGGTAAGAATATTTACCTTTTTTATGAGCCTTCTGCTAACCTGACATTCTAACAAACTGGAATGAAAAAGCACCTTTACCATTGCTTCTTCCATTATTTCATCCAGTGTAAACTTCATCATTTCAGGTGCAAACCAGCCCGGGTTACCATCAGAATAAACTTCTGCATAGCCTTCCTGTCGCATTCTATCAAGAACTTCTCTATAGATAGTCCCTCCAAGAATCGTGCCATCAGTCAGGGCTGATTTCATCATTGGAGTAACGTATGTTGCTGTAGCAGATCCCCCAAGAAAGCCCATTTGTTCAACGATCAAGACCTTTAAGCCTTTTCTGGCTGCAGAGATAGCTGCTGCACATCCTGAAGGGCCACCGCCTGTTACTATAAGATCAAAATTTTGGACAGTCATAAAACACTCCAGTTAAAGTTTTTCAGGGGGTATATCAACAAAATTACGCTTATAATCTTCAACAAAAGCTTTTTCACAGTTGTTGAGCATTGAAAAATCAATCAGGTTTTCATCCAGCGGAGCGTATGTAAGGCATTTGACGATCAACCAGCCTTCTTTATCAGGGTGGTCAGCAAGTGTGACAATATTTTCTATTCTAACGCCTCCCCAGCCCTCAAGATAGATACCTGGTTCTATTGAAAATACCATATTTTTCTTAAGTTTTATAGAACCACTTAAGCCATAAATTATTGATGGAGGTGATTCATGTACACAGATCCCTATGCCATGTCCTGTGCCGTGATTATAGTCAAAACCGTAATTTGTAATAATAGACCTGACAATACCATCAAGATAAACACCGTCACTATCCGGCGGTATTTCAGCCCTTAGACCCCTTATAGATGCTTTTAGAACAATAGTATAAATGCGTTTAAGTTTTTCATCTGGTCTGGCTTCACAGCCACCAGCAACAAAAGTCCTTGTAAGGTCTGTAGCATAACCTCCCTGGAAGTATGTTCCACTATCTAACAAAACAAGGCTGTTTTTATGAACCTTTTCATCTTCACTGGCTGCTGTATAGTGTACTATAGCAGTGTTTTTACCGGTAGCAGAAATTACCTCAAAGCTGGGTTTATAGCCCCCATAGGCTTTAAAAAGCATCAGTATTTTTTGTTTAATGTCATTTTCTGTGAGTATTTTGCCGGCATTAATATCTGTATTTACCTGCTCAATAAGTCTTTTAAAAGCATTATCTGCTTTCTGTAGGCATTTTTTAATATATTCCAGCTCGACATCATTCTTAATGGCTTTCATCTTCTTAACAGGATTTATATCCAGTGCTATAATCTTGCACTGTTTACTGATTAGCGTATTAAGCTTTTCCTGTAAAGCGCATGTTGTCGAGGTAGGATCATAACCTATGTGGAATTTATCCTCCTGTCTTGAGATATATGAACGTAAAGTATCCTCCATATCTTTAATAGATAAAATACTAAAACCATCATACATTTGTTTAAGGCATGTACATCCAAACTTTTCAGGATCAGAAAAAATGAAAGCTTCGTTGTTAGAAATAAAAAGATAACCTTTAAAGCTTGAACTCAGTTCTATTTCATCACTGCGGAGGTTTGTAATATAGGAAACCTCATCAAGTTTGGTTAAAAAGAGGGCATTAATATTCAGTTTATTAAACTTTTGCCTTACAATCTGGAGTTTTTTCAAAGCTGACAATCCGCTAATTTCCTCTGGCACGGTATAAACCGGTTTAAGTTCTTTTTTTTCTGGTTCAAGCTTAATTTCATCAAGAAAGGTTTTACTGAGGGGAGTAAAAACAGTTGTTTTAGTTACAGCATTTATTTTTTCTCTCATATATGAAAGCATTTTAACGCTAAACTGACGAGGATCATACCCTGTAATAAGGTTTTTGCCTCTTGAGAGTTTTTGAATGATTTTAATATGACGATCCTGCAACAGTTCATTAATACGGTTGCCTTCATCGTCTATACCGACCTTTTCAATAGTATAAATATTCTTATCTACCTGATATTCGGCCTGTGTGTGATATCGTCCGTCAACAAGCAGGTATGCATTGTCAAGGGTAATAAACAAATCTCCTGCACTGCCATTAAAACCTGATAGAAAGGTTCTCAGGCAGGTGCTTTTGTCAACATAGTCATTTAAAAACTCATCTTTTGAAGTAATAATCAGCGCATTTAATGAATTTTCCTTCATTAAAACTCTTAAATGTCCTAGTCTTTCTGAAATTGTGGGTAATAACTGAATCATAATTACATAGAATACTTTATAAATGAATCAATTGACTGACTTCATTTTACTTGTCTCGGGTCATAAAAACAAATTCTTTAATATACAATTATATATACTGATCCTTGAAAGTAATGTATAGATTCCAGATTATAGAGGCCGGGTGTTTTTGCCCGCACAGCGGGCAAAAACACCCTACTGAATTCTATCAGCATATATTAATTATTTATGTGGAATGGTATAACTAAAATTATAAATTATGTTGTTTTCAATTTATGCATAAACCTTTTAACAAAATAAATATTCAATTGTTCAGATAGGAGCTTAGTTTTGATGATAGAGGTGTTGTTTTGAGTTATAGTAAACGCATTTGAAATACATTTAAAAAAATCAAGCTCTTATTTATAAAAGACTTAACTTAAGAGGTATTAAATTATGTGTTCACTATATTCAAAGATCTTTTATTTAAAAAACGAGGTAAAAGAGCCTAACCATCTGTATTAATCTGTTCAATAAGCTCTTTAAGTATTTCTTCAGCTTTGTCGTTATCAACCTGGCATGTTCCGGCATTTTTATGACCACCACCGCCATATTTCAGCATCAGTTCGCCAATATTAGTATTTGATGATCTATTAACAATTGATTTGCCAGTAGCAAAGACAGTATTCTGTTTCTTAAGCCCCCAGATAACGTGAATAGAGATATTACAGTCAGGATAAAGAGCATATATCATAAAGCGGTTGCCTGGCCAGATAGGATCTTCTTCTCTTAAATCAAGAACAATAAGATTTTTATGTATAGTAGAACATCTTCTTAGCTGTTCTTTAAATTTTTCCTGATGTTCCATATATAGATCAACTCTATCTTTTACATCAGACACTTCCATAATTTCTTCAATGGTATGATTTTTACAGTAATCAATCAGGTGCATCATCAGTTGATAATTAGAGATACGGAAATTTCTGAAACGCCCGAGTCCTGTTCTGGGATCCATAATATAGTTAAGAAGCACCCATCCTGACGGGTTAAGTATTTCATCTACTGTAAATTGTGCTGCATCAGCTTTATCAACAGCTTCCATCATATCGTTCCATTCAAGCGGAAAAGTTTTACCTCCTCCATAGTAGTTATATACTACTCTAGCTGCTGACATTGCTTCTGGTTCTATTATATGATTGGGTTTTTGGCCTTGTAATCTTGTTATCTCACTCAAATGATGGTCAAAAGCCAGATGAACTCCTTCAACATAGGGCAGGTTTGTAGTTATATCGCTATCAGTAATTTCAATAATACCATCTTGCATGTCTTTAGGATGAACAAATTTGATATCATCAATTAAATCTATGTGTTTCAATAATACAGCAGCTACAAGCCCGTCAAAATCACTTCTGGTTACCAGCCTGTATTTTTTCTTTTCCTTCACTTCAGGTTCTTTGTTATTTAATTCGATCATATCATTCACCTGTCAATCATCTTGTTACTGTCTCATGCCAAAAATGAATATTAATCTCTGTTATCATTAATTTTATTTTACCTGATAAAAAAGATTAATCAAAAAAAACTTCTATAAAAATTAAAGGGGAAATGGTAAATTTTTACTAATTTAACCAGTATAATTTTATCTTAAATTATTAATAAACTAATACTTAACTTATCGTGTTTATTTTAGCTGTATTTTTTCCTTATTTGCCTTGCCTCTTCTATTTTTCCGAGGCCCTTAAGGGCAATAGACATGTTTTGCCAGAGCTCTTTATATTCCGGGTTTGTCTGTAAACCCTTTTCACAGCAATCATAGGCTGCTCTGAATTTACCCTGACGGTTAAGAGAGTTGGCTTTATTGTTCCATACAAGTGTGTTTGTAGGTTCCAGCTCTAACACTTTGTTATAGCAATCTATTTCACTTTCATACTCGCCCTTATTACCCAGTATATAACCCTTTGCGGAGATAGCTTTTGTAAATTCCGGTTTAAGGTCAATAGCAGTATCAAAGCAGGTGAGTGCTTCCTGATATTTGCCAAGATGGTTCAAAGCAATGCCTTTTTCATACCATACCTGACTGTTATGATAGTCCTGTGAAAGGTATTGGTCTGCTGTTTCAGAGGCATCAGCATAATTCTTTAATGTCATCAATGTATAAACCTTATGCATTAAGGCCACACTAAATTCAGGATCACTATCAATAGCTTTTTCAAGACATTGAAGAGCTTTTAAAGGTTGATTCGTTAGTCTGTATGAGTATGCTTTATTAAACCAGGCTTCTTTAAACGCAGGATCAAGTGTAGTTGCTACATCAAAACACTGATGACCTTCTTCAAACTGCCCGAGTTGTGTAAGCAGGGTTCCTTTGTTAAACCAGGGTAGAGTAAATTCCGGTTCAAGATCAATAGCAGCATTATAAGCCTGAAGAGCTTTAACATGTTTGCCTTCTGATGCAAGCAACAGGCCCATTTCGTTATAATACTCTTTGCTGTCTTCTTTTATTTCAAATTTTTTCTTATTTTGAATATCGTTTGCCATAGATTCTGCTGAATTCATAAAAATACCCTTTCTTGAACTTGTTCAATAAGACTAATTTTACTGTATATGGCATAACAGGCAAGAAAGTTAAGAAGGATCAAGCATCAACAAGTGAATGATTAAATTGTTTGTTGAATAACCGCCAGGCAAAAGACTCTGCCAGAAAAAAGGCCGTCAGAATTACTGACAGCCAATAAGAAACATATAATAAGGTACGTATTTATTTTGCTCCAACGAGCTCGGGAACTTTTTCGTCTGGTTCTGCTTTTAAATTGCTGGCCTGCTTTGCTTCACTCAGCTTGAGAGAGTTCTTTCTTCTCTTAAGAAGATCAACAAAAGCCTCAAGGCGGGTTATAAAGCCTGCTTTGCCCATTTGCTCATCGAGAACGAGTGATAAATAAGGTATATCTTCGACATTCCTGACATTAGGAAGAATGTTTTGAGAGACTATTTCAGGCATACAGGTAAATGGCAACAGGTGAACAACCCCATCAGTCTTGTTAGCACCAGCCCTTGCAGTATCACCAACAGACTCTATTGCATCTCCACCTACATCTCTAGAAAGATAGTTTTTGGCATACCTTGTGGCAATTTCTTCATGGGTTTCATCTTTTCTTAGCCACCTTGGCATCAGGAAAGTTTTAGTCCAGTCGCTCAGGTTCAAACGCCTGTGAACGTGAACACCCAGTTTACCGAGTTCTTTTTCAATATCCATATTTGAAAAAGGATCCAGAACAACAAATATTTCACCTGTCAGATCAACATTTAAGACCTCTCTATCAGCATCAACAGGAGTGCTTTTAAGCTCCTCAAGCCCATACTGAAGTGCCTTTTTAGTATCTTTAGGGGTCATAGCAGCGTCAATAGCTTTAAGACCTTTTTTATATTTAGTATCAGCTATGCCTGGCTTAATTTCTCTTGCCCTATAGTAAGCCAGTGAGTGGTCAAGCTGGTCAACAACATCTATTTTGACCAGCGCAAGATTAACAGCAGCCATCATATCCAAATAGTTCTTATTGCCAGTTGCCTCACCAAACTTTGTAGCAAGCTCAATGAGTTTTCCTTTATACAGATCAAAGTTGATAAATTTTACATCACCATAGCCAAGATCCTTTAATGCTCCACGACAAGAGCGAGAATATTGTCCTAATCTGCATATACCCGGGCTATCCAGCATTAACAAGGCTTCAGCACCCAGTTCAATGGCTTCAATATAATTTCCAAGCACCAGTTTATATGGCAGGCAAACCGCCTCCGGGCTGTGTCTTGTGCCCAGCGAAAGAGTTTTTTTGCTGTTATAAGGGGCAATGATAACCTCTCCACCGAGTCTTCTAATAGCACCTGCAAGGGCTATTGACAGGGTACCCATATGCGGAAAAGAAATCTTCATAAGTATTTTATCCTATACTAACTTTTTCTATATGTTGTAATTCAAGGTTGCTATCTGCATTAGAGGATGAAGAAACTTGTTTATTAAGTGTTGTAATAATGCTTTTACGTTTTCTTCTAAGCAGCATGTCTGTAAAAGCTTCCAGTCTAGTTATAAAGCCAGCTTCACCAGTATGTTCATCAATTGTCAGGTTTAAAACAGGCTTTTTAGCTCTTTTTGCCTTTCTGGTAATTCGCTCAATCATAAGTGAATCAGGGCCGCAGCCAAAGGCAGTCATAGTAATAATGCCGTCAATATTATCATCATACATATAGTGTCCGGCAACACCTGTAACTTCAGTCTCATTAGCCCAGTATAAAACAGCCCCAAGTTTTTCGATACCTGCAAATTGATCTTCACGTTTAACTGAATCAGGCACTATAGCATTTGCACCAAGGGCATTAAGTTTCTTAACCAGCCTCATACTAAAGTAATTATCATAAATGTTATATGCATGAGAGCATATAACAACATTAATTGGTTTATCAGAAGGCAGTGCACCCGCATCAGGTTTATTACCTGTGGCAACTGCCAGTGCTGTTTCATAGTAATAACCGGCCTGCATCAGATCCATAAATTTATTATGGCATGCCCAGCCAGCTTTTGAAGCAGCTTTGATTTGTTTTTTATTTGTAATACCAAGAGGTTTTACTGAATCATAAAGATATTCATGTAACCCCTGGTGCTTTTCAGATTTATCAAGTGTTGGTTCTACTAGCAAGAAGTCTTTTCTGACAACATTTCTTACTAAATCAGGCAGCCCTCTTAATTTAGAGCAGTTATATATCTTGAAAGCCACAGATTGAATGCTTGGAGAATAAATAGCATCAACGTTTTTATCTACCAGATCCAGAACGTGACCAATATATATCTTAACAGGCAGGCAGGTTTCAGGTACTACAAGTGCACTGCCCCTGCTAACCATCTTTTTATTTGTTTTTCCGGATAGAATCACCTCAATACCCAGGTCATTAAAGAATCCGTACCAGAAAGGGTAGTAAAGATAATACCCCAGAGAACGTGGAATACCTATGTGCATAGAGCAAGCTCCTTTTGGGTGGGTTTATAGTACTTATTACGTCTTCTTCTAATAAGATCGACAAAGGCTTCCAGACGTGTAATAAGGCCAGCCTTACCGGTATACTCATCCATTACGAGGCTAAGAACGGGTATATCCTCATTTTTACTTACATGTGGCAAAATAGATTGAGAAACTATTTCAGGGGTACAGTTAAATGGCCCTAGATGAACAACACCATCGATGCGCTTTTTGGAAGCGTATACAGCATCACCAATGCTTTCAATGCAGTCACCGCCAATGGCTCTATTCATATAGTTTGCAGCATACATTGTTGATCTGTCTCTATGAGACATTTTTCTATAGAGAAATCTTGGCAGCAAAGCATTATTGGTCCAGTCGCTAAGCATAACCTGTCTGTCTACTTCACAGCCAAGGTAGCCAAGCTCTTTTTCTATTTCCATATTGGTAAATGGATCCAGCAGAACAAAGAATTCTCCTGTCAGATGAACCTGTAAAATATCTCTATCAGGGTCAATCAGCACTTTATCCATTCTGTTAAGAGTTTTTTGAACAGTTTCTCTAATCATGCTGACGCTATTAGCCCTATCAATAAGCCTGCGCCCCCTGTTATAGAGTCTTTCGGCTTCTCCTCGTTTGATTTCTCTGGGCCTGATTTGAAAAAGTTTTCTCTCTATAATATCCAGTGCATCAAACTTGGCAAAGCCAAGACGGGTTGCTCTTACCAGGTCAACAATATTACAACCACCGCTTGCTTCTGCAAACTTAGTTGTAACTTCTTTTAACTTACCCTTATAGAGGTCAAAGATAATCATATCAAACTCATAACCAAGATCTCTTAGCTTTGCTTCAATGTTACCGGCGTAATTACCAAGGCGGCAGGTACCGGGAGCCTGAAACATAATTATCGTGTTTGCGCCACGTTCAAGGGCTTGTATGAAGTTACCGAGAATGATTTTATATGGCAGGCAGACGGTTTCTACACTATGTCTTGTGCCAAGAGTCAGTGTTTCTTTGTTGTTATAAGGAGGTAAGTGTATCTTAGCCCCCATATGCCTGAGCATACCTGCAACTGGAACTGCAAGATTGCCCATCTGTGGGAATGTTACCAGTCGTTCTTGTTCTTTTTTAAGCATAATATAGATAACTCCAAATTAAACGAGCAATTTAGCTGCTGACTAACTCTAGATATGCTTTTGGGCCTCCAATAGAAGCTTTTTGAGGACAAACCCTTTCGCAGGTCTGACAGTCAACGCAGTCATTAGCATTAATCTGGTATTTATTATCTTCTGTTTTATATATAGCGTCTGTCGGGCAGAGCGGAGCACATGTTCCGCAGGCTGTGCAGAGTTCTTGATTAATTTGATGCGGCATTTTCTACTCCTTTACTAAACTTTAGAAAGTTCCATTTCTTCAATATCTTCAGTAGATTCAACATCACCTTCATCCACCGGGTCAGCAGAAAGTTTTTCAAGTGCTGTCAGATCTTTGCCACACTGGCAGCCGCCTTCTAGCTCTTCACATCCACCGTGTTTGTCGCCGTGTGGTTTTTTAGTACTACAGAGTACGACACGGTCGTGATACCATTCTCCTGGCAGCGGGAACAGTGTCATAAAGTAGTCTTTAACCCAGTTTTCATCCATAATTTTAGCAACATCATGTGAATATTTGTCGATAGCTTCAGTTAATTCAGGTTTTACGAGGTAATCATCAGCGCCTGGATGGGTTGGATATGGTTTAAATTTCTTATAATATCCTCTCAATACCCATGGACGATCAACGATCATACAGGGTCTCATCATATTGCCATCATACGGTGCCCCTTTTCTGATTGCCTGGAAGAATGGGGACTTCAGGGCATCTGTAATAGTGCAATCTTTGATGTTGTGTGTAGCAAGGTGAACAAATGTACATGGTTCTACGTCACCTGCCGCATTAATATGAATATATTGTCTACCGCCAGCTATACATCCCATCATTTCAGGGCCATCACCCCAGAAATCAACGGTCATCATTGGCAGTGTATTTCTTGCGTTATAAACGTTCTGTTTAATATATTCTCTCTGTTTTGCATCAGGTATAAGTTCAGGGTTAGGGCTATTACCCACCGGAACATAGTGAAAAACCCATGTCCAGAGGGAACCTTTATCTGATAGCCATTTCATAAACTTGTCGCTGACAACTTCTTCAGAGTTCTGTCTGGTAGCTGTAAGAGATGCACCCCAGAATATGCCGGCTTTTGTGAGTTTATCCATTTTTTCTGAAAGCATTTTGAAGCAACCTTCACCTCTGATGGCGTCTGTAGATTTTTCCCAGCCAGCCAGACTTAGCATTGGGGCGACATTTCCGAGTTGTCTGAGTTTTTCGATGTTTTTATCTGTTAAGAGTGAGCCGTTAGTAAAGACCAGAAAGATGCAGTCATCATATTTTTTGGCCAGTTCAAAGAATTCCATTCGGCAGAAAGGTTCACCGCCAACAATTGGCAGTATGTGTATGCCGTGTTCATCTCTTGCTTCGCCTAATATTCTGTCCCATTCTTCGATGGGCAGGTCTCTGACTTTGCTCTGATCATATTCTGAAGCCCAGCAGCCAACGCAGTTAAAGTTGCATTTTTCTGTAATACTTGCCAGCAAGACTGTTGGCGGATAAAAACCGTGTTTATCAAAATATTGAGCTCTTTTCCTCAGGTTATCTCCATAATATCCGTGTAAGAAGAAATTTGCCAGAAATTTATTTCTGCAATTAGGGTCCAGTGTGTCGATAATCTTTTGCCACCAGTGCAGGTGTGCATGGTCTGTTTCAAAGAGCCATCTCATTCTGCGTGCGTGACGTACGCCTCCCTCTGAGTGGGCAATTTTTTCAAACATTTTTGTCAGCATGATCAGGTTTTTCTTGCTGGATGTTGAAACAAAGTTCAAAAACTGGTTTATAACAAAGTTCTGGCCTTTTGTTTTTAGAAAGTCAATGTATTTTGAGCCGGTTCTCTTTTTCCACATTTGTTCCTGGGGTAATACTCTAAGCATATTTACTTCCCTTTATACTGTGTACATAACTAATAATATATTAAAGCTAAAAAACTTTATGCAAATTCTTTATATATCTAATTCTTCCTCCGTACCTTATTGCTTTCTCTCGTTATTGTGGGTGATAATAGCTATTTTAATATCATTTTACTCAACAAATACTTATACTATATGTTTCTGCATAATACCTTATTTAAAATTTATCGTACAACAAATTTTATGTTTTTTACATAAAAATATGTAAAAACCCTGTCTTATTTATATTTATGTTAAGAAATTTAACCCAATATTAACCATGGCTACATGTTTACGGTTATGAAGATACAGAGATTCTGAAGACTTACAGGTTTAAGGTTCTTGAAATATTTTTGGTTAAAGCTGTTACATAAACACAATCTTGATATTCGTCGTAAAAGGTTAACTTTGCCTGATAGCCATAAATACCCGCAAAAAGAATAAATCTTTCATTATGTTGTATTGATCTTTAATAGATGAAATTACCCAGTAAATCTAAATGCATTGGCTCAAGATTTTTTCGTTATATATTGATTATAATAGGTGTATAGCCTAATTAACAGTCATTCGTTTTTTCTGGTATTTCTATTACCTTGCAAAAGAGAGTTTTAGAGTTTTTAAGGTACTGAATAGTTTTAAAAAACTTGACAGGTATTTTACTTAAGCAACAGAAAGTGTTTAATTTTTGCCTAATGGAATTTAAGGTTTTTTAAAATCTGCTATGTGCCTCTTAGAAGGTATTAACAGTTAATCAGAGAAGAAAGGATTCAAATAATCTCATATTTGCATTAACAAAATATCATCTAACACTGCGTTATCCGTAACTTAAAACTTAGGAAATTTAAGAGAGACTGGAATCACACCCCCTGCTTCCATCAACTCTCTTACATTGAAGCAATTCAGGCCAGGCTTAATGAGTATTTAGAATCCCAAATTTGCTCTTCTGGCCAAACTTAATAAAATATAGGTTTAAAAGAAAAAAGAAAGGAGAAAAATAACTCATCTAACAGCTAACACAGGTATTAACGGGTCGGTTAAAAAAGAGGAGAGAGATCTATGACAGCATTTAGTGCTCAAATGCACCAGCACCAATTGAATCTGATCAAGCAGATGGGTAAATATCAAAATAGTATCGCAGAATACAACTTTAATAAGTTAATCAGGTACTACAAAGATGCTATTAACTCAGCTCAAACGTCAGATGAAGCCAGAGGTATAGCTCAAGCGCTGGAAGGTGTTCTGGCCCAAAGAGGTCAGGGGCTCGCCGACGTTCAGGGACTTAATACTGATAAACTTACCGGCAATCAGGCAGGCCTCGAAGGGTTGGATCCTGGAAAGGCCGCAAAGCAAGCCCGTAAAGAACAGTATAAGCCAATGTTTAAAGATCTTGAAGCCGAGTTTAATGTCGCCAGCAATAAAGATGGTGACTGGGCTAAAGCCGCCAAAGAGAATGAAAATGTACGTATACTAGACAAAAATGGCCAGGATGTCACCCAGACCTTCAATGGTGACAAGTTAAAAGGCTATACGCTTGAGATTAATTCTCAAAAGTATGGCAAGGTTCAAATTCAGCCCGGCGGAGATGGCAATATTAACGGCGGCGACGACAAAATATTAATGGTTGGCGGTCAGGCCGCAGCCGGAAATATGATGGCTGGCCTCCAGGGTATTAATAACCCCACTCAACAGGCTGGCTTATTAAACCCGCTTGCAGGCATTATGGGCCTTAACCCCACTGAACAGGCCGCAGCCGAAGCTAATCAATATGCTATGCAGCCAGGCATGTTCTCTGAAGCACAGATCAAAAGTCTCATTGCCGCAATCCTGAATCAATCACTTGCTTCTATTGAACAGAAAGAATATCTTCAACAGTTCAATGTTGCCTGATCGTAGCCTGCCCATAGCGTATATTTCCATATAAGCACTGTTAGAAATACTTCAGGCAACAAAAACAAGAAGGAACAGGGTTAAGGGCTTGCCTGTCAGGCCTTTAACCCCTCCGGTTTAACAAAATTCTATGCTGTTGCTAAAAAACTGTTAACTTAACTGAAATCCAGTCACTGTAACTCTTTACTGATCTAGCTAAGTGATTTTACACAGATAAACTTGAGTGAACCTGTCTATCTGGTACCACCAAATAACTCAAGAATTTCACTGTATATATTATGTATAATGATTGTAAATAAACAACATCCCTGACAAGATAATTGTTCTGGTATTTCTTTAACCTTATTAGAGAGAGAATTAGAGTTTTTATGGTACTGAAAGTTTTGAAAGCATTATCAGGTGCGTCTATTAAGTGACAGTTAGTTTTTATCTATTAACCTAAACTGTTTAAGCTAGTTTTAACGCTTAAAAATTATGCAAAAAGGTAATTTAACCTGCATCAAAATTCATTTTCATAATGCTTTTCAAAATACTTAATTTAATGCACGACTCTCAACATCGTCTAAATATGCGTAAAATCAGTTATTATTCACGAAGTATCTTGAGAGAGAATGGAATACCTCCTGTTCCATGCCCGCTCTCTTTCATTAACACAATGAAGACTAAATATTGTGCGAGGTTTGAACATTAAGAGGAGTGTAAAAGATGTCATCTACAGTATTTAACCCGGGCTAGCTCCTTTAACTGAACTAATAATTCAGTATTTAGTCTAATGACTATATAAAAATCTAGTGACAAAGAGGAGAGAAAACGTGATAAGGGATCATCTTTACAACTACGGCATTGAAGACTCAGAAGATAAGCTGAACTTTATCAACAGAAACATTGCAAAAAACATTATGACACTTGCTGTAAATATGCTTGATGAATCCAAATTGAATAAAGTTCAAAGCATGCTTTTAAGTCTAACCAGCTCAGAGCTCAGATCACTAAAAAATTACCTTGATTATCAAAAATATCGCTGTAAAGCTTTTTTGAATACTCAAGAGTATCGCATCATAAAAGAGATATCAAAAATTGTTCTGTATTCCAGACCTCAGGACCCCTATCTTAAAGAAATTTTAGATGAATATAATGCAAACCTGTCTTTTATAGAAGAATTGAAAGGAAAAACAACCCAGACAGACAACCCCAAAACACTAAACAAGCTCTATAAAACCATGGATGCCATCAACAAAAGGAATACGGAACTCATTGAAGAGGTTAACAACTACAAAAAAAGAAAGGAGGATTCATAGACGAAAACCCCTTTTAAATGTTTACTCTTAAAGATTGAAAGGAAATAATACTTTTTATTTACAAAACAGAGAGGAGACTAACAACTTACAAAATCTCTTTATTCATATCCCGAGGAGGTGTCTTTAATGCAAAATATTGAAACCTTAATGAAAGAACTAAATCTTGGCGACGAAATCATCTCAAATACACTTTTAAAGATTGATTTCATCTGCACCAAAAACGGTTACAGAGAGGATGTAAGAAATCTGCAGGCTTTAACCCTCACCGGCAACGGCGACGGTAACGGAAATAACTAACCTTAAAGCATTTTAAACATCCTAACAGGTCAGTTAAAGAAGAGGAGAGAGAAAATGACAGCATTTTCAGCTCAATTGCATCAGCACCAGTTAAATTTGATACAGCAAATGGGTAAATATCAAAACAGTGTAGCTGACTACAACTTCCAGAAGCTTATCAGATACTATAAAGATGCAATAAATTCAGCGCAAACCTCACAGGAAGCAAGAGGACTGGCAGAATCACTTCAGGGTGTATTAGCCCAGAAAGGCCAGGGCCTTGCCGATGTACAGGGTTTAAATACCAATCTGCTTAACGGAAACCAAAATCAGGCTAATCCGAATCAGGCTAACCCTATAGCAGGGAAGGCTGATGCCGGCAAGCAAAAAGGCAGCGAAGAAGACAAAAAGATCATTGCAGACCTCAGTCAGGAATATGGCATAGATGTTAAAAAAGCAGGCACCACAAAAGACTGGCTGGAAAAAGCTAAAACTGATCAAAATGTCAGAGTTCTTGATAATACTGGCAAAGATGTCACTGCTGAACGTGAAGGCAGAATCAAAAAAGGTGATATACTTGAAGTAAATTCAAAACAACACGGTTTGGTAAGGATTTCTGTCGGCGGCGACGGTGAAATCAATGGCGGAGACGATAAAGTTATTATGAAAGGCGGCCAGGCTGCTGCAGGAAACATGATGGATGGTCTCAATCAGATTAACAACGTCCCGGGTCAGCAACAGGCCAACCCCGCACAACCAAACGCTGTTAATAACCTTGCTCAAGCTCTTGGTATTACACCTGATCAGGCTGTTCAAAACCAGTTAGCCATGAATCCGGATGCAACCAACCAGCAAGCTCTGTTTACTGAAGCTCAGATAAAAAGCCTGATTGCTGCTATTTTGAATCAGTCATTGTCTGCTATTGAACAGAGACAATATATGCAACAAATGCAACAAGTTTTTTAAGCTTTAGAAACCTTATATAAGAGATCAGTGCATAACTTAAAAAAATCGATTTTCAAACCCAGATCCCGCCCACCCTAAAGGAAGGCATTGGGTCTCACTCACAGGCTATGCCTGCTCGTTCAACCCATATATTAAATTTATATTTTTTGAAAATCGAAAACAATAAATTTGTCATTCTGGTTATGCATCAGTATTTATAAGAGAGTTTACTAAAATCTAAAAACTATTTATACCTGAATCAGGCGTATTTATATATATATATCAGGTATCCTCTGTCAGGCTGATAGTCAGGCTCTGTAAACTGTAATCATTTTAGTAAAACTATTAACAGAGGAGAGATTCTATGGCATCATCAACCCAGGTTATTAATGCTCTTCAGCAAAGCCCTACGGGCATGAAGCTTCTTCAGGAAGCTCAAAGAAGAGGTGTACAGATTAATTTTGCACAAAATAACGGTGATAATGTACTCGGACAGTATAATCCGAATAATAATACAATAACTGTAGAGAATAACGACCTTGAAACAATGGTAGAAACGTTAGCGCATGAACTTGTACATGCGACGACCCCAGAAAATGGAAATTCTCTCAACGAAGAATATTCTGCTTTTGTCATAGGTGAACAGGTAGCAAAAGAAGCCGGTGTCGACAATAACCCGCATAGTGCTGATTTCTGGAAAAATCACGTAGCCAATTCATATTCAGGTCTGGCAAAGGACAACGGTATCTTTGGTGCACTGAATGCACTTGGTATTGCAGCAAATGATGCACAGGCAGCAATAAAACCTGCCGCTCAGAATGCAGCAGCCCCAACATATGGTCAGGCAGCAGCGGCAGCAGCAAATATAACCCCGCAACAGGCTGCAACAGACCCCTTTACGTCTGCTATGAATCAGGCTAATAGCATTATTGGAGGACCTCAGGCCGCAGCGGCACCGGCTGCTACTGCTGATCAGGCTAACCCCTTGAACCAGGCTGACCCGCTGGCTGGTGGTAATCAACAGCTCATGCAGTTTATTATGATGATCGTTCAGATGCTAATGCAGATGTTTGGCCAGATGATGGGCGGTATGGGCCAGCAACAAGACCCTCTGATGCCACAAACTAACCCGTTAAACCCGTTAAATCCGGTTACTCCGCAGGCTACACCTCAGGCTGCTCCTGCACAAAGACAGGTGTGTGCAAAGTGTGGCGGAGCTGGATGTGACGTTTGTGGTGGTAAAGGCTATATTCAGCAGGCTCAGGCCCCTCAGCATATGATAAATCCGCAGTATCAAATAGAAAACAAGCAACAACCATTTATGATGACGGCGTTTAATATTACTGCATAAGTATATACAGATTCCCTTTACTCCTATCTGCTCTATATCTCTAGCTCTCCACTTGCTTAACAGGCACGTAAGTATCCTTGTGCCCCCACCCAAAAAAAAACTCATTCCCATCTTCGACTCCTGCTACAGGAGTTTTTCTTTTGCCTGTAATCCATAAGTTTTGCTTCTGGCTATGTTTGCGTTTTTTAAATCCATCTTGAGATTTCAGACCTTGCTCATCAGTTGATTTTAAAACTGAGATTCTACCATTTGTTTGCATAATATAAACGGCTTATCTCTGGTTGTTGGTTCTTGATAGTAAATTTTTAAACATTGTTTTGCACCAATCGTATGTGCAATTAACCTGTGATAGCCCCTTGCTGGTTTTTTGTATACACATTCCAGGAGAAGAATATATGAGCATACTACCATCAGGCTCAAAGAGCATTTTCTTTTCATCTGAAAACTCTATTACTGCTGATTTCAAATTGCCCTCAGGGTATGAATACGCATAATAACCTACAGGATATTTCTTTGAAGAGATTGTTGTAACAAGTTTGAGCTTACTTTCAGGATTAGTATTGCGGTAATCATAAGTATAAATAAACCTACTATCTTTAACCTGATATTGATAATTTGGCAGGCAGGTTAAAAGGCCCTCACTGGTTTGTTTTGTTGTATTGGCAGTAGACATACCATTACAATGTGCTATATTACTTTTAGAATCATTATCTCCTGGAGATAAATGATATATGTTTGCTGTTCTGGGAACTTTGTTTATGGTTTGTTCTTTGACAATACTTACAAAACGAAGAAAATCCTCTTTAATCTCTGCGAAAATACAATTATAAGATGTAACGAGCAGACAAATAAGTGTTATAACCCCTGTGTATACAATCTTTTTATTCATATTCCCCTCACCTGAGATCAACTCAAAACTTAAAAATATATACATTTAAATTTTATATTAAATGGTAAAAAAATTAAACAGGGGACTTGCCCGGAATAGTTTAAAACTCTTCATTATATAATCAATGTCATAAGTAATCAGATTTCAGAAAATTGGAGACTTTTAGAATTGTTTAATTTTTTATGTCGTTTAGTATAGTTACAAATGATTAGCATTTTAAACCCTCTAGAATAAATAAACTATAAATTGATGAATAATTCGGGTTAATGAATCGGTAAAATATAATCCAAAATATCAATTTTTATACTAAAATAACCTTTAAAGAAAACTTCATTGACAAAAATCTAATTAATCACCAGTCAGATTAAATCACGATCAATACAAATAAAAGAAAAGGAAACAAAAATGAAGGGCATCAACATTCAAAAAATGCTTAAACAGGCACAGAAAATGCAAAACGCTATGAACACAGTGCAGGAAGAACTCTCAACAGTAGAAGTAGAAGGGTCAGCAGGTGGCGGCATAGTAACAGTAAAGTATAACGGCAAAGGTGAATTTCATTCTATCAAATTAACAGCTGATGCAATAAACCCTGAAAACCCTGAGAGTGTATCAGAAGAAGACATTGAAGCATTAGAAGATCTAATTACCAGTGCGATTAAAGATGCTTCCAGCAAAGCCAATCAGCTTGCACAGGATAAAATGTCATCCGTTACTGGTGGAATGGATCTCAACCTGCCACCCGGTCTGTTTTAAACTATGGAATACACAAAACCTCTCGCACGTTTAATTGAAGAATTTCAAAAATTCCCAGGTGTGGGGCCAAAATCAGCCCAGAGGATGGCTTTTTTTCTCTTAAAAAAAAGCGATGTCGAAGTAAAACAATTTGCTGAATCCATTCTTGAAGCAAAAACACTTATAACTTATTGCCCTGTATGCTATAATATGAGTTCTCAACAACCCTGCGAAATTTGCTCAAACAAAAAACGTGACCGGGAAATCATCTGTGTTGTTGCTGATACGAAAGACCTTATAGCCCTTGAAAGAACCAGAGAATATAGAGGGCTTTATCACGTTTTACAGGGTTTAATCTCGCCACTTGAAGGTATAGGGCCAGATAGTCTGCGTGTTTCTGAACTGCTAAGGAGGCTGGAAGACGAAGTTCAAGAGGTTATTCTGGCAATAAATAATTCAGTTGAAGGTGACGCAACTGTTTTATATATTCATAAACTTATAAAACCTTTTGGCAAAAAAGTTACTCGAATTGCTTTTGGTCTGCCTGTAGGAAGCGATCTTGAATATGCAGACGAAATAACACTTACAAAGGCACTCGAAGGAAGACATGAGATTTAATTCAATGGAAATTATTATCTCTAAAGATAAAATAACCCGAGAACATCTAAAAAGCCTTTATAATGAAAATTCTATAGAAATGTCAGGCAATTATGACATTGAAAAAGTATATAATGCCATAAAAAATTCTTATCTAGTTGCAGGTATCTGGAACAGTGATGTATTAAAAGGCTTTTGCCGTATTATTTCTGACGGAATTTACTTTGCCAGAATACAAGAACTTATACTTTCACCGGATATAAGAGAAACAGATGACATTATTACAGAATTGTTAAACGCAGTATTCAACGAATGTAAAGGTATAAAAAGTTTTCATATGAACCCGGGAGTTTACGAAAAAAAAGAAATTTATACACGCAAACACAGCTCTCTTACACCCCGGCTGCGCAAAATATACTGGTCAATTCACGAAGATGAGTTTTAACAAAAAGCTTTTCCATAGCAATAAGCTCCTTCAAGGGCCCAGGAAGAGCCTTTTGAAGCCCACTGAGTAGCTGCTTTAAATCCTTCTTTTGTGTTTGGAAATTCCTGAAAACGGTTGTCCTGATAGCACGCAAGGGTATTTTTGTGACAATCTACGCCTACAAATTTTTTCATTTTCGGTGTATCCTCCTATTGTTATGTAATTTTGATAGGTGTTTTAATGGACAATCCTGTTTATAGTTGTTTCGACAGGTATTTCTTAAGTCTTATTAACTTCCTTTTATTATAGATTATCATTTTTTTATAGATAAACAGGCGGGAACTTGCTGCGACGAAGCCCGAAAAATCTCCTACAAACAGATCCTTCGCTGCGCTAAGGATGACTCAAAAGTTCTAAAGAGACTAATAACTACCGGAGCGAACTTAGTTCGCTCCTGAGAGAGTTTTATTTCGGGACAATTCAGGTATTCAATAAACTATTATCATTGATAGGAAGGCTTTTAGTCTGACGTGATAATCCAGAATAAACATTTGATAGATCCTTCGCTTCGTTCACAAAGACTTTTATGGCCTGTTGATTGCGATTCGATATCAGATTCAGTCCCTGTTTTTGCTGTAATCAGTAATCAGAGGTTCTGGTAAGAATCCTGACTAAAAAAATGTGTTATCAATTTTTGGCTTTACTGTTGAAGTGTTCCAAGTTGACTATTCATATAACCACTTTGTGACTGCATTTTACTGATTGCTTCTTCCATGGCAGCAAACTGCCTTTTAAGTTGCTCTTCTTTTTTATCAAGACTCTCAAGGGCTCTTGCAATGCTTTTATTCAGGTCTTTGATTTGATTATTTATAGCCTCATCCCGTGCTGCAAAGAAACCGTTAACACTATCGAGAGAGCCATCAGTAGTAGTTTTTAGTTTTTGCATAACACCGGTAATATTTGTTGTTGTATTACCCAGAAACAGGTCTCTAACAGCCTCAGGATCCTGATTGAGCTTGTCAATAAAGGCATTTTTGTCAAATTGCAATTTTTTTGGTGCATCCCCTTCCATGCCAACCTTACCAGTTGTAATTCCAACAGAAGCAAGAGATATAAGATCTGAATTTGCTACAAGATCAGTTACCTGTTGTCTCAGGTTATTTCTAAATCTAATCATTGCGTTATCACCGGCCAGAGCTCCTGTTTTAGAGTCTACCTGCTGGTCAATATAACTTATAACGCTGTTAAAATCATCAACAAACTTTTGTACTGCATCTACCAGTTTATCAGTATCCTGTTGAATAGAGATGGTTACATCGCTACCACCTGATGGTGCAATAAGTTTGAGTGTAACATCTTTAATACCGGTGACGGCGTCTGTTACAGTATTTGATGTACTTTCTATGATGGGGCCGCCGTTAATCTGGAAGGTGGCATTTTGTCCCAGTGTCTGGTATGCAAGCGAATCACCGGGCTGAATCATGTTTACGGCACTTAAGAAATTTGAAGTATCTCCTGGTGCACCTAATGTAATAGCTACTTTGCCCGGGTCTTTAGAAACAAACTCAATTTTATTGGTTCTTATGTTATATGTTGCTGTAACATTGGCATTGGCGTCACTATTAATCTTGTTCATCAGGCCTTCAAGGGTTGTTGAAGCGTCAATAGTAAATGTTGATCCGCCAATAGTCACTGTACCGGCAGTCACAGCTGTCTGAAGGTTTGCTGCGTTATCTGTGAGTGTTCCAGCTGTTTTAATAGCTGATAGCGGGTTTGCACTGAGGAGATCATCACCCACATATGTTCCTACGTCAAGCTGTGTAACAGCTAAGAAATTTGAGGTATCTCCATTAGAGCCAACGGTGATTGTTCCGGCTCCTAGATTCTGAAGTGTTACTATACCTCCGGCAATAGATGCATTAATCTGTCCACCAAATGCAGCATTAATGTTTCCAAGCACAGCATCTACATCATCGCCACTATTAACAGTGATTTCCTGGGCATTGCCATCATAGTATACTGTGAATGTACCTGCTTTTCCTGCGCCATTAGCCATATCACTAACCAGTGTAGTGCCATTAACAAGGTTTGCAACATTTCCTGTTGATGAGCCAGAGCCAAGACTTTCTGCTTTTGTTGCTGTAGCTATGGTTAAAATGTTTAAATCAAGCGTTTGATTAGCTGCTTTTGATCCTGCAGTTGCGGTTGCGATGCTTTCATTTGATGAGGTGGTCTTTTTGGCCTTAAAAAGATCCATTGAGGTTGTGATATTACCGTCAGTTAATTTTTGTATAGAGCTATTAAGAGTTTTTACTCTTGTTTCAACATTATCGACATACGTTCTCGATTTTGAAAGATCGCTTATACGCTGTTCCATCAAATCGATGGGACGTCTTTCAATTGCGAGCAACTGATCTATAATATCGTTTACCGGTAAACCTGATGCCAGACCACTGAAGGAAATACTCATAAGCTTATTTATCCCTGTTAATAGATGAAACCCTATTATTAATAATAAGATGTGTTGCAAGTATTATCATCCACTAGCTATAGTATTTATAATATTATGCCCGCACAGGTTACATTTTAAACGCTTATAATTAACGTCAAAAGTAATCAGATTTCAGAAAATCCTGGAGACTTTTAGAATTGTTTAATTTTTTATGTAGTTTAGTATAATTTTTAAGATTTTATCGCAGGTTTTGAGAAACCTGAAAATTTATTCTCATCATCATTTAAGATGATATTAACACCAAACAAAACACTTCTTTAACTTTGAAAGTAAGATAAAGAGTAATTTAATTATTTTAGATACCAGCCAGATGTGAATTTAAACAAACTATTACCGGGTAACCTTCGTTACCGGAGTTTTTCGAGAACCTTTGTAATGAAGTTTTCAGAAAATTGAACTTTATCTCCAAATTCTTCATAAAGAAAATGCCTGACTACTTCTCTTTGAAATGCTTCAGGTTCTTTGCGGCAATCAATAAGCATATTGGCAAAGATATCTTTTTCAGAGACTTTGCCAGCACTAATTGCATTGGTTACATTTTTAGAGTTTGTTTTTTGCACACTGGAATTTCCAATTTTGGTTTCAACCACGATGGTCTCTTCCCCCCTCAAGAAAGTACTCAATATTTGTATGCTACCTATTATAGTTAGGAATATAGTTTTATGCTACTAATAATAAAATTCTCAAGCAAAAAAAGTGATAGCAAAAGCGATTTTGTTTTACAAAGCGTTACAATTTATACTTTAATAGAATATTAAATGCTTTTATTTAAAAAATTACTTTTACCGAACAATAATTTAGTTTTATAATATCTAAACAAATAATAAATTGTATAAATATAAAGGGTATGAAAATGGGCAAATCAAAAATCAACTCATCAACAATAACAAAAGCAGTCAAACTTCTCTGTGAACAGGCTAACTATTACCTGCCACAGGATGTATTTGAAGGTATACATGAAATGTATCTCCAGGAAGAGTCACCACTGGGCAAAAACCTGTTAAACGAGATACTTCATAACGCCTATCTTGCGTCAAAATCCAGGCGCCCCATCTGTCAGGATACCGGTCTTACAGTTGTATTCATTGATATAGGCCAGGATGTTGAGCTAGAAGGAGAAAACCTGTATGATGCCATTAATGAAGGTGTTAAACAGGCTTATTCAGATGGTTTCTTAAGAAAGTCTATTGTAGATGACCCTGTATTTGAAAGAAAAAATACAGGCACAAATACTCCGGCCGTTATCCATAGCCGCATTGTTCCGGGTAATACCATAAAAATTATCATCGCCCCTAAAGGAGGTGGCAGCGAAAATATGAGTACCCTGAAAATGCTTAAACCTGCTGAAGGTGTTGAAGGTGTAATCAAATTTGTCGTGGATTCTGTCAATATCGCAGGCGCAAACCCCTGCCCGCCTATTCATGTTGGAGTAGGTATCGGTGGATCAATGGAATATGCCGCATTACTTGCCAAAAAAGCCCTGCTAAATAAAATTATACCGCAAGAAGAACTGGAAGAACAGGCTAAATCGTGCAAAAAATCAGCTCTCGAGCTAAGAATACTCAAAGAAATTCAAAAACTTGGTATCGGTACACAGGGCCTCGGAGGTACACTTACAGCTATTGGTGTTAGCATTGAAATGTATCCCTGCCACATAGCCAGTATGCCAGTTGCTGTCAACATTAACTGCCACGCTGCAAGACATGCAGAAATAATCATTGATGAAACTACAGCTGTTCAAAATACCCCGTCAGAACTGTTTGATATGCCTGAACCTGAAATACTTGCAGAAGACAGCACGGTTAAAAAAATTAACCTGCCTCTTACAGAAGAAACCATTAAAAATCTTAATGCAGGCGATAAGGTACTTCTGAGTGGCACAATCTTTACCGGTCGTGATGCTGCCCATAAACGCCTGGTTAACTGTATAGATAAAAATGAAAAACTGCCTGTTGATCTGAAAGGTCAGATAATATATTATGTTGGCCCATGCCCGGCAAAAGAAAATGAGGTTATTGGCCCTGCTGGCCCTACAACATCAGGCAGAATGGATGCTTATGCTCCTTCTCTTCTGACTCTGGGGCTAAAAGGAATGATTGGCAAAGGGTATAGAAATCAGTCTGTTATTGATTCTATCATTGCTAATAAAGCTATTTATATGGTAGCAACAGGTGGCGCAGGAGCTCTTCTTGCACAAAAGATCAAAAAAGCTGAGGTTGTAGCCTATGATGACCTTGGTCCTGAGGCTATATACAAGCTTGAGATAGAAAATTTTCCTGTAACTGTCTGTATAGATAGCAAAGGTAATAATTATTACGATATAGGTAAGAATAAATACAAAAAACAGTAATTCAATAAATATAAATTCCACACAAGACCGGATAATACCGGTTTTGTTGTTTGTAAAACCTGTCATTAAAGACTCATGCAAAACTTAAAAAATTCTATTATTATGTTATGTGCTGGTATATATATAATTAAATAATCCTGAGATTTTTTTGGGTTCATTAACTTGAATTATTGCTGTTTTTGTTGTATTAATAAGCAGGTTGTCAGTCAAACAGTGGAAGATAAGAAAAATAAATTTAAAAAACGTTACATCAAGGGGGAAATTAAGCAACTTTTTTTAATCAGGGGTTTTTACTTTTAAAATATGTGGGATAAGAAACAAAATTCATGAATATAAGTTCGATAGCGAATAGTGCGGCTATTACAGGCTGGACAAGCAATAAAGGGGTTCAAAAAATCCTTTCAGATATAGGCAATGAGTCTAAATTGCTGCCTGTAGCCTTGCTTGAACTGGGGGTACAGACAGGCAGAAGCTATCATGCTCAGAAACGTGGCGGATATTATGAGTTTAAAGAAACTTTGCTTGAAGGGGCCCTGGCAGCAGCAGTCTGGATGGGTGGTATAAAGATATTAAATAAAGTCGGTGACCTGGCTTTTGAGAAATTACTTGGTATTAATACTTCTGTTGACTGGAAACAGGTTCCGGATCTTGCTAAAGGCAGGTTAAATCCTGATAAGTTTATGAAATTGACATATGGAACCAAGTTTTTAAAACTGGTTGCCAGTGTTGGTTTAAGTATATATACTGTAGGTGTTCTTATCCCCAAATATAAACAGAAATTAACGAGAGAAAGTATTCAAAGAAAGAAAAAAGAAGAGGCTATTGAAAAATCAAAATCCAGTATTAAGCCCCATGTGCTGGAAAACATAAATAAGAGTCTTCTTTCTACAAAGTCTGACTACCAAATACCGGTTAATTTACCTGAAAACATCACTGTTGAACATTTAAAAGTTCTTGCTGATAGTCCTCTTCACGGGACAAGATTTATGGGTCATTCTCAAAAAGGCAATGAGCCAAGCTTTACAGGTGCTATGAATATTCTAACAAAGGTGGGTTATGCACTTGAAAATCAAACAATACCCCAGCTGGCTGTAATTGATACAGGTATTACAGGTGGAAGAATCATCAATGCCAGAAATAAAGACGAAGCAATAGAGATTTTCTTTAGAGATTCTGCTTCAAGTATGTTCTATTATTTCTGTATACCTTTGATAAGTAGAGGTTTGGCGGGTATGTTTGATGCTAAACTTGGTATTCATACTGCTCTTGACCCTAAAGCTATGGACCCAGTTTCTCAGGCATTTAAGCAGCGTATTTTTGATATTGCAAAGGCCAATAAAGGCGTCATTGGTATTGATGATATTCAGAAAGCTATAATGGGTACAAGTAATACAGCTGTATCTGATGCCGTTAAGAATGCACTGTTAAAGTCTTCAGGGCAAACCCTGACGCCAGATCAGGTAAAAACAATTGTTTCCAATATTGATGACTTTCTGCCAAAAGCAATTCAGGGTGCAGCCAGTGCCAGCAAGTCTCAGATTGCCAGAGAGCTTCAGGCTTATCTTGCAGGTGTATCAAAACGTGCGGTTATCGTAGCACAGAGTCAAGCTCAGTCAGCAACCTCATCAAGTTTGAGGAGTCTGGCTAACCTTATGGATGATGTTGCAAGAACACAGCCGGCTTCTGCCAAACAGGTTCAGGCAGCAGCTAAATCTATTCAAGAACTATCTAATAAAGCTTATGCTCAGGTTCAAACAGGTAAGGGGCTTGATGCTAATATCCTTAAACAGGTTGAGCAAGCTATTAGATCCCTTGGAAAGACCAACCTTGATGATCAATTAATGCTAAAAATTAACCAGGGCCTTAAAACAGTTCAGGCAAGTTCTTCGACAGCAGGTTATATTACAAAAGAAGCTCTTGAAGAGGTTATTAAAGGTGGCTTAACAAGAGATTCAAACTTCTTAAAACAGGTACTGGCAAACGTAAATGGAAAGGTCGTTGGTGATCCAACAAAATATGTTTCACCGGCTGAGCATAAAACCTTACAGCAGGCAGTTGATCGTTATGCTAAACGGGTTATCAGTCAGCTTGAAAAGTCTGTTGTGATTAAGCCGGGTGAAAAAATTAGCATTGATAAGATTGATGATGTACTTAATAAGACTATTGCACAATCAAAAAATAAAAATATACTCTTCAAAGGCCTTTATTTAGCAGCAGGTCTTGCTTTAGCTATCTTCTGTTTATCCTGGGCTATTCCGAAAGCACAGTATCTGATAACTAAAATGAGAACTGGCAAAGATTCATTCCCTGGTGTGGCAGGCCTTCTTGATGATGAAACAAAAACAAATAAGCCTTTTAAGCCTGTAAACCCTGAAACATATAGTTCTGGATCTCAACCCTTTGATCTTTTTGTGAAGCAAAAGTTTGTTCAAAAAAAATAGCCTGAACTTTTTCGAGTTTATTGAAAATTGCTATTATAATCAACGTCATAAGTAATCAGATTTCAGAAAATATAGGGCGGGTGTTTTTGCATGCTAAAAGAGCCCTGTGATCGGGCTCCCTTAGCTTTATAAAAACTTTGTTTGTCGTTGATTAGTTATGTTTTCCTTTTCCGTCCTCCATGTTATGTACTAACTGTCTACACTACACACACTTTACTACACGATAAGACCTACACTACATTAGTTTAGGCTATGGTTTTTCCGGTCTAGCACCCTCCTTTCATTGAAATACTACGTTTGCCTGGTAAAAGTTGTTTTATGATAACGATAAATCCGTTCTGTGAGTCTGTAATGTTTTTTGATGAACCTCCTTAAAAAAATAAAATGCTAAAAGACAATGTGCTTTTGGTTAATGGGTTATCCATTAAATTTTTCTATCGCATCACTCCTCTCATCTATCATTTATCTCTTCTAAATATATAAAAACAAATTCCTGTATGAAATTGCCCATTTAAAAAGGAAAAATTTATTTCTTTACAAAATTGAAACAAATAGCTTTTCTTAAGTTTTCAAGAATGAATACTGAATAAGTCTTGACTTCACTGGATTTCTCATTAGGGCGATTTTATAACTCCTTAATCTATCTGTGATTGAAGAATCCTGAAAAATTTCAAAAAAATATAAAAGAATAGATTTTTCACACAACAATTATATGAGCAACATATGCCAATACCTCTGACTTTGTGTAGTCTTCAGTGGGTTATTGTTCCATAGAATATGAGAAGGAATCAGCTTAACAAATCTTAATATTTATAAGATAAAACTAAAATGCCGGGCAATCCTTAAAAGTTACCCGGCACAATAGATTGAAGTAATCAAGTTTAAAACCTAATAATATTAGAATTTTTGAGCGATGGCTCTTGCCATATCCAGTGTAGAAGTAGAACCGCCCATATCATATGTTCGAGCTTTACCTTCTTTAATGACTTCTGCGACAGCTTCTTCCAGAGTTTTAGCTTTTTCAGTTTCACCCAGCCAGTCAAGCATCATTTTGCCTGCCAGAATTGTAGCTATCGGGTTTACTTTATACATACCAAAGTATTTTGGGGCTGATCCGTGGGTTGGTTCAAAAACTGCATAGTTTTTGCCAATATTTCCACTGCACCCAAATCCTAATCCGCCTACCAATTGTGCGCAAAGGTCTGATATAATATCTCCAAATAGGTTGGTTGTTACAATTACATCATAATTATATGGGTTTTTTAGCAGCCACATGCACATTGCATCAATATTTGCTTCTCCGTATTCAATATCAGGGTAGTCTTTTGCAACATCTCTGGCTGCATCCATAAATGTACCGCAGGTTGCTCTGAGAACGTTAGCTTTATGTATAGCTGTTACTCTTTTTCTACCATGTTTTTTAGCATATTCAAATGCTGAACGTACAATTCTT
Source organism: uncultured Gammaproteobacteria bacterium (assembly GCA_964517135.1). GTDB lineage: Bacteria > Cyanobacteriota > Vampirovibrionia > JBFMGH01 > JBFMGH01 > CAZFBA01. The sequence goes on from CAZFBA010000004.1 coordinate 103,769, forward strand.
TCAGATCCTTTTCTGGTAATTGATCTGATAGAAATTGATGCGTCTTCCGGGATCTTTTTCATTTTTTCAATAGCGTACATTTCTTTTGGTACTTCTTCAAAATCTACGCCAATGTACATTCCTTCAGTATTTTCTCTGAAAACAACAAGATCAATATCATCTTTATAGTTTAGCGGGTTACCGGGATATGCTTTGCATGGGCGCAAGCAGGTATATAAATCCAGTAACTGTCTCATTTTAACAATTGGGCTGGAATATACATAGCCTTTACCCTGTAATTCAGGGGCAAGTTCTTTTGCTGCTTCACCTTTGGGTTTTGAAGTAATAGCTCCAAAGAAAGCACAATCAGTATTGTTAAGCAGCTCAAGAGTTCTTTCCGGTAGTGCATTTCCTTCTTTTACCCAGAATTCCCAGCCAATATCTCCGTGAATATACTCTGCATCAAGTTCCATTTTATCAAAAATTATTCTGGCAGCTTCACACACTTCAATGCCAACACCATCGCCTGGTAACCAGGCTATCTTGTACTTTGCCATAAGACCTCCTGCAATAAATATCTATACTTTACCATGTTTTTTTCTTAAATAAGGTACTAAACCTCCTTCTTTGAGTAGATTAACGGCTCTATCGTCCAGTGGTGCAGATTGAATAGTTTCACCAGTGGTAATATTTTTTATAGAGCCTTCAAGCAGATTTATTTCCAGCTCATCTCCCTCGTTGATTTTTTTATAAGCTTCAGGGCTGGTTATAAGTGGTAGTCCGAGGTTAATTGAGTTTCTGAAAAAGATTCTGGCAAAAGAGCCAGCTATTATAGCACCGAACCCGGCAATTTTAATTGCTGATGCTGCCTGTTCACGGCTTGATCCACATCCGAAATTATTTGCAGCAACTATGATATCTCCGGGTTGAACTTTTTCTCTAAGCTCAGGATAAGCAAGTTCAAAAACATGCTCTGCTGTTTCTTGCTTATCAGTGATATTAAGATATCTTCCGGGGTAAATTACATCAGTATCAATGTTGTCACCCAGAACTTTTATGACTTTTCCTTTTATTAGCATACCGTTATTAGACATTAAAAACCTCCTCATAGCTTTTTAAAGATCGTTAGGGTTGGTAATTTTTCCTGTAATGCTCGAAGCAGCAACAACAGCAGGAGATGCAAGATATACACCAGAGTCTTTGCTGCCCATACGCCCCAGGAAGTTTCTGTTGGTACTGGAAATACAGTTTTCTCCAGCTGCCAGAATGCCTTGATGCACACCTACGCAAGGCCCACATCCTGGAGGGTTAATAATAGCTCCGGCATTAATAAGGGTTTGAATGTATCCTTTTTCAATAGCTCCCAGTAATACTTCCTGAGAAGCCGGTATAACAATCAGTCGGGTATGAGGATTAACGGTTTTGCCTTTCAAAATGCTTGCAGCAATTTCGAGGTCTTCAAGTCTACCGTTGGTGCAGGAACCTACGACACCCTGATTCACTTTGACATCGCTGACCTGAGAGACAGGTTTAACGTTATCAACAAAGTGCGGACAAGCGACAACAGGTTCAGGTATATCTTTTGATACGTCTATTTCCAGCACTTTTTCATATTTAGCATCCGGATCAGCTGCCAGGTTTTTATCATAATCTACTTTGACAATGCTTTTTAAGTGATCATTGAGTTTTTTATCCACCGGCATAAATGCAACCTTTGCTCCCATTTCCATTGACAGATTTGATATGGTCATTCTTGATGAAATAGACATATTATCAATGGTAGGTCCACAAAATTCTACAGCTCTGTAGTCTGCTCCGGAGGCACTAATTTTGCCTATGATATACAGCACAAGATCTTTAGCTGATATATAAGGCTTAAACTCGCCTGAAACGTGAAATTTGATGGTGGAAGGAACTTTAAACCAGAGTTCTCCTTCTGTCCATACGCCGGCCATTTCGGTAGCACCAATGCCTGTGGAGAAGGCTCCAAAGGCACCGTGGGTGGTTGTATGGGAGTCTGTGCCTACCACTACAGCACCCGGGAATATATGTCCATTATCAGGGAGTACCTGGTGGCAGATACCTCCTCTTCCTACGTCATAAAAGTTTTTAATACCCTGCTTTTGAATTAATTCTCTGATAGCTTTATGAGTAGTGGCAGTTCTTTCAGATTCAGCAGGTATTCTATGGTCAAATATAATAACAATTTTATCAGGATCCCAGACTTTTTCAACACCAATTTCAGCAAAGCTTTTTCTTACTACATCGGCGTTTTCGTGAGACATGGCAACGTCAACCTTTGCCATGACTATTTCGTCTGGTTTTACTGATTGCTTTCCTGAGGCACGTGCGAGTATTTTTTCAGCAAGTGTCATTCCCATTGCTTATGGCTCCTTTCAAGTTGTATATATTATGTCTGAAACTAGCTTGAAATCTGAACGGTGGCAGATTTTTCACCGTATTTTTCCTGTAGTTTCTTTTCTGGTAGATATTTATTTTCAAGTTCTTTGTATTCTGAGAGACCAACAAAGTCTGTATATTCTTTAAATGATGTAATCCAGTGGGTTTGTCCATCAAGAATGCCTGTTGGTGAGTTTTTCAGAGCTGTAAAGAAATCTTGAAGAGCTTTATGTACTACCTGAATTGAAGCTACAGGTATACTAACTCTGGCAACACCCATTTTAGCAAGCTCAGGGATAGGTATGAGTTCAGTTTTAACTCCTGAAATTGCATCCATCAGGTTAACAGAAAGAGGTCCATTTACCCCTTTAAGGGCATTTTCGATATCATTTTTAGTTTTTATACCGTCAATAAAGACAAGGTCGGCACCAGCTTCAAGGTAGATATTGCATCTTCTGATTGCTTCATCAATTCCTAATAGTGCAAAACAATCTGTGCGGGCATTTACGACTATATCTGATCCATAATGTTTTTTAACATCATTAATGGCTCTAATTTTGCCTGCCATTTCTTCTGCTGATATGACTTCTTTACCCTGCATATGACCGCATCTTTTTGGGAAGAATTGATCTTCAATATTTAGCCCGGCGATATCCATTTGAATAAGTCTTTCAGCGATCCAGGCAGCGTTAACAGCGTTGCCACCACCTGTATCAATATCGGCCATAACAGGAATTGAAACTGCCTGAGAAATGTTCCAGGTAGCATTAAGTACGTCTGCCATCTGTACAAGCCCTACATCAGGTTTAGCAAGCCATGATCCGGCCAGACCATAACCACTTATTTGAATAGCTTCAAAACCACAGGCCTCAATTATTTTTGCACTAAATGCATCGTGACATCCCGGTACGACCAGTGCTCTTCTTTCGTTAAGTTTGTTTTTAAGGATAGTGCTACGTTTTTGCATAAAGACCTCCCTGAAACGTTTGTATATAATAACAGTTAGTTGAACAATATGCCTTTTTATCTTATTATAAGCAGAATAAGCTTATTTCTTCATAATGGCATATTATATTTGAGTAACATTATATTCATAAAAATAAAAAAAAGTAAAAAGAAAATTTTCTAAAAACTCATATATAACAACAAAAACAGCGTAATGATTCTCTTTTCACTTATAAAAATTAGAAAAAATAGATTTGGTATAGTTTATAGGAAGTATAAATTGTAATTATGCCCTGTTAGAATAGAGAGATCCTTTTTTGACAAAGAGATCTCTCTATTTAATACAGTTTAAATGTACTTATATTTGGAAAAGTTAAAATTTAAGCTCTTTATAGTCTTATATAAAGGTAAAAAGGTTCAATTTTTTATTTAGCTATTGTTTTATGATGAAATTATTTTCATTGTTTTGTTCAATAATGATGTCATCAGTGAGTTTGCCTGCATTTACGATACCTGAAGTGATGTTTTTCTCTTTACTTAGCAGCCCTCTGAGGCTTTGTTGTGTAAACCCTTTGCCTTCTTGCAGGTTTATTTTCATAACTCTAATTTTATCACGTATTTCCGGGTTACCTGCAATAGCTTTAAGCCCGTGCCCTTGTTCAATGTGTGCAATTTCATGAGCCAGAACACCTACTAATTCAGCCTCATTAGATATAATTTTCAGGGCTCCTCTGGTGATAAAAATAAAACCACCCGGAACAGCAAATGCATTAATCTCTGGTGAGTCTAAAACATAGAATGAATATTCAATATCTGGTCTTGTAGAAACTTTTTCAGCTATGCTTTGCCCTATTTTATTAACATATTGGTTTACTTTCGAGTTTTTGTAATAGCCATACCTTTTAGCAAGAATAACTGCTGACTGAAAGCCAATTTCTTTTTCTTCTAGCAGAGTGAATCCATACTTCCCGGCGACATGATCAGTTTTGGTTGAAATGTTTTCCTGGTTATTATTGTTCTCTTCTGAAGCAATTGTTGCAGAACACGGAATTAAAACGGCTAAAATGAGACCTGTTATTATGGCATACTTTTTTATCATTTTTAATACCTCAAAATCTGCCCTCTATTTTACAATTAAAATATATTAAGCATATTAATTCAAGAGGTAATGCAAAAAATTACATTATTTGTATGACGAAATCAAAGCATAATAACTAAAAAAAAATATTAATTGATGTTAGTTATTGCATTGGAGGCTTGTTCCCGGATTACAATAGATAAGACCCGGTAAAAACCGGGTCTTGGTTGTTATGGGTTTAATCAATGTAGACTATATGGAACCTCTTTAATCTTGTCATTGTTTAAAAATGCAGAGATCCCTTTATAAAGGTGGAATAAATCACCTTTATCTGCTATTTCAACAGGTGCATGCATAGAAAGAATAGGTATTCCGATATCTACAACATCCATATTCAGGTTTGTAGCCAGGTACATACCTATGGTTGCACCGCCTCCAACATCCTGATTATAGGCAAATGGTTGATATTTAATGTTGTTACGATCAAAAACTCTGGTAACTGATGCAGTAGCTTCAGGTAGTGAGTTTTTCCATCCTTGAAGCTTCATAATAACGCCGTGCCCGAGGCGACAGGCATTTGTTTTTTCTTCACGAGAAGGATCAACTGGATCAACGGCAGTTGAAACATCTGCTGAAAGAGCTAAACTCTTTTTAAATGCTCTTCTAAGATCGTTTTCATTATAGTTACCTTTTTGAGCTTCTATCAAAGATCCTATAGCCTGTTTAAAGAAGTCTGATTTAGCCCCATAATTATTCCAGGAACCTATTTCTTCATTACCAAAGAATGCTGCAACCGTTGTAAATTTAGGTGTTTCTTTCTGCTCAATTTCAGCTTTCAGGCTTGCAAAGACACAACTCTTGTCATCATGTCCGTATGCTCCTATTAATCCCTGATCGAAACCAACACCTCTGGGGTTTTCAGCAGGTACCAGGTTTAATTCAGCATGAATAAGGTCATCTCTGCTAATGTTATAGCGTTCTTTCAGAACTTTTTCGACATAATCTGATATCTCGCCTTCAACATCAGAATTCATTGCAACTATAGGGTTCATGTTTTCAGCTTCAAACTCTTTTGATTTATTGTTGCCGCTATCAACATGTGGTGCCAGATCAGATATGACGAATGTGCTTTCACCGGGTTTATTACCTATATTAATGTTAACCTCTCTGCCATCACCGGTTATTACTTTCCCTTCCAGTGCAAGGTGGCGGTTAACCCACTGATATCTTTTTGATCCCAGGCCGTGCATCATTGTTTTAAAGAGGCAATAGCCCTCAGAATCTTTTAAAGGTTTTGCTTTTAATGTTATATGCGGTGAATCAAGGTGTGATCCAACAAGTTTAATGCCAGATGTTACCGGCTTTTCACCAATAGTAGCAAGGACTACAGCTCTATCATTATTAACAAAGTATACTTTATCTCCGGGTTTTACCTGTGACTCAGGATCAAAAGGCTTATATCCATTAGCTTTGGCTGTTTTAATCACTTCTTTAGCAGCTTCCAGGTTTGACTTTGTTTTCTCAAGAAAAGTCATATATTCCTGTCCGAAGGCCTGTATAGCCTGTTTTTCCTGCGGTGTAGCTGTACCAAGGATAGTTTCAGGCTTTTTAGCTTTTCCTGTGAAGTATACATGAAGCAGATTTGTATTTGCTTTGGCTTGTATATTATTTATAGCAGCTTGATTGAGTTTTATTTCTTTATTTTTGGCCTGAAAAGAATGCTGTAAAACTTTATTAGTATTAACTCCTGTTACTGATAACGTCATAGATCCTCTCCTAGTTTACGTAGTAATTCTTTAATGAAAGGTAATGCTCAAATAAATCAGACTTGGAGATGAGTTCAAGTGGAGCATGCATACCTATAACAGGAATACCCGTGTCAACTACATCTGTATTGTTTTGAGTTGCCATATAATTGCCAATGGTTCCACCGCCGCCTTTATCCTGATTGAAGGCGAAAGCCTGAAGCTGAACGTCTTTTTGTGTTTGGTTAAATTTTGCAGAAGCTTCAGGTGTAGAGAATAGCTGACCATTTTTGTAGAGTGACGGTCCATAACCAAGTTTTGAAGCGTTGGTTGCTTCTTCTGCCTCAGGTCTCATTGGGTCAATGGCTGTTGATACATCAGCAGAGACAAGTATACTGTTTTTAAAGGCTCTTCTAACCAGGTTTTCATTATATTGTCCCTGTGTATATTCAATGGCTTCTGAGATTATAGCTCTTGTATCATCTGATTGTGCACCATAATTATTCCAGGAGCCAATTTCTTCATTTGAAAAATGTGTTGAAATTAAAGTATGCTGAGGAGCACTCTTTCTGGTAGCATCGAAAAGTGCCTGCATTGAGCAGTATGCAGATGACTTATCATCTGAACCAAAGCCAGATATCATACTTTTATCGAAACCTACATCTCTTGCTTCACTGGCAGGAACCAGAGCAAGCTGTGCATTAATTAAATCATCAGCATCAATGCCGTATTTATCTTTTAATATTTTTTCAACCTGTTTGGCAACTTTATTTGTTGCTTCAGGACTCAGTGTATCATCTTCATTCAGGCCTACAATCGGATTTAGCTTTTCTTTCGGGAAAGCTTCGCCAAGAGTTTGAGATTTGTTTCTGTCTACATGAGGTGCCAGCTCAGGAATCATAAATACCGGCTCACCCGGTTTGTTACCTATGTTGACGTTTAAGACGGTTCCATCTTTTTTAACAACCTTTCCTTCAAGTGCCAAGTTTCTTTGAGTCCATTGATGGGCCTTAATACCGCCATGAACCATTGTTTTAAATATTGCAAACCCGCCCGGGCCTTCTTGAAGAGGTTTCGCTTTTAACATAATGTGTGGTGAATCAATGTGAGATCCTACAAGTTTAAAGCCATCAGTAACAGGTTTTTCACCAATAACAATAAGTGAAACAGACCGGTCTCTGTTAACTCTATAGAACTTATCACCGGCTTTTGGCGGTTTTTTAGGCACATCTTCCGGCCATGGTTTATAGCCTTCTTTCTTGGCCCGGCTTACAATCTCTGTAACGGCTGTCATATCAGTTTTTGAGTTATTTAGAAAACTCTTATAATCTTCTGCAAAGGCTATAATGTCATTCCGTTTTTTTGCATCAGCACTTGACCAGAGTGATTTTAACCCTGTGAAATAGAGTTTTGTCAACTCTGGAGATGGCTTGGCCAGTGATACAGGCTTCTGGACACCCTCAAACGATGGTTTGCTTGTGGTTTCTTTCTTGTTAACTTTTAAATTTGGAAAATTTGCGATACTGTTTACGTGCATTGATTAAACCCTCATACTTATCTTATTATTTCTACTTGATTAAACTTGGTTAATTCTAAAACATAGCAATAATAACTCAACATAGACTTATACAAATAAATCTACCTGTTTTTTAGCTTGTTATACAACTTAATCAGATTCAAAATTAGCTTAAATCTGTAATGTTAAATAGTCTCTTCTCTAATTGTTAAACCTTAATTACTCTCCCCCTGTTTTGCTTTCTGACTTTAACCGATTTACCCCCTGATTGAAGATTTAAAAAATATATCTTCGATGTTACCCTACATAATACTACGTCAATAAAATAAGTAAAGCCTAAAAGCTCAAATTTGTCAGAATTTTTACCAAATTCTTAACATTTTGTTTTTTATATTTCAGTTAACAATGATATTTAAGAACGCTTTTTTTAAAAGGATTACAGGGCTTGCTTTCCATTATTGCTTGCTGTTTATTAAAGATACTGTAAATATATAGTCACTTGTTAGTGATTATTGCTAATCATGGATTATAACTAGCCTCTATTTAGGTAATAAGCCATAAGTGCAGAAGAAAATTCGTATAAATCTCCTTTGGATATGATTTCATTGGGTGAGTGCATACCTAAAATAGGGACGCCAAAATCAACAACATCAGCATTATAATTGGTTGACAGGAATGTACCTATTGTTCCCCCACCCCCTTTATCCTGATGGAAAGCGTGTGTCTGGGTCTGCGTTCCTCTGATCATATTCATAAAGCGGGCTGATGCTTCTGGTGTAGAGTAGGTTTTACCATCCTTCTGAATAGATGGACCAAACCCAATTTTTGTTGAATTAGTTGCCTCTTCAGCATCAGGTCTTACCGGATCAATAGCTGTTGTTACGTCAGCTGAAACAAGAAGACTATTTTTGAAGGCATTTTTAACTGCAAGAGAGTTATGATGCCCTGTTGTATATTGTAAAATTTCTTCTACCATTGTCTCTGTATCATTTGAACGTGCTCCATAGCCATTCCAGGAGCCTATTTCTTCGTTGCCATAGTGGGCTGCAATAAGCGTCTGCTCTGGTATCGGGTTTACTTTAAGTGCTGAAAACAGAGCTTCGTTTGCTGCATAGACAGATGACTTGTTGTCAGAGCCGTACCCTGCAACGAGAGCCCTGTCAAAACCAACATCTCTGGCTTGATTAGCTGGTACAAGATCAAGCTGAGCATTGACAAGATCATCTCTTGTAACACCGTAATGCTTGTAAAGAATCTGTTCTACGTGATCAGAGATGCTTCCTTCTTGATTTGGGTTAAGGTTTATTGATTCAGTAGAGCCTGCAATAGGATTTAGAGCTTCTTTTGTAATATTACTTTTACCACCATCTACATGAATAGCCAGTTCCGGAATTACAAACACAGGGTCACCCGGTTTGTTTCCTATGTTGACCTTAATAACAGTGCCATCCTGCCTTACAATTTTGCCAACAAGAGCAAGATTTCTCTGGGTCCACTGCCCGGGCTTTATGCCACCATGTACAATAGTTTTAAAGATTGACATGCCACCTGCACCATCCTGAATAGGTTTAGCTTTAAGGCTTATATGAGGTGCATCTATATGTGTACCGATCATTTTAAATCCGTTAGATATAGGTTCTCTGCCTACAACTATAAGTTGAACAGAGCGATCTTTGTTAACTCTGAAGAATTTTTCTCCGGGTATCAGCTGTCTGTTAGGCTGTTGTTGTGGCCAGGGCTGGAATCCTTCTTGCATTGCCCTGTTAACGACTGCTTCTACTCCTGAAAGATCTGTTTTAGCTGAATCAAGAAAATGTTTATAATGCTCACCAAACTGAAAAATACGCTCTCTTTTAGCTGGATCTGCATTGGCCATAATAGATTTAACAACGGGTTTTTGAGGTAGTTGTGGCATTGGTGTGTAATACGCTTGCATTAAACCTGCTGACGGTTGTGCCAGAGGCTGGCTTGAAGATATTAACTGGCCATAAGGAACTGGCTGTGGAGGGTTTTGGGCTGATCCATTATAATTTAACACTTGTGGAGATACTTGAGATACCAACATAGACATAGATAACTCCTGTCGTGAGCATTGAGAGCTTTATTTGAGAGAGAAAATAGCTGAACAATAACATTTTTATGTACTTAATTAATGATCCTGAAACTATTTTATTGATAAAAAAACAGGGAAAATTATCAAATGTTTACAAATTATGCAATTTGGCCTAATTTATCGATTTAGAGTCTTTAATTTGTTAATGTTTGCCGGACACTTTTAAATTTTGCTATGATTAGTTGATGTAAAAAAATTATTCAAATACTTAATAATTATTATTTTGAAGATAGACGGGAAGTTAAATTTAGTATATATTCATATATGAGTCAAGCCTTGGTGGCGGAATTGGTAGACGCGCCGGACTTAAAATCCGGTGAGGCCCAAAACCTCGTGCCAGTTCGATTCTGGCCCAAGGCACACTCTAAAAGAGCCAGTGCTTTGCTGGCTTTTTTGTTTGGTGAATCGGTCAATTTATTGCTGAAGCACTTCTTTATATGTTTTAAGAACGTTCTGAGCCATAATTTCCCAGGTAAGTTCGTTAAGTATACATTCTACCCCGGCTTTAGCGCAGTGATCCCAGAGGTCTCTGTTTCTGATAAGCTTTAAGATGGCTTTAGATAAAAGATGATGCTTCTTTACATTTATCAATAATTCTGGCTTGCCTTTGCTTATGATGCTTAATAGTGCACATGTATGGTGAGCTACAACAGGTATGCCTGACAGGGCAGCTTCAATAATAGTTAGCGGAAGTGGGTCGGTAATATCACAATCTACAAAAACCCCGCCTTTTCTGCCTACAATTCTATAAAGTTCTGGAACTTCTTTTTCATAATCAACTTCATCGAAGAGAAAGACTTTGCCTTTAGTGTTGGTAAGGTCAACCAGTTTTTCAATATGATGTAATACTGTTAGTTGCTGGGGTGATAGCTTTGATCTGTCTGTAATTTTTCCAGCGCAGATAACAAGGTTAGCAGTATCCTGTAATTCAGGGTCATCAACATAGCATTCTACCATATTAGATATGTTTTTCTTTGCCTCCAGGCGACTTAGCATTAGAATACAGGGTTTTGTGGTGTCATCAAGGCCTTCATTCATCTTATTAAGTATTTTTTTTCTTACTGCAATGTTTGTTTCATCTTTTGCTGTTTCTTTATTCCAGAAAGGCTTGAATCTATCAGTGTTGACACCCGGGTGAATCACTTTAAACCTGTTATCTTCCGGGTTTATTGAATATTTTGAAAACTGGTCATTAATTTCTGCTTTGCAGAATACTGTCAGGGCATTTGCATTATTAATAATCTCTTGTTCAGTTTTAATGCGCTCAGAGAAATTATAATATCTTTCTAGCTCTTCTGAAAGGCCTGCTTTAGATTTTAATTCGTCCAATTTAGGTTTACCTAAAGAATGAGCAGAGAATACATGTGGAATGTTACACTCTTTAGAGAGTTTATTGCATATGTAGCCAGTGTCATAATAGTTACTGTGCAATATATCAGGTATCTGATCATCTGTTTTAATATAATACTTAATGTTTTCATAGAATTCATCCAGATGATTCCAGAGTTCAACCTTCTTTAGATATTTTGATGGCCCGCAGGGAACCCTTACGATGCCTACTTTTTCGTTAATATGTTCAAAAGGTTTAGAATATCCGGGGTAGTCATCATCTTTAAATAGCCTGGTAACTACTTCTACTCTGCTAACTTCATTGAAATTAGCAAGGGCTTTAGCAAGTTCAATAATATAAATGATCTGGCCGCCGGTATCTTCATCCCTTCCAAGTTCCAGATTGTGTGCCCTGATTAATCCATGTATTTGATAAAGCTGTATATACATAGTTTGTGCCTTTTTAATAATGCGAACCTGTCTATTTCTTTGTTTTAACTGCGCTTGCAGGTACTGGCTCCGGGTCTGGCGGTAAGTTTTTTGCCAACCAGTCATACATAATATCTTTCAGCTTTGGTTCAAACTTTAACATAAAAATACCGTGTCCGGCATGTTCTATAAGGACAATTTGATGGGTTCCCTGAGAATATTTGACGAGTTCTTCTGTTGACTTAAAAGAAGAGGAATCGGTTTTTGAAACAATTATTAATATTGGATGAGCACCATAGTTGACCAGCGCAACACGTGCCTCAATACCTTTGTAGTCTGTAAAGGGTGAAAGAAGTATCAGACCCTTAACATGTTGTTTTTCTTTTTCGGCTGCTTTTATAGCTACGCAACTTCCCATACTTGAGCCAGCTATAATTATTTTCTCAGTGTTTATTTCAGGATAATTATTCTTGAGATAATCAATACCATTGACTACATCATATTCAATATTCTCCCAGTCATCTTTTTGAAATCCTCGCCAGAATTTTTTCTTATGTTTTTTGTCCAGGACACTTTCACCATGTCCCCTTAAATCGATGCTTAAAACACTATAACCTTTTTCTGCAAGCTCAATGGCATATGGTTTCCATATATCTTTGTTTTGTGCAATCTCATGAATAAAAATAACAAGAGGAACTCTGGTATTCTTTTCGATATTTAAAGGGAGATAAAGGTTTGCTACAATATTGAACCTGTCTTTAGATTGATATTCAATCTTTTGAGGTTCTATGGTTTTTTCTTTTTTGGCTTTTCCTTTACCTTTTGCGATAGCAGGCAGGCAGAGAAAAGCTATTAAAACTAGAATAATCCCGATTTTTAATAGTGATTTCAAAGATATGGCTCCCTTTTTATATTTTTATGAAGTAAAACACTCTCGATAAAATAGCAGAGGCCCCGAAATATTTTTTGAGTATGACTGATAGCCTCTTGTGATTTCTCTATGATACCATTTTTTAATTGAATCTACTTTATTCATTAAGAATTTTTTGAAGTGATTTTGTTCCGTTTATTGCCTAAATTGATTTACGTTTGCAGAAAAAGTATTCAGTCAGCAGAAGTAATAATTTCATCGATCAAGGCAGGGTTATTTTTAAGTATTTCAAGGCCATGGTCACTACCTTTTGTAATAATTATATTAATGTGAAGATTATTTAAGATGCTATATTCTTTAATAGCCTTCATACAGGGTGTATCGCCTTCAGATGTTATAAGATATGTTGCCCTATCAATGTTTTTAATATATCGTGAAATATCATATTTCCTGTAACGGCTATAAGGAGAAATTGCAATAACCCTTTTAACCTTATCTGAATTATAATAGCCAGTTATTAGTGCCACATTAGCTCCCAGGCTGGCTCCTAAAAGTATACAGTGATCTGTATTAACAGCAGGATGTTCAGTAAGAAAAGAAATAGCAGCTTCAACATCTTTGAATATACTGTTTTTGTGGATGTCAGCCATAGAATAAAAGTGAGTTTCATGGCCTGATGTCATATAGATGCTTTTGCCATGGCCTCTGAAATCCAGAGTGAGAATATTTAGTTTCTTTTGAATAAGCAATGGTATCAGCCAGTTAAAACTATCCTGTGAGCTATTTAAAGAGTGTAACAAAATAATAACAGGCCTGTCATCTTTATTTAAAGTATGATACAGGGTTGCTTTTATGATAAAATCATCACTGGTTATAAATTCAACTTTATCAGTAACTGTAAAATTTGAACTGTCAGCTAACCTGCTAATTGAAATACTGGTTGAGGTTAAGTATATAGTAATAATAACTACTATTATAAAAACCGTACAGGTTTTTAAAGCTCCATAAAAAATTAAACTATTTTTAAACACTTGCAAAAGAGATATCCAGGTTATTATCTATTGTAATAACACATTGCTCAGGTACTTCACCCCACTGTTCATCAATATTCAGCTCTTCTGAAGCAACAATTACTGATTCATTTTCCAGTTTACAGAGGTTGTCATAGCAACTGCTAAATCTGATTTTTAAACTGGCTTCATTGTCACTTTTGTGCAGGTTTACATCGTTGTGAATGGCTTTATTTTTGGTAGTATAAAAAAGAGAATTGCCAAAGCGAGAAGCTATCATCATTTTGCCATTAGTAATAAGGACATTAAGTTTATGAGAATTTTCAACATCTATATTGGCGCCAAGTGTGTTTAGAAGCTGTATTGTTTCAATTAAGGCATTTCTAACTTCGATTACATCGATGTTTTCGGCGTGAATATCAGGTACTTTCTTATTCAATTTAGATAAAAACAGATAAAATACACACTCGCTGTCAGTAGAACCCATTATTTCAAAGGCAAAGTCTGTTCCTATTGCTTTGAGAATTTGAGATCTCAGTAATTGAAAACCTTCGACAGTGCCATTGTGTGCCATTATCCAGTTGCCATATATAAATGGATGTGCGTTATGGTCTGAAATATCACCTACAGTGGCATCCCGAATGTGTGCTATCATTGTGTCAGTTTCTACAAAATCTGTTAAAAACTTGAAATTAAAGTCAAAATAGGCAGAACTGGCCCTCTTTTGTATGAAAGCTTTTCTGTTCTGATAAAATCCTACGCCCCAGCCCTGACTGTTAGAGATATTTCTGGAATCCATGATGGATTGTTTCGCCAGTGAATTTGGTGCATCCACAAGAAAAAAAGAAAGTTTTGTCGGTTCTTTTCCTTTAAACCCAAATAAACGGCACATTTTTGTATTTATACCAGTGAAAATTCAAATAATTAAAAACGTCAAAAGATATTAAAGCAAAAATGCCTGAATATTGCAGCATTTTTTTTGCAGTTATAAACAAGTATTAACGAATATTTTAGTAATAGTTTAAAATAAAATATAAAAAGGGCAATGCTTCTGGCATGCCCTTTCCAGTTAATTAGATGGAGCTATTCTTTTTCTTGTTTGCCGCTTGTCTTTAATTTAATTTCTTCAGTATTATCAGAAGAGGCTGAATCTTTATCAGGTTGCTGATAAACGTCAATATTGGTATCTTCTGGTTTGTTTTGATTGGTTATAGTTGAGAGTGTACCTATGAGATCTTTTACATTTTTGCCTGAGGCTATTTCTTCAAGCAATGGCATAAGCATTCCTGAGTTTAAAATAGTTTTGCCCAGGCCTTCTGAACCTGTTCCACCAGTGCCATTCATAGAGAAAATCTTCACATCTGAAATTTTGCCTGCCGGAGCCATCAGTTCTCTGGTAACTTCAGGCATTGCAGAAACAAGTTCCATAAGTATATTATTGACGTTAGCTCTATTCTTAGCTTCAACAAGAGCTTCTTTACCTCTGGCTTCAGCAAGAGCACGTTCAAGTTCTGCTTTGGCCATTCTTTCAATGGCTTTTGCTCTCAAGTCGGAGGCTTCATATTCAGCCTTTGCAATTTGTAATACCTTGTATGCCTCAACGTCTACTTGAATTTTCTGGTTGATTTCTTGTTCTTTTGCTTCTGCTTCAGCCTTAATTATATCTACAATCTTTTTACGTTCGGCCTGTTCTTTATGTTCTACGGTTATAACATCCTGAGTTGCTTTTTCCTTTGCTGCTTCAGATTTTAACCTTTCTGATTCTTTAACAAGAACATTAATTTCTACCTGTTGTTGTTTGATTCTTCTTTCTTCTTCTGCCTGAAGAATTTTTATTTCAGCGTCAATAGCTGATTTATCAACAAAATATTTTTTATTTATTTCTGCTTCTTCAATAGCTCTGGCATTAGTAATCTCTATCTTTCTTGCCTCGGCTTCTCTTGTAGACTTTTCAGCTACAACAGCCTGTTCATATTCAGCATCTTTTTTGTTTGTTTCTGACCACTGTTCTTTGTTAGCTACTTCGATACCTTTTTTCTGGGCAGCTTTCAGGTATTCTATTTCCTGTTGTTGTTTCAAATGGGCTTCTTCTTCTTGCTTTTCCAGCTCCAGAATGTTCATGCGGGTAGTGACATTTTTTTCTTTAATAGCAATTTCAGTATCTCTTTCAATGATGTTTTTCTCTTTTACTGCAGATTGTAGGGTATCTGTAATGTGTCTTAAGCCCTGTGCATCAAAATAATTGGATTCAGATCTAAAGTCTGAGGCGTCTAACTGTGATACTGATACTGATTCAAGCGTCAAACCGTTTTCACTGAGATCCTGCTCGAGGGCTGAATGGACAGCATTAGCAAATTCTATTCTGTTTTCGTGAAGTTGAGTAAGTGTTTTTGTTGCTGAAACACTACGCAAAGCACTGATAAGTTTTGAACCAACTAATTCCATTACCGAAGTTTCAGAGACTTCACCTGTACTGCCAAGTGAACGGCTGGCAGTCAGTATTTGTTCTTCGTTAGGTTCAACTCTGATATAGAATTCAGCTTCTACATCTGCTCTTAATTTGTCAGCTGTGATCAGAGCTTCTCGTCCTTTTCTTATTACCGGTACTCTCATTGTTTGAAGGTTAACATATGTGAGTTTATGCAAGAATGGTATTACCATATAGCCACCATTCATGATAACTTTTGCACCACCGTGGCCTGTTTTAACAAATGCAAGGTCGGGCTCAGCTTTTTTATAAAGCTTTGCAAAGGTCATAAACATTAAAAGTAAAATGACTACTACAATAGCAAGGATCATTAGCCCTAAAACTATTCCAAAAGCATCCATTTAGTTCTCCTTTCTTGAATTTATAGACTAATTATATGTTACAAACTATTTATAAGAAGTTTTATTCCATTTTAGATGTTCATTACTATCTTCCAGCAATACTTTATAAAGTCTTCTTTCTGGTATGTAGTCAATAATAATAACATTGTCTTTGTATTTAGGTTTTTCATTGCAATTATCAGGGATAAAAGCATATAATTTTTGTTTTATGCCGTGATGGTCTACAAGTTCAAGTATTCCAATACTCTTACCATCGATTACATCATCATAAACAGGTATTATATGACTTGTAACCTTTGCTGACATTCCGATATAATCTTCTTTAGATGTATGATAACTTTTACTTTCAAATATATTTCCAAGAAACTTGCTGGAAAACCTTACAAAAGGTATTGCTGTTATAAAACTAAGTATCAGAACACCTGAAAATGTGATACCCTCAGCTGGATATAAGGTAAATATTCTAAATATCAAGTAGTTTATAACAAGCCCGGTAACCCCCCAGATTGTTAGTAATGATGATAAGAGCATGCTGAGTGGTATTTTTCCTGTATTGATAAATTTAAGAGCCTGAGAAAACAATACAAAAATAAGACCCGGTCTTCCTTTTTGAGATTTTATTTCGTCTGTATCAACTATTGTAGCACTGGATTCAACTGAAGTAACTGCTGCATGGCCAATATGAGTGTCTAGATCTGTCTCAATATCACTCTCAATATTAACATCAAGGTCAATATCTGTGTCAACATCAAGCTCAACATCTCCACTGATATCTGTATCAATTGCTAAATCAGCATCTGCATCTATTTCAAGATCTGAGTCAACGTCAGCTTCTCCAAATTGCCCGAGAAATGTTGTTGCACCCAGAAGCATTACAACAAATATCATCATGCCCCAGAAAGGAAGATTATACCAGGCAAAAAGATAGCTTAACAAATTTAATTCCCCTTTGATTGAGTGAATAATTGTAGTTAACTGAAATCAATTTTACCATAAAAGCAGACAAAGTAAAAGAATTTATGGTAAAATATTTAAATAAATTTACTAAAAAAGTAAATCATTGAGTTACTATTAACGTAATAGAATTGTGGTTTTTGCTAATATCGCATATTTTGTCTGAAGCCAGTGAATATTATATATTAACAGAATGTGCTAAAGCAATAAATTCTATTTTTGATTCAAAACATTTTTATATGAGATTAAATTGCTAAAAATATCTTTTAATCCGGGTTTTAACAGCAATAATTTTATCTTATAAAAGATCAGTGCATAACTTAAAAAGTTTTCGATTTTCAAAACCCAAATCCCGCCCACCCTAAAGGAAGGCATGGGGTCTTACTCACAGGCTGTGCCTGCTCGTTCAACCCATATCTTTACTTTTAAAATTTTTGAAAATCGAAAACAAAAAGTCTATTGTTATAGTTATGCATTAGTTTTTATAATAATATTGTAGAATAATCATAATGCATAGTTAAAGCCAAAAATTGGAGATTAAAAGTGAAAGATGTAGTGGGTTTTTTTGAAAAAGAGAAAATAGTAGCTATTATAAGAGATAGCAGCCAGCAAAAAGCTTTTGATATTGCAAAAGCCTGTATAGATGGTGGCTTAAAGATTGTGGAAATAACTCTTAACACCCCTGGGGCGACTGAAATTATAAGTGATTTAAACAAAAATTATCCTGAGTTGCTTTTTGGAGTTGGTACTGCACTGAATGAAAAGATGGCCGGAGAAGCTATCAAATCAGGTTCAGCTTTTATTGTAGCACCTCATGTAGATGAGGCAATCATAAAGCTATGTAAAGAAGCTGGTATTTCTGTATGTCCCGGTACATCTACTCCAACAGAAATGATGTATGCTGACCGACTTGGTGCAGATATGATTAAAGTATTTCCAATAACAAATCTTGGTGGTCCAGCCTACATTAAGAATGTCAGAGGGCCCCTGCCACACCTTAAATTATTACCTACTGGCGGTGTTGATGTTGATAAAATAAAAGAATACTTTGAAGCTGGTGTCTTTGCCCTGGGTTTATCCGGTGCAATTATCCCGCCTGACGCCAGAAAAAATTGTGATTATGATCTGATAAAAGCTCATATTCAGAGAATTTGTTCAGAGATTAATAACATTAAGGGATCTACTCAAATAAAATGCTAGTAAAATGTAATGAATGAAACTGTTTTAGGTATATCAGCTTTTTACCATGACTCAGCAGCAGCCCTTGTTAGAGAAGGTGAAGTTTTATCCGCAGCTCAAGAGGAGAGATTTACCCGTATTAAACATGATAAATCTTTTCCTGTTAATGCTATTCGTTATTGTCTTGAAAGTACAGATACTGATATAAATGATCTTAATGCAATTGTATTTTATGAGAAGCCAATATTAAAATTTGAAAGGTTAATTGAATCATATTATATTCATTCACCAGAAGGTTTGAGTTCATTTATACCTGCTATTACCTCCTGGATAAAAGAAAAATCATTTATTAAAAAAAATATTATTACTGGTCTAAGAGAAATAGATGATATTGAATCATTGAAAATCAGGAAAAAATTGTTATTTTCAGAGCATCATTTATCTCATGCTGCCAGTGCTTTTTATCCTTCACCTTATAATGATGCTGCAATCCTTACAATGGATGGTGTAGGAGAGTGGGCAACTGTTTCAATATCCAGTGGAAAAGATAATAAAATTACAATGTTAAAAGAGCTTAAATACCCTCATTCACCGGGGTTGCTCTATTCTGCGTTTACTTATTACCTTGGTTTCAGAGTTAATTCAGGAGAATATAAGTTGATGGGCTTGTCACCTTATGGTAATGCTGAATCAAAACGTTTAAAGGTTTACAAACAGAAAATCTATGATTATCTTGTAGATCTGAAAGCTGATGGATCCTTCTTTTTAAATCAAGAATACTTTAATTATTCTACAGGGCTATCTATGATACATAACAAAAAATGGGAACAGTTGTTTGGATTGTCTAAAAGAGAGCCAGAAACTGAAATAACCCTTGAGCATTGTGATATGGCACTTGCAATTCAGCAAGTATTAGAAGATATAGTAATAAAACTTGCTCAAACATCAAAAAATCTCACTGGATGTAGCAATTTATGTATGGCTGGTGGTGTTGCACTCAACTGTGTGGCTAACAGCAAGATAATAAATGAAAATATTTTTAAAAATGTCTGGGTTCAACCAGCCTCGGGTGATGCAGGAGGAGCACTGGGGGCAGCATTTGCTGTTTATTATATGTATTATGGTAATGAAAGAAAGGTATCAACTGATTATGATGCTATGAGAGGTTCATTTTTAGGCCCTCAATACAGTCCTTCTGAGGTTGAGGTTTCACTTATAAAGTATAAACCTGTTTACCAAAGTTATGAAAACCTTGATGAACTAAGCAATACAGTTGCTGAACTTATAGCAAAGGGCAATATTATAGGCTGGTATCAGGGCAAAATGGAATGGGGGCCACGTGCTCTGGGTAATAGAAGTATTATTGCTGACCCTAGAAACCCTGAAATGCAGAAACGACTTAACCTCAATATTAAATATCGTGAAAGTTTCAGGCCTTTTGCCCCTTCTGTTTTACTTGAAGACCTTTCACAATGGTTTAAAACGAATATACCTTCACCTTATATGCTTTTTGTATCAGAGGTTAATGATAAGATTAAAGTGCAGGTACCTTATGATTACTACGATTTGCCAATGAAAGACAGGCTTTATTTTTTAAGATCTGCTGTGCCTGCTATAACACACATTGATTATTCAGCTAGAATTCAAACAGTAGACAAAAATACTAATCCATTATACTGGAAATTGCTTAATGCATTTAAAAAAGAGACAGGCTGCGGTATGGTTATCAATACCAGCTTTAATGTTAGAGGTGAACCGATTGTTTGTACCCCTGAAGATGCCTATCGTTGCTTTATGAATACTGAAATTGACTATCTAGTTGTTGACCGATTTATGTTTGATAAAAAGCTACAACCTGTTTGGAAAGATAAAATGTCATATAAATACGACACAATACTGGATTAAATATGGAAAAAGTCGATCAAATAAAGTCACTTACAGTTATAGCTCTGGCGTTTATAGTTTTATATCTTATATTTAACAATATTATTTTGTTAATTATTGCTGTGGTTTTCCTGTTAATTATACTTAAGGGGGGTCGGTTATCTGAAAAAGTAGCTACAGGCTGGATGAGGTTTGCAGTATTTCTTGGAAACATTAATTCCAGAATTATTCTTACAATTGTTTTTTATCTGATATTGACACCTCTGGGGTTTTTCTACAGGATATTCAACAGAGATGCCTGTGATTCTTTCTTTAAAAAGAATGATAAGTCATATCTATTTGATTCAGAGTGTCTTCCGTCTAAAGAATTCTTTGAACGTCCATGGTAAAATAAATGGCCGGTTTTTGCCGGCCACTGAAGAAATAATTTTTATAATTCTTTGAGAGTTTTATCAATAATATCCAGACCTTTGTCCAGATCTTTTCGGGAAATATTTAGTGCAGGCCTGAATCTTATTGATTTATTACCGCATCCAAGAATAATCATACCGTTTTTATAAGCAGTATTAATGAACTTATCCCTCATTTGTGGTGTATCGAGGTCAAATGCACACATAAGTCCTTTGCCACGAGTATTAAACAGTTTGTCAGAGTAGTTTTTCTGCAAGTCTAACAGTTGATTTAGCAAATATTGGCCCTGTTTAGCCGATTCTTCAATGAGGTTTTCATTTTCAATAATTTCGATATACTTTAGACAGCGTACCATATCAACCAGGTTGCCGCCCCAGGTTGAGTTAAGTCTTGAGCCTTCATGGAATACATTGTCTTTGACCTCGTCTATTCTTGGACCGCAGAGGAATCCACAGACCTGAACCTTTTTGCCGAAGGCAACGCAGTCAGGTTCTATATCAAAATGTTCGTACGCCCACCACAGGCCGGTCATACCCATGCCTGTTTGTACTTCATCAAGGATAAAAAGAGCCTCATTTTCTCTACAGAAATCCTGTAGCCAGCGTAAAAACTCACCTCTAAAATGGTTATCTCCGCCTTCTCCCTGGATTGGTTCCAGAATAATGGCTGCAATATCATCATTGTACCTTTCAAAGGCTTCTTTAATTTCTTTTTTAGACTGTTCTTCAAGTTCTATAACCTGTTTTAAGTTATCTCCTTCAAGTGGAAACTTGATTTTAGGGTTTGTAACTCTAGGCCAGTCAAACTTTGCAAAGTATTTGTATTTTCGTGGATCTGCGGTATTTGTCAGAGAAAGAGTATAACCACTTCTGCCGTGGAAAGCTTCTTTAAAGTGGAGTATTTTGTGTCCTTTTTCTTCTTTGTATCCTTTTTCGAAGTTTTTTCTTACTTTCCAGTCCATTGCGGCTTTAATGGCATTTTCAACTCCTAAGGCACCGCCTGCAACAAAGAAGGTGTATTTAAAATGTTTTTCAACGACAACTTTTTTAAAGAATTCGCTTACAAATTCTGCCATTTCAACGGTATAGAAGTCAGAGTTAGTGACATTATTGATAGCTGCTCGTTGTAGCTTCTTAAGATAATTGCTTTCAAAGAGTGCAGGATGATTATGGCCTACTGGTGCTGAGGCAAACATAGAGAAAAAGTCAAGGTATTCTCTATTATCTTTTGCGTCATAAAGGTATGCCCCTTTGCTTCGTTCTAGATCCATTACTACATCGTAGCCACAGATTTGCATATATCTGGCTAATACGTCATGAACACAGGTTGGAGATATTATTGTCATTTTAAAGCTCCTCTACAAGATAGTTTTACCACCAATTATTACAAACCTCTAACTTAAAAATAGAGTATAGATTCATTGTAAAGCATAAAATTATAAAGTCCATACCCTGAAAACAGTTATATAATAAAAACAGAGCCTTTCTAAATTCTGCATAGCTTTTAATTTTGAGAAATGACAGAAACTATTATCGTCAAATACTTTTAAAATCCTGAAAAATTGATAATCTAGAAGGCGTCTGCATTATCAATTTTATTTTTTGCTGCCTGACAGGTGGCAAAGTTTTTTTTGAGCTATTATAGTGGTGAGTGTATCGTAATATATGGTTTTAAATCTTATTTATGTATAATCTTGAATTTAGAAAGATTTACACTGACCGAAAATTCTGCCTTTGCGGGTGCAGAAATGTTATACAGGAGGAAAACTGGGGATTAAGAATATTTTTAGATGGTAAAATAACTTCTATTGAAGAGGTTTTAGAGATTATTGAAAAATTTGAGTTTGAGGTTAAAGATCTTTCGGCTAAAACAATTGTCTGTAAGTATTGTGGTCATTGTTGTCTTCACGGGCCTGAACTTTCTGAAAAAGAGCTTGAGTATTTGTCTGCTAACTATCCGGAATATAGAGAAGACTACATGCAAATTATATCAGGTAAACCCTGTCAGTTTGGAGGAGAAAATACAGGTCCCTGCAAATTTCCTGAAAATGCAAGACCGTTTCAGTGCCGCATTTTATATTGTGAAGCAAATATAGTTGGATTTGAGTCTATGTATAATTTTTTGGGAGGTTTTTTAGGCTGGACGAGCCTCAATTAAACTTTTAAAGATTGAAGCATCTTTCTAACGTTGTCAAAACCCAGTTCTTTAGCTATTGAATTAGCTGTGCCGGTTGCAATATCTTTTCCACCGCCGTGAACAGGAATAGGGATATTGACAGCCTGAGGTTGTATGCCGATTTTTGTCGCTACATGTGCCGGTATTTTACCTACTAGATGGGTTCCATGATTACCATGACCTTTTGATAGACTTAAATTTAAAGCTTTTGCAACTTTTGATATTTTCCTTAAGTCGAGTACCGCACCCTTGAAGGCAACTTCATCTACTGGAGGCTGTCTTAAAAGCTTATTTGGTTGACCCGGTGCCATTTTTTGAGGATGATTATTATGTGTTATTGGCTTTTCAAAGCCTCTAAATCTCACTTCAGATAGATTGATAGACATATACCACCTTTTTAATCCACTGTTGATTTTATTAACTACTGTTGTAAAACACCTGAAAGGCAAAAGTTGCTATTTTTTATTTAACAATTTAATATTTTTTAAAATCTTATGTTTGAAACTTTTTTTTAGAGAGATAAAATTGAATCTGGTGCAAAGCAAAATTAATCAGGGAAAATAAACCAGTGAGTCATTCTCTAGAAGGCATTTCTAACTATATAAATGTATCTATAGACCGCTTGCGGGGAGAAAAAACCAAGGAAGTACTTCTGTTTTTTCTTCTTTGTGTTGCAATAAACCTGATTGGTGGTATTGATACAGCTTCAAGAAGGCTTTTGTATCTTGATATGCTGGGTACTGCCCTTGCAGGTATTGCTCTTGGCCCGTGGTGGGGTGCCAGTGTTGGTCTTGTGACAAATCTTTTGCTCTATTTTATGCTTCCAGAATCTCCGAGTTTGCTATATTTTGCAGTTGTTAATATACTGGGCGGGCTTTACTGGGGTTATATGTGCAACCTTAAACTGCTCAGGCCTATTGAGGGTATACGCTCTATACAGCGTATTTTTACACTTGATGGTCTGAAAAAGTCTCTTTGGTTTATTTTTATGTCTGGCGGTATTATCCTTTCGATACCGGTTATAATTATTTTAAAGTATGTTCTTGGCTATATTGGTGAAGATGTAGGGCTTGAGCGGTATTTATACTACATTATAACCAATGTTATAGATAAATTGCTCTGTGTGGTTATTGCAACTGTCATTATTTGTAGTTTTTTCCCGGCACTGGCTTCTCATTTGCATAGAGACAAACCCCAGATATCTTATGGAGTGAGTACCCGTTCTATTGTCTGGTTCTGGGGACTTTATCTTGTGCCGTGTGCAATATATTTTATTAAAAAGCCGGGTTTCTGGTATTTATGGCTTTTGCCCTATTTGCTGGCTACTTTTGTTCCGCTTTCTGCAAAAAAGGAGGATGATACCCAGCATAAAAATGATATTGATCTCTCATCTATTACGTATGGTGCTCTTTTCTGGCTGGTTCTGGCCAGTATTGCTACTTTTGTTGAGTTTGTTTATTTTGCGGCAAATAATGTTACACCAAAATATAACATTTATCACACAGCGGGAGAAATTCAGTATAAGCTAATTATTGCAGATGCTTTTTCTCTATCTCTCGTTATAGGCTTAATAGGTATTGTTTTTGCAGTTCTTATTCAGGCAGTTAAACAACGTGAAAATAGAGAAATTATTAAAAAGGTTGAGATGGCTAGAGATAAAATTGCAACAGATATTCATAATGACCCGCTGCAAATGATATCAGTTTTGAGAAGAAAGATATCTACTATGGAAAACCATATAAACAAACTAAAAGATGATATAAATACCATTGGTGCAGAAAAATGTGATAGTGAAATCTTTAAATCTCTTGAAAAAAGAATGAATGAACTAAATAAAACTTTTTCTAACTATTATGCCAGTTATCTACCTGAACTTGATGGCAGTATACGAAGAATTATTAAGCCACTCAGTCAGAAAGATTCTTATGATATTATTCAGGCTGGTTTGATTCAGAAGGTTAAAGATCTGGTTCATGATTTTAAAGAAAGAAACAAATACATATGTATTATTGAGAATATAAATATCACTGAAAATGAACTACCTAAAACACGTTCAGATCGAAATGACTGGCAAATAGAACTTGTTAAGATTCTTAAAGAGATTTTTAATAACATTGAAAAACACTCTCAAGCCTCAAATGTTAAATTAACCTTAACAAGAGTAAATATACGCAATAAAAAAAGGCTGCTTCTTTCTGTTAGTGATGATGGCACCGGTTTTGATCATAATAAAGCTAGGGTAAACCCTGATAGCTTTGGAATTTACGAAATAACAACACGGGCAAAAGAAATTGGTGCTACAATACAATGGGAATACCTTAATCTCCAAAATGCAGATAAAAAAGGCACTATTGTAACTCTTGATATACCTTATGATTATTAATATTGGAGGAAAACAATGACAAGGTTTCTAATCGTTGATGATCACCCGATGGTAAGGAGGGCAACAAAAGAACTTCTTCTTGAAAACTTTCAAGATGCAGAGATTTTAGAGTCAAGCTCCGCCCAGGACTCAATAGAACTGAGCATAAAAGAAAAACCAGATCTTATAATTATGGATATATTCTTTAAAGACCAGAAAATAGATGGCATAACTGCTGTTGAAGAAATAGTAAAGACTTTCAGTGATGCACGTGTAATAATTATTTCAAACGAAGATAACGTTAATTATATCCGCAGGTTGCAGCAGAGCGAAGCAAAACTTGAAGAAAATTTTGGCTATATACTGAAAAATGAACCTGAAGAAAATATTTTAGAAGCCATAAAAACTGTATTAAACGGTGATTTTTATTATAGCAAATCTATTTTCAGGCGATTGATAAGCTCTGACGATATAAGCAAAAACGATTTGCCACCAATGGTACAGCCTCTCAGCGAAGGAGAACTGCACGTTCTTAAAGGAGTTGCAAAAGGTAAAACAAATGAAAAAATAGCTACTGAATTAAATATTTCCAGGCGAACTGTTGATGCAAGACTTTGCTCGGTCTACTCAAAATTGCTGGTTGGAGAAGTAAAAGATGGTGTTATACCAAGGGTTGAAGCTGTTTTAAGAGCAAAGAAGTATGCTATTATTTCAGATGATGATATATCACTTTCTGAAGAATTTTAAAAGACCTTAATGCTAACAATTTAGCGGTTTTATTTATGAATAATCTATAAACTTTTTTTGAACAATTTTGACGCCAGACTTTTATATAGTATACTTTTTGAAGGGTTAGTGAAATCAAAGAAGAACAAAAAATTATGAATATTAGCTATTTAAAAGAATTAACATTACTTATGCTTGCTGTTATTATTACACTGGGTTGTGCTACAGCCTGTGTGCAGCAGGGAAGTAAAGAAATGCCGGCTGAAGCAAAGAAATATTTACCACAGGCCCAGAAATATTGTGCGGATAATAATCTTATGCTTGGAAATTACCTTGGTAAAACTATTATCAGGGCTAAAGATTATGAACCTTCTGCAGGGTCAAAAGAACCAGTTGTTTACGAGTGGAATGTAACCAATAAGAAGTCTAAAGAGAAATTTGTGTTATGGGTTGGCCCTATTATGCCAATGTTTCCCGGTATGAAGCCGCATGTAACACTCGGTAAAGACCGTTATAACATCAAAGGCAAAAAAGTAGAACAGAAAGAAGATAAGTCTGAAAACTAATAATAAAGTCTCAAAGAGCCACCGGCCGGGTGGTTTCTTTTATGGTTTGCCGATAATGCTTAATTTTAAGAATTATCAGAGATTATATCAAATAAAAGTTTTACGATTTCTTCTTTGCCCAGTTTGGTTTTAGCTGAAAAAGCATATATTTCAGTGTTTAGAGTATTTTTATGGTTTAAAATCAGTTTTTTGACTTTGCTTTTGGAGACGTAATCCATCTTGGTGAATACTGTCAGGATGGGTATTTTATAATAATCCAGCCATTCTCTCATTTGAAAGTCATTTTGTTGAATTTCATGGCGACTATCTATGAGTTGTATAGCTCTTATAATTTCTTTACGGTTAAGAAGGTATTCTTCAATGCGTTTTTTCCATTTTTGCTGTTCAGCGGCAGAACGTTTTGCATAGCCATAACCCGGCAGGTCAGTCAGGATAAAGTCTTCGTTAATTTGAAAGAGATTTATCAGTCTTGTTTTACCGGGATGTTTACCGATATAGGCCAGGTTTTTTCTATTACACAGCGTATTAATAAAAGAAGATTTACCTACATTAGACCTTCCTACAATGATAAATTCTGGTAAGTTATTTACCGGTGCATCTTTAATACTCGTGGCACTTGTTAGAAAAGTTGATGTTTTAATTTTAGACATTTAAGTTAGCCTTCTATGAGTTTTAACCAGACTTCTCTTGTTCGTGGGCCGTCAAATTCAGCAAAGTAAATGCCCTGCCATCTGCCAAGCATTATCTTGCCGTTGTCAATGATTATGGTTTCAGAGGGGCCAATCAGACTGGTTTTGGTGTGAGAATCTGAATTACCTTCCATATGTTTAAATTCTTTATAGTTAGGGACAATTTTACCGGTAGCATAAGCGATATCTTCTTGTACGGCCGGGTCATAAGATTCATTAATTGTAATAGCTCCCGTAGTATGAGGGCAATAGACAATACAAATTCCGTTTTTTATTGTGCTTTTTAAAATAGCCTGTCTTACTTGATCCGTGATATCAACCAGCTCGCAACGTTGATGGGTTTTTAAACTAAATTTTTCCATTAATACCTCCTGAGTTTATGAAAAAAGTTTTTTCCTTATAAAACACAAAAAACATCAATTAAGGGGGTTTGATTATTATACTTGAGAAGTTTACAATTTGAAGGGTTATCAGGTGACACCATTTCTGGTTTATATATTATGTCGTTGCAGGTGTTTTTGTGTAAATTCATTTTTTTTCAATTGCTGATTTCTTTACATTTAAAACATTTTACTGGACGACTATACGTATGATCATGGTATATTCTAAAATTAATATACTAAAAATGAAGCAAAGATCAAAGAAAAGGCTGATTATCTCTTGAAAAAATCTGAAATATATAAGTATCCAAGAAATATTCTTATTCCGGTTGTTTTGTTGTTAATTGGAATGGTTGTAGTGTTTGTTGTTTATAAAATGAGCAGTCAGCCGATTGTTGAAACACCTGAACTTAACTCTTCAATTAAGCTGCCAATCAATACCAGAGCAGATTTCAGGATTGATGCCAGTGCTAAGCTTGGTGATGAAGATGAAGAGCAGACAAATGTAAATTTTACAGGTGATAGTGGTCTGAATATAGACATTTCTAATGGTAAAATTATTGTTGAGACACTTGAACTTCAGGCAGAGAAGATAGATTTTCCTGAATATAAACTTGTTACAACACCTGTTACAATTAACCTGAACTCTCAATATCCTTCAACGGGTGAAATTAGACTTGATACAGGAGAGATTGATCTAAGTCTGGATATGATTCTGGCCTTTTCAATACAAAAAGAAAATGGTAAATTTATACCTGTAGATATCAATATGACGGTTCCATTCAGCGGGACTATTGACAGGAATTCTGGTATAATAAAGCTCTCAGGAGAAGCGACAATACCGCCAGATAAACTTCTAACTCCCCTGCCTGTATGTGTTGGAGTAATAGCAACTACGTCTCCACGAGAGGAGCAAAGTGTTGATGATAAGTAGGAATTAGGTGATATGGATATGCAAACACTAGAAAAGAAACTTATTAGAACGCATTGGTGTACTGATTTAACAAAAGAAAATACAGGAATGACTATAACTGTAGCCGGTTGGGTCTCTACTATCAGAGATCTAGGAGGGGTTACATTTGTAGAACTAAGAGATAGATCAGGTTTATTTCAACTTGTAGGTGATCCTTCAAAAAACCCCGATGTTCATAAGGTTCTTTCGTCTCTAAAAAGTGAGTATGTAATAACAGCAACAGGTATTCTTTCTGAAAGACCTGAAGATACATACAATCCAAATCATCAAACCGGTGATATTGAAATGATACCGGAGTCTGTTGAGATTCTCAGTAAGTCTAAAACCCCGCCATTTGTCATGGATGATGATTCAGAAGTTAATGAAGACCTTAGAATGAGATACAGATATCTTGATCTTCGTAGGCCAAGAGCCCTGAATAATATGATATTAAGGCATAGAATTACTTCAACAATCCGCAATTATCTTAATAAAAACCAGTTTCTTGATGTTGAAACACCTGTGCTTGTTAAGGCAACACCTGAAGGTGCAAGAGATTATCTGGTCCCAAGCAGAAATTACCCCGGTAAGTGGTTTGCATTACCCCAGTCACCACAGCTTTTCAAGCAAATATTGATGATTTCTGGCATTGAAAGATATTACCAGATTGCCCGCTGCTTCAGGGATGAAGACCTAAGAGCCGATAGACAGCCTGAATTTACGCAGGTTGACATAGAAATGTCTTTTGTAACTCAGGATGAAATACTGGCACTTACAGAAGGACTGATTGAAGATATCTTTCAACTGACAGGTATTGAGCTCTCGACACCTTTCCCATGCCTTACTTATCAAGAAGCTATGGAAACTTATGGCTCTGATAAGCCTGATATAAGGTTTGATCTGACATTGATCAATGTAACAGATATAATGGAAAACTCTAATTTTGCTGCTTTTGCAGATGAAATTAAAAAAGGTGGAGAAGTAAGAGCCCTTAAAGTACCCGGCATTTCCGAATATAGCAGAAAAGAAATGGACGATATAAGAAATCTGGCTATCTCTTTTGGGGCAAAAGGCCTTGCCTGGATTACATATCTGCCTGATGGAACCTATAAATCACCTCTGGGTAAATATTTAACTGAAGATGAACTTAATAATATTAAAGAAAGAAGCGATGCCCGGCCAGGAGATGTGGTCTTTTTCGTATGTGATAAGCCCCGGGTGGTTTTTGATGTTCTGGGCAGATTGAGGTTACATTTTGGTAAAAAACTCAATCTAATTGACTATAAAGCCCACAAGCTTGTCTGGATTCTTGATTTCCCTATGTTTGAATGGAATAACGATGAAAATAGACTCGAAGCTATGCACCATCCATTTACATCACCAAATATTGAGGATCTCTATACCCTTGAATCAGAACCTCTTCAGGTAAGAGCTCTGGCACATGACCTTGTATACAACGGTGTTGAAATAGGTGGCGGCTCTATCAGGATCCACTCAAGCGATCTTCAGAAGAAAATATTAAATATTCTCGGTTTCTCAGACGCAGAAGCAAATGAAAAATTTGGCTTTCTACTTGAAGCCCTTGAATATGGAGCACCTCCGCATGGCGGGCTGGCCCTGGGGCTTGATAGAATAGTTGCACTTCTTGCTGGTGAAAATTCTATAAGAGAGGTTATTGCATTTCCTAAAAACAGTCAGGCCCGCTGCCTGATGAGTGATGCACCGGCAGAAGTTTCAGAAGAGCAGCTAAGAGAGTTGAAAATAAAGCAAATTTTGCCACCTAAAGATAAAAAATAACCTGTTATGATTAAATTAACCGGAATAAATAAAATGTATTTAGGAGAAGATCTCCTGAAAGACATAAGCTGGCACATGAAACCTGGCGAAAAAATAGGCTTAATAGGCCCAAATGGTACAGGTAAGACTACCCAGCTTAGAATCATTTGTGGTCATGAAGAACCTGACAGTGGAGAAGTTTATGTAGCTCCTGGTACAAGAATTGGATACCTCTCACAGGAGCCTATTGTCAATCCTGAAAATACTTTAAACGAAGAAATGTATTCTGTATTCAAAAATTTACTGGAAGTTGAGCAGCAAATTAAAGATATACAAAAGCAATTGCCATCTGTTACAGACGAAAAAGTACTGGATTCTGAACTAAAACAACTTTCTGATCTCCAGGAATATTTTGAAACCAACGATGGTTTTGCTATAGATGCCAGAATCGGGCAGGTTATATCAGGTTTAAGGTTTTCAGAAGAAGATCGAAACAGACATATTAAAACCTTTAGCGGTGGATGGCAAATGCGTATTTCTATAGCCAAGCTGCTTTTACAGTCTCCGGATCTTTTGTTACTTGATGAACCTACTAACCACCTTGATATCAGGGCGATAGAATGGCTGGAAAGTTATCTGGCTAACTATAAGGGCGGGTTTATAATTGTTTCACACGATAGACAGTTTCTCGATAAAACAGTTAATCGCATTATTGAAATGGATGGCCCCCGTGTTACGCTTTTCTGGACTAACTATACCGGGTATCTTGAAGAAAAAGAAAAGCAATATGAACTTCAATTAGCTGCTTATAACCATCAACAAAAAAAATTAGCCAGAGATAAAGCATTTATTGACAAATTTAGAGCAAGTGCAGCCAGAAGTTCACAGGCTAAAAGCAGAGAAAAACAACTTGAAAAGCTTGATTTAATTGAGCCTCCACGCAAAACACGTGAGATTAAATTCTGGTTTCCAGCAGGAATTAAGAGCGAAGAAGAGGTTTTAAAGATCAAGCACCTCTATAAAGCTTACGATGAACAGATTATATTCAATGATCTTAACCTTATAATTACCAGAAAAGACAAAATAGCCCTCATAGGTTCCAATGGATCAGGCAAGACAACACTCTTAAGAGTTATTATGGAACTCGATAAAGACTATAAAGGAAAACTAAAATTTGGACAACTCGTAAAACCAATGTATTTCAATCAGCACGAAGCACGCAGTCTCTCTGGTGCTAAAACTGTCTTCGAAGAGCTTCATGATAGTGCTCCATCGTGCACTAATGAGCATATAAGAACAATTTTGGGTCGGTTTGGTATTACAGGTGATAATGTTTTAAAATGCCTTGATGACCTGAGTGGCGGAGAAAAAGCCCGGCTGGCTCTTGCAAAAATGCTTACTGCCGGTGCTAACTTTTTAATTTTTGATGAACCAACAAACCACCTTGATATACCAGCTAAAGAAGCTCTTGAACAGGCTTTAACTCAGTTTGAAGGTACTGTTATAGTAGTTACACACGACAGAAAGCTTATTGATAACTTTGCAAACAAAATACTCGAAATTGAAAACCAGAATATAACAGTTTATCCCGGCAATTATAGTTATTATCGCCTGAAAAAAGAAAAAGAAGAAGTTGAAAAAGATTATACCGTAAACAATGCCTGCCAGAAAGAAAAAAAATCAGAATTAAAAAAAGAAATTAAAGATAAAATCAAAAAAAAATCACCAAAAAATATAGAAAAAGAAATTGCAAAAAAAGAAAAAGATATTATGGAAATGGAAGAAAAAGTTGGTCAGCTTGAAGAAAGACTTGCAAAACCTGAGTTTTATCAATCTTCTCCTGATGAATTTGTTAAGCTTTCTGAAGAGCTTGAATTAATGAAAGAGAAGCTCTGTATTTATAATGAAGAGTGGGAAACGCTTATAGATTTACTTGAAGAAACCCTAAAAACAAGAGTTTAAGTATATCTCTCTGTGTAAAGTGTTGAAAATAAATTGTTACAGATAGAATGCACCCTGAAAGTGTTAATTACTAGACAATAAGAGCATTTAAGGCTTCATCAAGGTCTTTTGATGTGTTTACAGGAGTTAATGTAATGTCTAAATATTCTTCTTTGCCTGAATCGATAAATCTTTTTGCTTTTTCAAGGTATATTTGTTTGACTTTTGCCAGTTGTTCTTCGTTGTTTGGATCAATATTCCAGGCACTCCAGAGCTGGTGTGCAATACCAAGGTTGTAGCTGAAGGTTTTGTTTTCTTTGACATCTTCAATACTGAATAATACTTTATGAGATAGATCATCTATAAGGTCTGGAGCATCACCATTAATGACATATTGTTTTCCACCGGTGTTATATTCAATATTATCAAACATTTTTCATCCTTCCTGATTGCTATTATTTAAGTTATACCTTTGTCTTATTGAGAATGAGTGAATTAAGCATTGAAATGAGTGTAGCCTGCGGGTTAACATAACCCTTAAGCATATTTTTAGTAGTTTCTATTGTTTTAATCTGGTTTATAAGCTGTGAATAAAAAGATCCAGAGTTTATGGTATTTTTTAATTGCCGGTAATAAATAATTTGAATATATTCTACAAGGTTCTCTATGGATATTCCTTCAGTTTTAGCATAGTCAATAAGTTTTTTTGCAGTGTTTATAGAATCAAGTTCATTTTTAGGTGGCAGATAAGAGCTGATTTCCTGAAGATATTCTTCGGGTTCAACGATAATATCTCTTGCTCTGAGCAAAGGGATCACCTGACAGCGTGAAACAATTGTGCTGAGCATATCATCAGTATCTTTTGTAATAAAGATAAACATTACATTGCCTGGTGGCTCTTCGATTGTTTTTAAGAGAATATTGGCTGTTTCAGAGGGGAAAGAATAGTAATTCAGGTGCATAGGTACCCAGTGTTCTCTTCCTTCAGTATTTTCAGGAGGGTTAACCCGACCCAAAAATCCTGCCCAGAGTTGATCTCTAACATCAGCTGGTAGTTTTTCGTCTTTTGCGCCCATAAAGATAATTAC
The DNA here is from genome assembly GCA_964517135.1 of uncultured Gammaproteobacteria bacterium. Lineage (GTDB taxonomy): Bacteria > Cyanobacteriota > Vampirovibrionia > JBFMGH01 > JBFMGH01 > CAZFBA01. Next base: position 137,096 of record CAZFBA010000004.1, read on the forward strand.
CCTATGATACTTTGAAGTGCTGATAAGCTCTTTCTGGATTAGGGCAGCCTGATTAACCTTAATAATGTTTTTTGTCCGGGTAATGTTACCATCTTTATTCTCATTTTTTGAGGGCAAGAAATCAACAGGGCTAATTGTAATTATTGCCGGGTGGGAATTATTGTTGATCCATTTACAGTCTGTGCAGCTGTTACAGGGTATATCATCAACAGCATTCTGACAATTCAGTATTTTTGCGATATTTAATGCAAAATAATACTGAACAATTGCCTGTGCCTGTGTAAACATATAAGCCTGTGCCAGCTTATTAGTTTTAATAGCTGCACTAAATAGCTTTGAGGCAAATGGCTGTTCTATTTTTAGCTGTTCACTGAACATTTAGGTTTCCTATAGTGTCATAAGTATTTCCAGAGCAAGTTCTGCTTTTAGCTGGCCTGTTTTAATCTTATTTTCGTATTGTGTAAGCTGTTCTCTCAGGTGAGATAGCCTTTCTTCTGGTATATGTTTTATCTTATAGATGGCGTTTTTAATTACAAATGGGTGTATTCCAAGTTTTTGGGGTAGTTGTGTAGATGTATTGCCGTATTTCAGTTCCAGTTTAATGTGAAGCCACTGTGTCAGAAGTGTCTGTAGTGAGGCAATAAGTTTTACTGGATGGTCTTTATCCAGGATTTTTTCCAGTTCTTTTAAGGCATCATGTGTGTTTCCATAAACCCATTTTTCGAGAAGGTTAAATACATTGTCAAAACCAGAACAGAGAAGCATTACATGTTCCTTTTTAATGGTTTTACCTTCTCCTGCATAGGTAGCAAGTTTATTGAGTTCAGAGTTAAGCTTTCTTAATTCAGGGCCTGTATTTTCAAAAAGGGCTTTTGCGGCTTGCTGTTCTATTTTTACATTCATTTCTCTGGCTGCATCAATAATCCAGTCTGTTACTTTTTTTTCATCCCAGCTTTTAAAAGAATCAAATTGTTGAATAACAGCGTGTTTTATAAATGTTTTAGTAGTTTTTAATGTTTTATCTATTTTCTTTTTTGAGTTTCTGGGAAATTCAACGACAAAAAGCAGGTTAATTCTGTCTGGTAGTTCAGGTATTAGTTCTAAAAGTTCTTTGACATCTCTATCAGAGGATGCAGGAGTACTGGTATCTTCTTCGGTATCTTTTTTTCTGGATTTTTTAGAAAAAATATTTAAATTTCGAACTTCAATGAGAACATCGCCAAAACCCATAGGTAAAGTATTTAGTGCTTCATTAAGAGTTCTTAACTCTGGTTTGTCAAGTTTTTTATGATTAAATGTTGCCCAATCAGGGTCCAATATTTTATTTCTTAGCTTTTTAACAGCTAATTCTATTGCAAATTCTTCTTCTCCCCAGTATAAATAAGTTGGCATAATTTTTTTTCCCGGGTAAAATAGAGTATCAATGATCATACAACAAAAATTTAAGTATCGATACCCTTTTTATAAGAGTGTTAAGCTGCTCTAAAAGTCAACCGGTAAAACCAATAAACTTATTGAGGATTAGCAGATGTCAGGTTTAATAGCCTTATTAACAGATTTTGGCCTTAAAGATCCTTTTGTTGGAGTCATGAAAGGGGTGATATATGGTATAGCACCTGATATCAGAGTAATAGATATAACACATTCTATCAATCCTCAAGATATAAAAAGTGCAGCCTGGGTTCTGGCAACAAGTTATAGCTATTTTCCGGAAAATACGATATTTGTTTGTGTTGTTGATCCAGGTGTTGGTGGTATCAGGGATATAGTTCTGGTGAAAACCTGCATGCACTACTTTTTAGCTCCTGATAATGGGATTCTTTCTTACATACTTAAAAATGATACTATTGATGAGGTAATAAAGCTTGATAACAAGGATTTCTGGCTTGATAATATCAGCAATACATTTCACGGACGTGATATTTTTGCTCCGGTTGCGGCTTTTCTGTCGCAGAAAAATTATGATGTTAATATATTTGGATCCAAAAAACCACAGGAAGAGCTTGTTAAATTAGATCTAAAATCTCCTGAATATTTAAAGAACTCTATAACAGGTTCTGTTGTATATATAGATAACTTTGGAAACCTTATTACAGACATACCTGGTAGCTGGATTGCTGATAATAAAATACTAACAACTATTAATGATGTTAAAATTAAAGGACTAAAAAATGCTTATGGTGCTGTTGAATCTGGAGAGCTATTGATACTTATAGGTTCACATAATTGTATTGAAATTTCTGCTCGAAATGACAGTGCAGCAGCTTTTTTGAAAGTTGAAACTGGCCAGAAAGTGCGAATAGATCTTTTAGATGATTTTTGATTTAAACTTGTGATATATTATATTTTGAGGAAGATTTTTGTCGGGTGTAAATTCAACAATGAATAAAAAAATAATTTTGTTTTTGACATTTTTATTGCTTTTAGCACCATTTGCAATGGCAGGTGAAGTAAGTAGAAATGATGTGCAGGTTTTTTTTCTGCAATCACCTAAGAATGCTGTTTATTCATCCGGCTGGCACAAACATTTTTTAAATAAGAAGGTTCAATGGACGGGATCAATCTTTTCTATTCAGTACCAAAAGGACTTTAACAGAACTGAAGTTACCCTGAAAATCTTACCAGGAACAATGATGTATGATACTATTGTCTATGTACCCGGTAATATTTCTGAGAAATTTGAGCCAGGAGAAGAGGTAGCCTTTTCCGGGTCTATAACACGAGGTGTTGATATGCTCGGAGTCAAAGAAGTTCAAGTTCATGTTGGCCGCAACCTTGGTGATCGCTTCGGTAATTATGTTTTTTCTGAACAGGGTATGGTTAACGTCCATTTTCTTAAGCCAGAACAAGAATAGAGTAGCGGTAAGTCTTAAAATTAAAGGCCTTTCAGTTTAAGGTCTTTAGAAAAGTGACATCTGGCAAAATGACCGGGTGCTTTTTCTTCCAGTACAGGTTCTTCAATCATACATTTGGCCTGCACATAACGGCATCTGGTATGAAATTTACAGCCAGGTGGCGGGTTTTCAGGTGATGGGACATCACCTTCAAGTAAAATCCTATTGGAACGATCCAGCCGTGGGTCCGGGATGGGGATAGCACTGAGTAAAGCTTCGGTATAAGGATGCATTGGGTTTTTATAGAGATTTTCTCCCGTAGCAAGCTCAACGATATAACCCAGGTACATAACTGCTACACGGTCACTTACATACTGAACAACACTTAAATTATGTGAAATGAAAAGGTATGTCAGATCTAATTCTCTTTTAAGATCCTCCATCAGGTTAATAATCTGTGCTTGAATGCTGACATCAAGAGCACTTACTGGTTCATCAGCAACAATAAACCGGGGATCAAGAGCAAGGGCCCTTGCAATGCCTATACGCTGTCTTTGTCCGCCAGAAAACTCGTGAGGAAAACGTTCTGCCATATAGGAGGCAATGCCTACCATATCCATCAGTTCTTTTACTCGCTGTTCGATTTTCCCCTTATGGCATATTTTATGAATGATAAGGGGCTCTGCGATAATGTCTTTAATGCTCATTCTTGGGTCAAGGCTGGCAAAAGGGTTTTGAAAGATAATCTGCATTTTCCTTCTGATACTTTTAAGTTCTTGTTTTTGAGAATGGAAGATATTTTTTCCATCCAGTAAAACCTGACCTTCGCTTGGTTTAAGAAGATTTAATATACAGCGCCCAGCCGTTGACTTGCCACAACCGGATTCACCCACAAGACCAAGTGTTTCACCCTTATATATATCAAAATTTATATTATTAACTGCCTTAACATAGCCGACAGTCTTATTAAAAAACCCTTTTTTAACAGGAAAATGCTTTGTCAGGTTCTTTATTTTTAGAAGTGGTTCTTTTTTCTTGTTCATTTTTTTGACCCTTTACCTACTGAATCATATTATAAATGTTCGAGAAGATAAAGGATAAAGCATCAATTGTAGTTTTTACCTCTCCGTGGCAAACTGCAAAATGCCTGTTAAAAGTAAGGTCAGGCTGTTTTGTTTTCTAATATGTCTGTAAATGCTATAGCTTTAAGTTTTTCAATATCTGGTAATTCTCTGATATCACGGCCTCTAGTGTAGTCTTCAACCACTTTCTTAATTACTGGTAATATATCTTTTTTAAAACTTACATTATCTTTGGATTTAAAGCCAGCTGCGTTTTTATGTCCGCCACCACTGCCATACTGTGGTTCTAGGGCATTAATAACTTTTAATGCAAGGTTATTGCAGAATACATGGCCATTCTGATACATTTCTCCATTGTAGGTATCATAACCATAGGATCTTGCAGCAAGGTAAGTATTTTTACCGCTTTTGTTTGCAATTATCCATATGCCGCTATTATTGTCATTCATTAGCTTTTCAGCCATCTCCGATTTAAATATTCTGTAGACGACATTTCCTTTGAGCCATTTTTCAGGGGCCTCTTTGGCCATTTTATTCAGTGCTGAGTATTTATGGATATATATATATCCCATAGGGTCATTTTTAGTTGGTGTTTTCACCTCTATACCATCTACTTTTTCTTTCCCATCAATTATATTTCTAATTTTATGGATTAAAGCCTGGTCAAGGACAGGCATAGATACGCATTTTGTTGTATCAATTTCTTCTTTTGGTATATCACAGTTATTAATAAGCCAGTCAAAGTCATATCGAGTTTTGCTTATTTGTTTTCCTGTTTTGTCAGTTACTTTATCGTAAGATAGCCTGTTAAAGCGGGTTTTGTCAACTTCTCCTTTTGGGTGGGTTGTGCCTCCTGCATCGGTAATGATTCCTGTTGCAACTGATAGTCTATAGTTATGGTTAAAATTAGGGTTGTAACCTGGTATTGATCTTTTTTTAGATTCTTTGACAAGCTCTTGATCCAGTTCTGAAACCATCTCAGCAGCTGAGGCTCTTAATTCTCTCCAGTATAAAACGTTATCTTCTTTTATGCCTCTGCTTTTAAGTTGTTTTAGCCACATGTCGTAGTTTGTAGGTCCTTTTTTATCGTCGGAGTGGTGATCAATGATAATTATCTTTTTGGGACTTGTTTTACAGATTAGATCGAGCATTTTGTTAGTATTATGATTTTTGTTCTCATTAAGTAAAGCAGGTTCACCAGTATCTGTAATAACAGCTATATCAGATTTTTTAATAGATTCAAGGTGTTCAGGTTTTTGAATGTAGTCATTGGCTTTAAGGGCCGGGTCAGGTGAGGGTAGATATTGAAACGATTTTTTAGGTCGAAAGTCAATAACAGAATGAACTTGTTTGCCCATGCTTTCTAAAATGCCGGCAATACCAAGGTTTGAGCCATATGCATCACCATCAGGATAGCTATGTGAAGTGACAATAGCTACTTTATTATTAGGATCTGTTAATACATCAAGTATCTTAGTCTCTATTTCTGTTAGATGCTTTGACCAGCCAAAACTTATAAGGTTGTTTCCTGGAAGAGTTTTTCCGAAAAGCACTTTAGCAAGTTGTTTTTTTGCGTTAGACTGATCAACAGCTTTTTTTGCTGGTTTATGGTGTATATTATTTCTGTAATTGTAGTTATTTGTAATATTTGTAATCACTCAATCCCCCTGATGTTTTCTCTTTATTTAATTATTATAGTTGAATATTTTATTTTAGAGACGTATTGCTTAATTTTGAAACCAGGAAGTTTTTAGATAAGCAAAGCCTTTAACATTAAATCAAAACCAGTAAAGATAATTTTGTGATAGCAAATGAAAAAAAAGTTTTTTTGTCAGAAATAAATTGTAAGACACATATAAATTATAATTTTTCAAAATTCTAAAATTCTGACTGCAAATAAAATAAGCATTCTTTAAAAAGCTTTATTCTTAACATACAAAACCTTTTAAGATTATGAATCTAAGTTTCAATAATCATTGAAATTATTTACTTGTTAATTTATTCTAAAAGTCTTTTGCCTGTTGACAATACAAATTTACAGGTAATATTCAGTAAGAATTTGATTTAAATTTCGTCATGTTTAGAGTAAACTTTCAGGTAAACTCATGACTTTCGGGAAAAAGATAAACCCTAACGTTAACGTAAATGTTATGCTAAAATAAATAATAATCATTCTTAAAATTCCAGAGGAGAATAATATATGTGGAACTATACAGAGAAAGTTAAAGAATACTATCGAGAGCCCAAAAATGTTGGTGAAATCGAAAATGCAGATGCAACAGGCGAAGTAGGTAGTCTTGCCTGTGGTGATAGTATGAAGCTTACTCTCAAAATCGAAAATGGCAAAGTTGTTGATGCAAAGTTTTTAACGTTTGGATGTGGGTCTGCTGTAGCATCAGCAAGTGCTCTTACAGAGATGATCATTGGTAAAACTGTTGAAGAAGCTAAAAAAATTACCAATCAGGATATTGTAAGGTATCTTGGTGGATTGCCAGATGAAAAAATGCACTGTTCTGTTATGGGTCAAGAAGCTCTGGAAGCCGCTTTTGATGATTATGAAGGTAAAGACCCTAATGGTAAAGATATAAGGGATCCTATTATCTGTAAATGCTTTGGTGTAAAAGAATCTACGATTAGAGAAGTAATAAGAGAAAACAATCTAACCTCTATTGAAGAAGTTACTAATTATAGCAAAGCCGGTGGTGGCTGCGGTATGTGTGATAAAGATATTGCTAAAATACTTTCAGAAGAAAGAAACGTCGAACCTGTTAGACCTAAAGCACTTTCAAATCTAACTAAAGTTCAGCAAATCATGGTTGTTAATGACATAATGGAAAAGTATGTGGCTGTTGAACTAAGAAAAGATAATGGAGATATAGAACTTGTAGATATTGAACTCCCTGAAATATTTGTTAAGCTTAAAGGTGCCTGTCAGGGATGCCGCAGTAGCCAGATTACACTCAAAAATTTCGTAGAGTTTACCCTTAAAGAGCATATTAGAGACGAAATTGAAATTATTGAAGTTACAGAATAGCCCGGAGAAACAGTATGGATAAATCTCAAAATGTTATATATGCTGATAATAATGCAACAACAAAGATAGATGAACGTGTTCTTGAAGTAATGATGCCTTATTTGACAGATGAGTATGGAAATCCTTCAAGTATGCATGATTTCGGAGGACGTGTTGCAAGTGCTGTTGATAAGGCCCGGGAACAGGTTGCAAACTCTCTGGGTGCAATATCCTCAGAGATTTTTTTTACTAGCTGTGGCTCTGAAAGTAACAATATGGCACTGCGAAGCATTCTTGAAACTATGCCAGAAAAGCGTCATGTCATTACAACAAGGGTTGAACATCCCTGCGTACTGAATGTTGTTAAATGGCTTGAAAGAGAGCAACACTACAAAGCTGTATACCTGGGGGTCGACAACAAGGGAAACCTTAATATGGAAGAATTAAAGGCATCTATAACTCCTAAGACTGCTATGGTTAGCATTATGTGGGCAAATAATGAGACAGGTGTCCTTTTCCCTGTTGAAGATATTGCCCGTATGATAAAGGAAAAGAACCCCCATACAATTGTACATGTTGATGGGGTACAGGCTCTGGGCAAAATACCTGTTAATATGAAGAATAATTACATCGATATGCTCAGTATTTCAGGACATAAAGTTCATGCTCCTAAAGGTATTGGTGCTCTATACGTCAGAAGAGGAACTCCGGTAGTGCCCTTTATAATTGGTGGCCATCAGGAAAGAGGAAAAAGGGCTGGAACTGAAAATGTTGCCTTTATTGCAGGTCTGGGCAAAGCCTGTGAACTGGCTAATGAAAGCCTGAACGACGAATTAATAAGAGTAAAATCCATGAGAGATAGACTTGAAGAGGCTATTCTTACCAATGTTCACAATGCAAGATTAAATGGAGACAGTGAAAACAGGGTTTCTAATACATCAAACATCAGTTTTGAATATATAGAAGGTGAGTTGATATTGCTGCACCTTAGTGATACAGGTATTTGTGCGAGTTCAGGCAGTGCATGTACCAGTGGTAGCCTGGAACCCAGTCATGTCCTGAGAGCAATGGGTGTTCCTTTTACGGCTATTCATGGTAGTGTACGCTTTAGCTTCAGTCGTTTTAATACAAATGATGAAGTTGACTATATTATTGATCAGTTACCGGGTATTATACAAAAATTGTCGAATATATCGCCTTATCGCAGGGAAATAGAGAAATTGCGTGTTGAATGTAAAAATATGACAGGTATTCCACAAAGTGTTTAGTTGTCAGAAACCTTTGTGAAAAACTTTGAGTTTTTTTTGATTATTGTAAAGATGAAGTCATTTTGTAAAAATTGTTTTATAATAGTAAAAGTTGTTAGCAAAGAAAAACAAGAGTGGAAAAGATTATGAGCTTTGATCACAGGGAAATTGTTATCTGGTTTTCAAAAATGATTGCAACGGTTATAAACTGGTGTATTATGATAGTAGCAATTATAGCTGTTGGCGTTGTTATCTGGGGCTTTTATATATTTATCTTTAAACCCTATAAGCCTGGAGAAGAACCCTATAGAGACTGGATTAGAGGCAAAAAGAAGCCTGCACAGAGTTCGTATGTATTGCCTTATGATGTTAATAATTTCTATACACCCCTTAAATATTTAAGTTAAGCTGTTGCGATAGCCATTTATGTCTTTATTTGATATTTTAGAAGATCAAAATAAGCAGCATCCTCTTGCTGACAGGATGAGGCCTGCTAACCTTGAATATTTTTACGGGCAGGAAAAGGTTATAGGTAATAATACTGCCTTAAGGAAGATTATAGAATCCAGAAAAGTCTCATCAATGATATTCTGGGGGCCACCAGGTTGCGGTAAAACGACTCTTGCACGTATTATTGCTAACATTACTGATAGCCATTTTAAAGAATTATCAGCTGTTACATCGGGCATAAAAGACTTAAGAGAAATTATAGCTGAAGTAAAAGATAATCTGAAGTATTCAAAAGTCAAAACCATAGTTTTTATAGATGAAATTCATCGCTATAACAAAGCCCAGCAAGATGCTATCTTGCCTCATGTTGAAAATGGAACCATTACACTTATTGGAGCCACAACAGAAAACCCGTCTTTTGAGATTATACCAGCTCTTCGATCAAGGGTTCAGATTATTAAGCTTGAAAAACTTGACTATAATGATCTTAGAAAGATTATTGATCAAGCCATTAAAGATAAAACAAAAGGCCTTGGCTCTGAAAATGTCACAATAACTGAAGAAAGCATAGATTATCTTATACAATACTCTTATGGTGATGCCAGATTCGTTCTAAACATGCTTGAATCAGCTACAAAAGTCTTTTCAGAGGATCAACAACCGAAGATTACCGTTGAATTACTGAAGGATATAATGCAGAATACGGCTATTTTCTATGATAAAGCCTCTCAAGAACATTATGACCACCTGTCAGCTTTTCAGAAAAGCCTCAGAGGATCTGATGCGGATGCAGCTATTTACTGGCTGGCCAAGATGATTGCAGGTGGTGAAGATCCTAAAACTATTGCCAGAAGACTACTTGTATGTGCTTCAGAAGATGTTGGCAATGCTGATCCGATTGCTTTTCTGGTTGCAAATGCTGCTTTTGAAGCTGTTCAAAAACTTGGACTCCCTGAAGCCAGGATTCCTCTTGCACAGGCTACTATTTATGTGGCAACAGCTCCTAAAAGTAATGCTGCCATTTGTGCTATAGATAAGGCCTTAAATGATGTTCAGTCAGGTAAATCTTTTCCAGTTCCTCTTCATCTTAAAGATGCCCACTATAAAGATGCTTCAAAGTATGGCCATGGTACAGAATATATCTATACACACAATAATCCTGAAGTTGAGCAGCAATTCTTACCGGATGAGCTAAAAAATGTTAGATACTATTTTCCTGAGTCTCCTGAGTAAAAAGAAAGATTGAAAAGAGAAACTAATTTATCTGAATCTACCTGATGTTTCAAATATTTTTCTGCTTTCAACTAGAGATATATTTTTAAAGGCGCACATGCCTTCTTCAGAAAGTACGCCAATACTCTTAAGTTTATTTCTAAAAGTTTCATTAAGCTCTTCTGGGTGCACATAAAGCGCACAGGTATGGTCGCATTTCTTTTCATTTTTAAACGGACAGGTTTTAATTATTTCTTCCATTTTTCTACCCTTTATAAAAAGACCATTGAATGCCTTATGGGCTTATTTTTATTTGCTATACAGGACTTTTTCGGTTTAAATACTTTAAATCTTAACTCCAGGCCCTGAATTCAGGTTATGCTTTGGTCTAATAAAATTAAACCATATATTACAAAAGTATGCTAATTGTTAGCATTCGTTTACAAAAACAGTGTTTTCAGGCTTCCAGAGAAAGATATAAAGTTTTTTACCTCTTCTAAGATTACCTGATATAATGGTTTTTATGAAAAGAATATCAGCAATAGTTCTTGTCGCCGGGCTTTCTAGCCGAATGGGTAAATTTAAACCACTGCTGCCTTATCAGGGCAGGTCTGTTATAAGGAGTGTTGTTGAGAAATTAACCAATACATATGTAGAAGAAATTATTGTAATTACAGGTCATAATGCAGACCTTATCAAAGCTGAATTGTCTAACTGTGACGTAAAAATCAGGTACAATAAACATTATAAAGAGGGTATGCATACCTCGGTGATGGCCGGTGTAGCTTCTATTTCAGAATTTGCAGAAGGTTTTATGATTGTACTTGGTGATCAGCCCCAGTTATCAACTATTTTAGTGAATAAACTAATCAAGCTTGCTGAAAAATCTAATAAAGGCATTCTGGTACCGTCTTATTCTAACAGGAGAGGGCATCCTGTTCTTTTTGATATTAAATATCGTGAGGCAGCCAGTTGTCTTGATCCTGAAAAGGGTCTTAAAAAGCTAATAATAGAATATGAAGGTGATATAGAATATATTATAGCTACTAATGATAATGTCCTTATAGATATAGATACCCCTGAAGACTATCAAAATTTGCTAAAAAACGCCCGGGATGATTGATTTATAAAGAGCGCAGTTTTTCCTGTGCTTATTTGTTTGAAATTATAATTTTTACAGCAATATTTAAATGATACTCTTTCTTTGACATTATTCTTAATAACCTGTCGAAAGTGCTTAATATTATGCAGTGATAATGATAGTATAAGTATTAAAATGCATTCAATAAAGTATATCAAAATAAAAGGCTGTCAGGTGTTTCGCCGGGCGCAGCCCGGCGAAACACCTTCCATAATTTTCTGAGACCTGATAGTCTTGAATGCAAATTATTATAAGGTGTTATGGAGTTATTTTTTGGAGATCACAACAATGGCTAAAAAAGTGGTACTGGCATACTCAGGTGGATTGGATACCTCTATTATCATTCCATGGCTGAAAGAGAATTATGATTGTGAAGTTATTGCCTATATTGCTGATGTTGGTCAGGATGAAGATTTAAAAGCTGTCGAGCAGAAGGCAATTGCATCAGGTGCGTCTGAAGCATACACCTATGACCTGAAAGAAGAGTTTGTTACAGACTTTGCGTATCAATATTTAAAAACAAGCGGTCTTTATGAAAAGACCTATTTGCTTGGTACAGCTCTTTCACGACCACTTATAGCCAGGAAACAGATTGAACTTGCTGAAGAAGTGGGTGCTGATGCAGTGTCTCACGGCGCTACAGGCAAAGGTAATGACCAGGTAAGGTTTGAAATTACCTATAAAGTATTCAGTCCGGGTATTGAAATCATTGCTCCATGGAGAATCTGGAATATTAAGTCTCGTTCTGAATCCATAGAATACGCCAGGGCAAGGAATATACCGGTAACAGCAACGGTTGAAAAGCCTTATTCAATGGATCAAAATCTGTGGCATGTTAGCTACGAAGGAGGCATACTGGAAGATCCGTGGTTCGAGCCTGATAACTCAATGTTTCTAACTACTGTAGCTCCTGAAGATGCTCCAGACAAGCCAGAATATGTTGAGATTGCTTTTGAAAAAGGTATACCAGTTGAGTTAAACGGTGAAAGGAAGGATCCTGTTGCCATGATTACTGAGCTAAACAGAATTGCCGGTAAAAATGGTGTTGGAAGGGTCGATATGGTTGAAAACAGACTGGTTGGCATTAAATCCAGAGGGGTTTATGAAACCCCGGCAGGCACTGTTCTCTATTATGCGCATATTGCTCTTGAGTCTATTACACTTGATAGAGACCTCTTGATGTATAAATCAATGCTCTCAGAAAAGTATGCAGAACTTGTCTATAATGGACTCTGGTATTCACCGCTTAAAACAGCTCTTGATTCATTCATGGATGTCAGCCAGAGCAACGTTAGCGGTAGAGTAAGAATGAAACTCTATAAAGGTAACTGCTCAGTGGTTGGTAGAAAGTCTCAATATTCAATGTATAACAGTGAACTGGCAACTTTTGAAGCAGATGAAATCTATAATCAGAAGGATGTCGAAGGTTTCATCAAGTTATTTGCACTGAAGTTACTTGGTGTTGAGTCAGAAAAAGAACGACTTGCAGTAATGAGTAGCTTATGGAAGAAAGCAAAAACAGGATTTGGAGAACTTAAATAATGACTAAACTCTGGGGAGGCCGGTTTGAACAGACTTCTGCTGAAGAGCTTGAGCTTTTCAGTGAAAGTATTTCTTTTGATAAAAGACTCTATGATGTTGATATTAAAGGGTCTATAGCGCATGCAGCTATGCTTAAATCCACTGGTATTTTGACTGCCATGGAATATGAACAGATTGAAGCCGGTCTTAAAAAGATTAAAGAAGAAATTGAAACAGGCCTCTTCAGGTTTGACATAAAAAATGAAGATATTCATATGGCTATTGAAGCCCGACTAACAGAAATTACAGGTGATGTTGCTAAAAAATTGCATACGGCAAGAAGTAGAAATGATCAAGTTGCTCTTGATACGAGGCTCTACGTTGTTGAACAGATCATTGTTATACAAGAAAGCTTGAATAATCTTAGAAAAGTGCTGGTTGATATAGCAGAAAACAATACTGAAACTATTATGCCTGGCTATACACATTTGCAAAGAGCCCAGGTAATAAGTCTTGCCCATCATATGATGGCCTATTATGCTATGTTTAGAAGAGATTATTCAAGATTGTCGGATGTAAAATGCCGTATACTAAATGAAATGCCTCTGGGATGTGGAGCACTAGCCGGTACTACTCTTAATATAGACAGAAAGCTTGTGGCTAAAAACCTCGGATTTACTAATATATCTGACAACTCACTGGATTCAGTCAGCGACAGAGACTATTTAATTGAACTTACTTCTGCCTGTGTTCTAATAATGATACACCTTAGTAGATTTTCGGAAGAACTTATTCTCTGGAATTCAAAGGAATTTAACTTTATTGAAATCTCAGATCGCTATGCAACAGGCAGTTCAATGATGCCTCAAAAGAAAAACCCTGATATACCTGAGCTTGTCAGAGGTAAGTCGGCAAGAGTTACTGGTAATCTTGTTCAGCTTCTGACTCTCTTGAAAGGCACTCCCCTGGCTTATAACAGAGATTTTCAGGAAGATAAAGAAAGCCTGTTTGACACTATTGACACTACATTTTCCTGTATTTCTATTATGACATTACTTTTGCAAAATATTTCTTTTAATAAAGAAACTATGTTTAATGCAACCATATCAGGTTTTCTTAATGCAACTGAAGCAATGGAATATCTTATAAATAAAGGCATCCCTAATAGAGATGCACACCATATTACAGGCTGTGCAGTTTCTTATTGCATCAAAAATAATAAGCATTTAGAAGATTTATCTACTGCTGAATGGTCTGAAATAAGTGAAAAATCAAGTGGTTTCATTGAAGAGGATATAAAACAAGTGCTATCAATAAAAAATTGTCTGATTTTGCGTAATAGTTACGGTGGGCCATCACCAGAAGCAGTAAAAGCTTTTATAGACAGAGCTAAAAAAGAACTTCAGAAAGACAAAGACTTAAAATAGTTATCTTATAATAATTTGTACTCAGAAAAATTAACCCATTTAATTCATAAACTATTAATAAATTGACCTGAAATAGTTATAGAAATTGACATCTAGCGAATACATCTTTTTAACACAGTGTTAAAACATCGCAGAAAACAGAAGTTAGGGGGTCGGGTTTAAAAGTGCGGCGCCGCCGCACTTTTAAACCCTCTAGAATAAATAGACTGTAAATTGATGAATAATTCGGGTTATAAGTTAAAGACAGCATTTTGTTTTGCCAAAAAGAACAGGCACAATATTCTAATGTGCCTGAAAGTTACTATCAGAGAGAGTTGTTTAACTCTTTGCAGTGTGAGGGTATGTGTATAATTTTTTTAAATTGTAGATTATAGTTCTGTTGCGGCCTTCATTTTTAGCGAGATACATAGCTTTATCTGCCATATCAAGAAAATCAGTATGATCTATAGACATTTCAGTGGTTTTCAGGGCAATTCCTATGCTGGAAGTTATATCCAGTTTAAAATTTGAGAAGATAAAAGTTGTTTTCTCAAAAGCAATTCGTATTTTTTCAGCAACTAAAAACGCTTTTTCTGAATCGGTTTCAGGTAAAATGATTGCAAATTCTTCTCCGCCTATGCGACAAACAATATCAGATTTCCTGACAGTGTTTGTTAAAAGACTGCTAACCCTTTTGAGTATTTCATCTCCTGTAAGATGGCCATAAGTATCATTAATTCTTTTGAAATGATCTATGTCAACCAGCAAGAGGGCCAGTGTATTATTATATCTCTCTGCTCTATTCAGTTCTTTTGTTATCTGTATCTGAAAATACCTTCTGTTATTGAGTTCTGTAAGAGGATCAGTCAGGGCAAGCTTCTGAAGCCGGCTATTTTTATAGTAGAGGCTTTTTAGATTGCTTATAATACTATGTAATGTGTTTAATTTTGTCAGAACCTCTTCTTCATTAAAGGGTTTTGTCAGGTAGTCATGGGCATTTGCTTTATAGGCCAGATGTCTAGTTGAATTGGTGCAATCGTTAGAAAGAAAGAAAAAAAACACATTTTTATACCTGTTTCTGATTGCTAAACACACACATACACCATTTATTTGTTGCGTAATCGTTTCAGATATAACTATATCGGTGCCATTGTTTTCAATATGTTTCAGTGCTTCAGCAGCGTTATCAAATTCATAGAGGCAAAAAGGCTGCCCGGCAAGTAGTTTTTTAATCTGGTTTCTGATAATCTGGTCTTCATCAATTATTACTATCTTTGTTGAATAAGTTTTTTTAACATTATTTTTATTGAATGTCAGGTTATATATATTGGATCTGGCACCAGCTTCCGGGGGAGGTGTTAATTTTAGTGGTACTGGTGGTATGTTGTTTTCTGTTATAATTTTTGTATGATTGTTTTGCAGAATATTGTTGCTAGAAACCAGGTTTCCAAAGTATGTTTCAAGATTGCGGGCATTTTTAGATGCTTTTTGATTGACATCTGAAATGTAGTTTATCTGATTAAGGGCTTCTTCAGGGGTTTTAACGATATTAAAAAATGAGTCCAGTCTATGAGACTTAATTTTATCGTGTATGTTATTGTTCAAGCTGCATAAAATCAGGGTAATATTGTTTTTGCTGCAACATCTCCAGAGGTAAAAAATGTTTATGATACCGGGGTGTTCTATGGTTTCTACGGTAGAGAAGTCAATTATCATATATTTTTTAGTGTTATCATTCAGTTTATTGTCAATCAGGTTCTTAAAGCTGGTGGTTGTTTTGTCATCCAGACTTTTAAAGGGAAGAGTAATAAAGCACACATACTCTTCATTCCACGCAGGGATGTCACATAGAGGTAATGACATTTATGTCTAACTCCTCAAAAATATTGATTTAGGTTGTCGAAAATTTAATCGACGGGGGATTTTCTGAATCAAAGAAAATAGTGATAATTATTATATTAAACAAATAGTTATTATACTACAATTACTAATACTATGTGAATTATTGTATAATTTTTCAAATGCCTGTTATAAAGCTGTCTTGAACATAAAGAAATATTATGTTGACAGATGTTGTGTTTGTTTATTTTAAAATTTTTTAGTTTTTCAGTATGCAAATTATAATAAGAATATGTCAGAATACTTGTTATAACAGCTTTTTGTCAGATTATCACATTTAAAACATCTGACATCTGTATATGTTGCCGGTTAATTAGCTTAAAAACTCGATAACCTCTTTTGATTTAATGAAGAGTGCTTTTGAATAATCCTGTGATCTTCTGTCTGTTTGTCTTCTATCGTTTGATGTACGGTTATCGTTATTAATATCTTGTGTTGCAGCACGTCTATCTTCCTGTGTGCGTCTTGAGCCTTCTCTTTTGTCTATTCTCACATTATCTATACCAAATATATTTGAAATTTTTTCTTCATAGCCCTGCAGGTCTTTGCTGAGTATAACTGGAACATTTTTCTCTTTTAGAGTTTCCTGAACGACTTTTACGATTTTTTCTTTCTTGCTGTCAGCTTTAGCAAGGGCAACATTCGGATTATCTACATCAGAGGGTTTGTTGTTATCTTCTTGCTGGTTTTTATAGCCTGAAACGCTTTTATCTGCAAATAATTCTTCTGTTTCCAGTTTGTTTTTTAGGGTTTCAAGATCTTCTTTGTTAGTTGTGGTTTTAATTTGACAAACAATATCTTTACGTTTGTTCTTTTGAAGTTCTTCAGATTCTTTTAATATTGTGGCAACATTTGTTAAGAAGTCTGATAATGTGCTGATATCTTTAATGTTACTCTGATAGCTATCCAGACGGTTTTTAGAATTAAACATTTCAAGGTTTGCATCAAGTTTTGTCAGTTCTGCGTTAAAACTTCTTATATCGGCATTATTTTTTTGTTGCATTGCTTTGTCTTTTATATAGAGAAAATCTTTTTCTATTCTTTGTGCTTCAGAGGATACAGACAATGAATATTCAATTAACTGTGCAGTATCATCTTTTTCAGTATCTTTATCATCTTTAATTTTTAAATTAGATGTTTTTTCCTTTTGCACTTCATTTATTGACTTTTCATTTTCTTTAATTTTGGAGTTATCTATTTCAATATTCTGGTCTATTTCCTGAGTTTTGCTGGTTGAAGTCTTTTGTTCCTGTATATTATTGGAAACACTTTCACTGGTTTGTTTCAGGGTTGATTCTTGAATGTAATTTGTCTGTCCTTTTCCTGAATTAACAAGTTCAAAGTAGCTTTTTTCGTTTTGTTCAACTAATTTGTCAGAATCTATATCATTTTGAAGTTTATAAACATACTTAATTTCTTCGTTATTAGTCATATTAATATTTTCAGTATTATTAAACTCACTGGTTTCATTAAGTTCTATGTGGTCTTCTGGTGAAAAATTATTGTTGTTAGAAGCTTTCTGGTTATTTACGTTGAGAGAAACTTTGTTGAAATCGTGGTTTTTTGCTACTAGGCCGTCATTATTATTTATATTTAAGTTGTTAGTGTTATCAACTTTGAATTCTTTCTGTATTTTAAATTGTTCAACCTGGTTGTTCAGTATGTTTGCAGATGTATTGAGCATACTCTGCATCTGGTCATTAAAGACTGAGAGTGCTGATGCAGTTGAATTATCCAGATCTACATCGTTAAAAGTTTTATTGTTTGTATTGTTAAGAGATTCAAGATCATTGTTTTTATTATTTTCATTTTTGTTTTCTGATTTAGTATTATCATTCTTTTTATCATTTAATTTTTTATTGTCAGAAGACTTATCATCTGATGTATCCGGGTTATTATTGGCTGATTCAGCTTCTATTTTTTGAACTTTTTTAGTTTCATTAACTTCCGTTTCTTTTGAGACAGATTTTTCTACATTAGAATTAGTTTGTTCATTCTTGTTAACAGGTGTTTCATGTCTATTTTGGTTTTCAATGTTTTCTTTATCAGGTTTATCTAGCGTTTGAGCAGGTCTTTCAGCTTCAATGGTTTTGGGTTTATCTTTGATATCCTGAATTACAGGTGATTCTTGATCAGAGGGCTTGTTATCTGGTTTAGGATCATTACCTTCAGGTTTGTTTGGTCCTCGATCATTACCTTCAGGTCTGTTGGAACCTCGATTATTTCCTTCAGGCTTGTTGGGGCCATTATCATTACCATCTTGTCTATTCTGTCCATTGTTATTTTCTATGGATCTATTTGTATCATTTGGCCCGGTTTTATCAGGGTTTAACTCATCGGCATTGTTACTTTGTATTTTGTTGCTGGCATTTTCCTGATTATCTGGTTGTATGTCATTGTTTTCAGTATTATTAGTAGCATTTTTTTCTGCATTAGACTGTTGTTCACTAGCTTCTGAATTTTTAAATTCTTCAACAGAGCTTTTATTTGATTCTATACCATTATATGGTTGTGTATTCACTGTATCATTAGATTTTGTTTTAACTGTATTGTTTACAATGGTTTCAGTTAAAGGTTGTGAGACTGTCTTAGTCTGTATATCAGACTTTTCTGAATCGTTTTTATCTTTTATATTATGGTCATTTGCTTCATCTCTCGAAGTAATTAATTTATCAGAGTCTTTTAATATTTTAATTGAAGAATCAACCTTGTTAGCTCTATCAATTGTTTCTTCGATCTGGCGAATTTCTTTCATGTTAACTTCTTCTTTTGAATTAGCATCTTTGTTTTTTAAAGAAGAAAGTTTATCAGCCAGGCCACCATAGGGGTTTGTGGTTGTTTTTGTGGTGTTATTGCCAGTTGAGACAGTTTTTGAAATATTGTTTGATGAAGTAGAAGTCTGGTTTGCGGCTTTTGTTGCTGCCTGTTTTACAATTCCTGAAATGTTGTTATTGTTTGAATTTGTTGTGCTACTGGTTTTTGTTGTTGAGTTAAGAGCTGTTTTTATGGCACTGATTTTGTCATAATCCATTCCATCGTTAATTCTTTGCTGTAATTGATAAGATCTATCCTCTGAAATAGTATTAATAGCATTTTTAACAGTGTTTTTAGCAGTTTCAGATTGTTTGAAAGTTGAGGCAGCATAGCTGTCATTATTGTTTCTAGTAGTATTTACTGTTTTGTCATTTGATAGATGGTCTGTTTCTGATACTTTACCGGTTAATGATTGTTTAAAAGCTTCTCTGGCTTTTTGAGCCGCCATATTTTCATGCAATAAAGCTTCTCTATCAGACGTTTTAATAGCATTCTTATCAGGGATTGCTTCTTCATTAATCTTTTTGATTTCTTTTTTTACAACAGAAATTTCTACGATTTTTGTTTCACTGGTGTCTTTTTTATAATTATTATTTTCATGAGACTTTTCAGTATTATGTGTTGATAAAAGTGTTATTGAACCTGAAGAATGAGCATTTGTTATGTCATTAGACTTATTAATTCTTGTTGAAGGGTTAATTTTATTGATGTTATCGTTATTATCATTATCGTAAAGGCCACTTAATTTTTTAGGATTTCCAATTGCAACTACTGGTGGGTTTGTTGCACTTACATCAGTATTGTTGATGGTAATCAATTCATAAGTCTGATTCTTTGCTATTTCAGATTTAACAGCCTGCCCGGTCTCATTATTATTGATGTGGTTGCCAGTAAAATCGTTATAGAGGTGAAGATTTTCGTTATTATCTCCAGCTAAAGCCCCGGTTTTATTGTTATCATCGGTTTCGTTAACTTTATCCGGAGAATCTGAGATGTTTTCATTAAAAGCTAAAATGCTTTCGGCATTAACTCTATTATTTTTTTTGTTGATGTTTTCATCATCGTTATCATCTAAGTCATTGTTGGATTGCATTTTTTGAATTTGCAGTGACTGTTTATCGAGGTTTTTGTTCATATCCTGTTGAATATTATTCTGATATGATAGTTCGCTGGCTTTTTTCTGCTCTGCAACTGCTTTTTCCTGCTCGGTTTTTTGGGTTGTTTCCTGAATATATTTTTCCTGCAATTCGGCCATCTGTGCGGCATTTTCAGCTTCCTGAGCCTGTAAACTTGCCAACCAGGCCATATATTCAGCATCCATGGCGTCCTGAGCGGCAGATTTTGACTTTTCGCTGGCTACCTCTGCTTGATACATAGCATATAAAACATTCGATAAGGCCTGTGATGCTTCGTGCATCGCAAGCCAGGCGTCTCTATTAGCTAGATAAGCTGTATGTCTTGCAAGGTCAACACTTCTTTGAATCCAGTCAATGCCTACCAGGTTATTCTTTAAGTTGTTGAGTCCCTGCCCTAAAGAAGAACTATAAGTATTCAGTAATTTACTCTGACTACTATTTAAGATATTAAACATTTCTTAAAAATTCTCTAAATTTATATTCAGTAAAACTACCACTTATATATAAAAAAACAATCATTACATTTAAATTGACAATTCTTGCGTGGATTTAAAAAATAAATTTACATAAAACAATTAATACAATTGTATTAAATTTATGCAATGTGTGTATTCGCCGTCTTCAGTATAACAGCGCTGCCACATTATTTACAATGTAACACATTATTGTAAAGATTTGCCTACATTAAATATCAAATTGTTTCTGTGGCATTAAATATAAAGTAAACGCTGATTTAGTGGTGTTCAAAATATTTAATGATTTTAATTTTGTTACCTTCAAGCGTTGAAGGTTCATATTCCAGAAGGTCAACAGACTTTTTAGCAAGAAATAAGCCTATGCCACCTACTGGTTGATCAACAGAGGCATCTTCTGGGTTATATTGGTCTGATTTCTTATCAAATTCAAATGGCTTACCATAGTCTTTAACTTCAATACAAATACCATCTGTTCGTGGTATAAATTCTATAACAAGCTTTTCACCCTGACGTTCATTATAAGAATGCATAATAATGTTGGTAATAACCTCATCAAGTGCCAGGTTAATTTGCTGTATTTGTTTATCATCAAACCCTGCCTGGCGTGTTATAAGTTCAGTAGTATTTGCAACCTGTTCAAGTATAGTTAATTGAGCTGGTAATATAAGGCTGGTTGATTTTTCGTAGAGATTTTTTTGTTCATATTCTTTGCCTGATGGTATTTTATTGTTTTTAAGGCATAGTAAAGTGATATCATCGTGTTGTTCCAGGTTTGTTGTATAGTTATCAACAGAAGCCAGTAGAGTTTTTGAGAGTTCTTCAGCAGTAATATTTTTATGTCCTTCAAGGGTATTTATAAGTCTTTCGGTTCCATACAATACTCCTGTTGGGTTTGCTGCTTCTGTAATACCATCTGTGTATAAAACAAGTGTTTCACCAGGATACAGTATTTGCTCATTAGATTCATAATAAGTGTCTGGCATTATACCCAAAGGTAGATTTGTATTAAGTTCAATTTTTTTAACTTTTCCACTGGCTTTAAGCAATACAGGGCGGTTATGTCCGGCATTAACAAGTTTTATATTTCCTGTTGTAAAGTCATATTCACCATAAATTAGTGTAACAAACATACAGTGAGGGTTATCCTGTGCTAACATATGATTTACCCGCCTTATTACCTCAGCCGGAGACAGGTTTCTTGTTGCTATTTCTCTTACCAGCATACGGGTCATTGCCATAAAAAATGATGAAGGTGCGCCCTTATCAGAAACATCACCGATAACAATAGCTATTTTATTTTCTGTCAGTTTAAAGAAGTCATAAAAATCACCGCCAATTTCCTTTGCAGGGCGTGTTAAGCCATAAAGATCAATCATGGTAACCAGCTCAGGAAAAGGAGGAAACTTGCCGGGTAAAATGGATTGCTGAATTTCTGCTGCAATAAGAAGCTCCTGGTGGTAGCGTTCTTTTTGTGCTGTAGTCTCTTTTACGTTTTCTATTTGTTCGGTAATTGCTTCCCCAAGGTTATTAAAGGTTTTAGAGAGTTCTCTTATTTCTTTGGGGCCAGTATTATCATTAATTTTGTGATCATAAATGCCTTTTGAATAGTATCCTGCCTGTTCGACAAGATCCGTAAAAGGTCTTGTCAGGCTTAGTGTAAGCCAGTAGACGAGTCCTATCATTAGCAATACAACTATAACAGATATTAAGATGATACTGTGAGTTAACTCATTCAGTGGTGCAAGTATTTTATTTCTAGGATACACTATATACAGGTTCCAGTTCATTGAATTGAGCTTTGTTTTTAGCAAAATGCCCGGTATATAGTGTATGGGGTCTTCTATCTCAATGAAACTGGTATCAGGTGAATTATTAATTCTGGCTATAGTTTTATAGCCTTTATTATTAGTGGTTTCAGCTATTTGAGTGATTGTTTGATTTGATAGTTCAGCCATCTCAGGATGAGCAATAAAATAACCATCAGCAGTCAGTATAAAAGCGAACCCCTTGCCTCCAATAGTTAGTTTTCGTGTGCGTTTTACAATATCATCCAGTGATATGTCGACAGTAGCAATGCCTATTAAATCATCTTTTCTGTGAATAGGGGCAGAATATGTAATCATTAAGATATCTCCACCACCTTCATCGTAGTATGGTTTGCTCCACATACCTTTATTGTTTTTAATTGGCAGACTAAACCAGTCTTTTTCAGGGTAATTATAGCTCTCTGTAGCAAGATCCTGGTATTTTAGGCCTTTAGGCGTCTGATAATAGTAAGGAGCATAGAGTCCTATATGAGTTTTGTCCGGTAAAAAAGCTACGGTAGAGCCGTATACATTGGGGTTATTTGACAAAGTTTGCTGAATAACATCGTTAACAGATTCATTATTAAATTCGTTCATTGTTCCAATTGATGTAGCAAGGCCCTCAGCGATTTTTTGAGAGGTTTCAAAGACAAGGTCAAATTCCATAACACGTGAGCGGGCTATTTCGTGGGCTTCATTATTTATTACGGTTAAAACAGTTTTTTTACTACTGTCAAAGCTAAATATAATAAGTATACCCAGTAATATTAATATGCCTGGAATCAATATTAATAGTATTTTTGTCCTTATTGTCATAAGTTTAGCAACCCTTCAATACTGTTTACCACAAAAAATATTTTATTAAAGCCTGACAGATTAAGTATTTCAGTAATATTATCACCTGGTTTGAGTAAAATTAAAGATCCACCATTGATTTTTGCTTTTTTGTAAGCTGATAGTAAGACTCTAAGACCGGCACTGCTCATATAGTTAACTCCAGAAAGGTCAACAGCAATAAATATATTTTCCAGGGCTAGTTGAGCAAGCAAAACCTCTTCTACTCTGGCTGAATTTTGCGCATCAAAGCGGCCAGAGACCGTAATAAGTTTCCATTTACCTTCTGTGGTAGCGTCAATGATCATTTCAATACTCCTGTAAAAAGCTTTTCAACTTTTGGTTCTATTTTATATAAAAGAACCTGAAAACTAAAGAATTTTCTTTAATGTTGCTGTAAAAAAGTCTTTATTGAGGGGCTATGCAGAGATTGTTATCTATAATGCTTTCTATGGCAAGCTTGAATCCGTCATTGTATATGGTGTCAGTTATAAACAAAGCACATTTTTTTAATTCATCTACTGCATTTCCCATTGCAATAGAAAGTCCACCATTTTTGTTTACTGTTTCAAACATTTCAATGTCATTTATGCCATCACCAATGACTGCAATGTTTTTAAAATCTAAATTATGCTGCCGGGCAAACCATTCTATAGCGGTTCCTTTTGATGTAGAGCTATTAACAATCTCAAGATAGCTGTTAATAGTTATTTTAATATTATATTCAGGGTATTTCTCCTGTAAAATGTTACATATCAGATTAAGGTCTCTTATGTTATCTTCATATACCAGTATTTTAGATGGTAGATTATCGTTGTTAATTATATCAAAAGGGATAACAAGGTTAATTTCTTCCCAGTTAAATGGTAGAGTAAATTTTTCATTAGAATAAGGCTTTCCTTTGATGTAATAAATGATTTTTGAGTTTAAATTATGTTGTTTTTTAGTTATTTCAAAGGTTTTAAGTATATTAAGGGCATCTTTTAATATGATACTATTTTGATAAATAGTGATTCCTGATGCGGTTCGTATTTCAGCTCCCTGAAGGGTTATGATAGATTGATTAGCCATATTGAGGTATTCTGCAACACCTTTTGACTCTTCATATGTTCGGCCAGAGCACAGCACAAACATTATGCTATTTTCATTAAGCATTTTTGCAGCGTAGAAAGTGTTTTTTGAAATACCTTCTTCAAAAGTCCTTTTTTTAAGGTCTTTTATAGTATCATCAATATCAGAAAAAACAGCTTTTACCTGATATTTAAAGTTACCTGGCAGATTTTCTATATATTTACAAGATTCTAGATTATTAAAAGTGTCTTGTTTAGCTTTCATAGAAGGTTATGCTTTTTTATCAGTGGTTTTAATCAAATGATAACCAAATTGAGTTTTAACAGGTCCGACAATTTCATTTACTTTAGCGTCAAAAGCAGCATCTGAAAAGGGTTTTACCATAGCTCTACGATTGAAGAACCCCAGATCACCGCCTTTTTCTTTTGATGGGCAACCTGAGTATAATTCTGCTGCTTCTTCAAAGCCAATTTTGCCTGAAAGCAGTTCTTCTTTTAATATTTGAGCTTCTTCATCAGATTCAAGTAGTATATGGCTTGCTCTAACTCTTTTGATATCGTTAGAATCACTATCATGTAATGCTATCCGGGTATTTGTTATATGTTTGGTAGCCGATTCAGACATTGTTTTTGACTGAAGCATCATAGCAAGATCAGCAGCTGTAAAGTTCCTGGGTATTACAGTATTGTGCTCTGCTTGATTAACAGGCGAAGATACATGATCGTTCTTTGAAACAACCATACTTTGGTGATTTGCCTGTGTTGAATATCCTTGAAAACTTACCTGAGTTGAGGGTTGAACTATTACCATTCTTGTCTTCCTGTATATTGTTCATCCCTTTTAACGTATCTA
Organism: uncultured Gammaproteobacteria bacterium; assembly: GCA_964517135.1. Lineage (GTDB taxonomy): Bacteria > Cyanobacteriota > Vampirovibrionia > JBFMGH01 > JBFMGH01 > CAZFBA01. The sequence continues at coordinate 161,889 of CAZFBA010000004.1, forward strand.
AACAAGAATAATTGTTATTTATATAAATTTTGTTTACAATCATTTACTTCCTCTACAGAATCAGTAACTATATTATGTACAGAAAAGCTGATATAATAGAGTCAGGAATTAATCTAATTAAACTTATTGTAATTATCATAATTGTTCTGCGGGGTTTATTTATGGAATACGCTGTCATCTTTACTGAAACCAATATAGACATATTGTTTAAGCTTTGTTTGTCTATGATACTGGGTATTATGGTTGGGCTTGATCGCCAGTTAACAAATAAACTTGCCGGCATTAAAACACAGGTTCTTGTTTGTATGGGTTCAACCATTTTTACAATGCTTTCAATAAATGGTTTCAGCGGTTTTGGGTCTTCCAGTCAGGTTCTTATAGGAGATCCTGCACGTGTGGCAGCTCAAATCTTAACAGGCATAGGTTTTATCGGTGGTGGAGTAATATTAAAGACGAAAAGTAACGTTTTTGGAGTTACTACAGCAGCTTCACTCTGGATTGTTGCCAGCATCGGTATGGCTGTAGGTACAGGTGATTATTTTATGGCTATCACTGGTACTATTTTAACAGTCATTGTTCTGGTTGTTATCAGGCGGGTAGAAAGAAATTACCTTGATAGACTTACTGAAAAGAAGGTCAGAATTCATATTGAGATTAAAACTTCTGCCGATAACTTTATAAAAATAGTTAATTTCGTACAGAAAAAATATAAAAGCTTTTCAGAAATGAGTTATTCAAATATTATAGACAAACAAAATTATACTAAACTGCATTTTCAGGTTTATGTTGGTTCTAATGTTAGCATTCAGGATATCTATAATGACATAAGCAACCTTGAAAAACTTGATTCTCTAAAAATATACAGGGCACCATCACCATATGATTGATACTATAATGGTTTTAATTTGTTAAATGGCGTTAATCCTCTATTATAATAGTTTTTCACAATATAAATATACGTAAATCAGTATTTATGAGCTATTATATGCTGAAAATGGTCATTTTATACTTTTAACGAATATTAAGTCTTAATAAAACCTTAATATATATTTTTTTTGAAAGCATTTGGCCGGTTTTAAAATTGGCTATCATTTGTTATGAGGGCTTTAAAGCTTTCAACAGATAGTAGATTACTTTGAATGTCTGCTTCATAAGAACCTTATCTCAATTTGCCTGGTGTTGAACTGACACAAAATGTGTGCTAATAATTGAACTAAGATTGAAGATAGCTCAAAATTAGTCCGCTGAAAATCAAGAAACTGAATGGAGGTAGAAAACTATTGTCTCAGGTACAAGTAGGACAAAATGAAAGTATTGAAAGCGCTTTAAGACGCTTTAAGAAAAAGATTCAAAAAGCCGGCATTCTCTCAGAGAAAAAACGCCGGGAACATTATGAGAAGCCAAGCGTAAAAAGAAAACGCAAGCAAGAAGCAGCACGTAAAAGACAAAAGAAAGACAGGCGTTTCAGGTAGTTATTTTACGATATTTCTCTTGATAGAAATTAAGTAAGCATGCAATAACTTAATATGCCCTGAAGGTAAGACTTCAAGGGGGGGTATTCAGTATATTAATACAAAGACCCTCCGATCAATAACAAAAAGCAACGTACTGTTAAAATAAATAGTAAATATTTCTATTGTATATTTTATAAAAATACTTTTTATATAAATTGTGTCAACCAGAGGTCTATTTTGCTGGTTAAGATTTTTGCGTATAGAGAATTTCCTGCAATTTGATTGAGTGAAGAGTTTGCTCGATACGGTCTTTGTCTTCTGCGGGAGCCAGTTCAAGGGCTTTCTGGCAATATTTTTTTGCTTTTTCAAATTTTTTCTGAGATAGATAGGCTTCGCTGAGGCTAAGATAATACAGTGATTCAGACGGCTCAAGTTCAAGTGCCTTTTTAAAAGCCCACTCAGCTTTTTCATAATTATTCTTGTTTTTATAGATATTACCTAATTGTTGATAAGCTTTATCATCTTCGGGGTTATATTCCAGTGATTTGTTAAGGTGATCAATAGCATTTTCAGTCTGTTTAAGCTCTTTGAAGGCCAGCGCAATAGCATAGTGTGCTTCTGCATTGTCAGGTTGTTCTTTAAGAACTTCCTGAAGTATTTCAACAGCTTTCTCATAATTTTTTTGATAGTTATAGACCCAGCCGAGACTTACTTTTGTTTCAAGATCGGCTTTTTGCTGGTCAAGAGCAGTAGTAATTTCTAAAAAAGCTTTGTCATAGTCACCTTTGGCAATTAATTCATCAATTTTTTTGTTTATTTGATCTGTTCTGTTTAAATCTGCTTTATTATTCTGGCAGGCAGGTATGCAGAGGATAAAACCTGCTAAAATAGCTGAACAGATAATTATTTTGATGTGTTTATAACAGGGTAATGGCACTTTGTTTATACCTCAATGTTTTACAAGCTGTCAAACTCTTCTGATTCTCTTTTCATAATAACTCCACGTCTGGATTCTCTAATAAACTCAATCAGGTGTTGTATATGTTCATTAATATCAACATCAGATTCAAGTTTTTCAAGGGCCTGAGAAAGATTTAACTTATCAAACCATAGCACTTTAAAGGCGTATCTCATTTTATCTATTTCGGCTCTTGAGAATCCACATCTTCTGAGGCCAATTTTATTAACTCCCCGAACAATGGCAGGTCTTCCGTCGGCAATGGCATAGGGTGGTATATCCTGTCTGGTGCCACTAAAGCCACTGACAATAGCCATTTTGCCTATTCTAATATATTGATGAAAAGCTGTTAGTCCGCCAATAAAGGCATAATCACCTACAGAAATATGTCCGGCAAAGCCTGCATAATTGGCTATATTAACGTGATTACCTATTTTGCAGTTATGAGCAATATGCGTATAGGCCATCAGCATGCAATTTTCACCGATTTCAGTACTGGAGCCTTCACCAGAAGCCCTGTTAATAGTGACATATTCTCTAATTGTTGTATTGTTTCCTATAATTACTCTTGTAGGTTCGCCTTTATAGTTGGTGTCTTGTGGTGGTGTGCCTACAATAGCTCCGACTGCAATTCTGCAATTTTCGCCTATTTCAGTATGTCCATCAATAAAGGCGTTAGCTTCAATTATTGATCCGGCGTTTATTTTGACGTTTGGCCCTATAATTGCGTGAGGACCAACGATTACATCTTCTGCAAGTTCGGCAGCAGGGTCTATAATTGCGGTTGAATGTATTTGTTCCATTTTATAAATTATCCATATCTACTGATGAAAAGGTTATTTCTCCCTGGCAGGCGATGTTTCCGTCAACAGTTGCTACAAAAGCAGCTTTGCCAACAGGAGGTCTGATTTTAAGCAGGTCTACTTTGAGATCCAGCCTGTCTCCAGGGACAACAATTCTTTTAAACTTAACATTATTGAGACCTGCAAAGAGTATAAGTTTATTCTTAAATTCTTCTCTGTTTTTCAGAAAGATAGCACCCAGTTGAGCGGCAGCTTCACAGATTAAGACGCCTGGCATAATAGGTTCTTCCGGAAAATGACCACAGAAGAAGGGTTCATTTCCGCTAACATTTTTATATCCTTCAATACCCAGCTCTTTTAACTTTGTTACTCTGTCTACCAGTAAAAAAGGGTAACGGTGGGGTATTAAATCACTTATTTGTTTGATATTTAAAATTGTATCGCTCATAGATCCTCCTGGAAATCACACTATCAAGGTATTTTTAATACGTCTTGCCAGTTCTACATGCTGATAATGACCGCATTCTATGGCTATAATATGGGCATTGAGTTGAAGCGGATTAATACCTGCAAGGTATAAATCACCTATTAGATCGAGAACCTTATGCCTGACTGGCTCATCAGGATATCTCAGGCTGTTTGTAAGGGTTCCATCATCATTGATTCCTATAGTATTTTCTCTGGTTACCCCAAGAGCATAGCCCTGAGACTGATAAAGAGGCAGTTCTTTTACGTAACCAAATGTTCTGGCTGATATAATATCTTCAATGCAGTTCTGGTCTGCTTGCCATTTGTACCATTTTTGCTCAAATGGTGATTCAGGGTAATTTACACAGTATGATATTCTAAAATTATCGGATGGCAGGGCAGATATCGAAGTATGTTTGTGTGTATAATACAGTGGTTCTGGCAGGTTAAAACGCTGGTCATTATAATTAAACCTGTAGAAAATGGGGTTGATGAGCTTATAAAATTCTTTAGCGCTTCCGTCGCCTGCTGGCACTTCATTTCCGGTGATGGATATTTCTACTCCTGAGGTAAAATTCAGGGCCAGTGCAGCCATCAGATGTTCAGCCAGTCTGATATTAAAGGATGGAGTTCCCAGTACAATCATATGCGTAGTGTCAATAATGTTATCTACGCTGGCAACAACCTTTTCTCCTGTCTGTTCATTAATGAATGTAATGCCTGTGTTGTTTTCAGATGGTCTGATTTCTATCTGGCTTTCTTTGCCGGACATTAAGCAATTACCTTTATACTTAACAGATTTATGAGTGGTTGTCATCAGACTTTTTCTTTCTCTTTAAGTGCATTTTCGATTTCTTTCAGGCGTTTTTTAATGGAATCCATTGATTTCAGGCTGACCTGATTTTTAATGAAGTCTTTTCTGGGTATTGCAGGTATGCCTACTACTGCCATCTTTGACGGTATGCTTTTGCTAACACCTGCTTTAGCCATAATGATAGTATCATCTCCAATTTTTATGTGATCTGCAAGCCCGGCCTGACCGGCAATAGTAACTCTGTCACCTACAATGGTTGAGCCTGATATACCAACCTGAGAGACAATAAAGCAACTTTCACCTATGATAACGTTATGTGCAATCATAACAAGGTTATCTATTTTAGTGTTTCTGCCGATTATTGTATCCTGGATAGTGCCACGGTCAATAGTAGTGTTTGCTCCTATTTCAACATCATCTTCTATAATTACTGACCCCAGAGAAGGTATTTTAATTATATGCTGGCTGGTTGATTGCCCCATCTGGCCTGATTCTTTTGCTGTTTCGATATTACTTTTTTCCTGCGTGACGAAGCTGTAGCCATCTGAGCCTATGCGTGCTCCGCTGTGAATAATAACAAGGTTGCCAATTTTGACTCTGTCGCCAATAAAGACCTGTGGATAAAGAAGACAGTTGTTACCTATTTGAGCTTTTTTACCCACATAAGTTCCGGCCATTAGTCTGGTATTATCACCTATTATACTTCCTTTTTCAATAATTACGTTAGGGCCAATGGAGACATCTCTACCGATTTTAGCTGATGGATCCACGATAGCTGATGAGTGAACGCCTCCAGGGGTTTCTGGCCCTTCATAAAACATATTTAACAGTACACCCATAGCAATTTTAGGTCTGCTAACTTCTATATTTGTTTTGTTTTCTATGCTAATACCTTCTGGAACAAGTACACAGAGGGCTTTAGTGGCATTAAGAGCTTTAATATGTTGTTCCTCAAAAGCAATAGCGAGCATTGTTTCGTCAGCAAGCATTGGTGGGCCCAGAAAGCTGAGTTTAATAGAGTCGTCACCGGTTAGTTTTCCACCTACAAATTCTGCTATTTGTTTGCTAGTGAAGCTTTTAGACATTTTGAATCCTTTTGATTATTTATCTCTGTTGAGTGCTATTTTACTAAAAAAAAACACCGGCGTATAAAAAACACGTGTAATATTAAGTAAGATTATCAATGACTTTTAAAAAATATGGAAAAGGCTGGCTTTAAAGGGGGTTGAGGTATTAAATCTTTATAAGTGCTTCGGGTCTGGATATTAGCAGTTTTTTAACAGAATTCCCATAAAAATGTAAATTTTTTTTGAAAAAATCTTTGAAAACGGCTAATTTTTAAGGCCTTGAGACATATTAAGGTATACTTGAAAATATACTCAATCTATAAGGGTTACCTCTAAAAATGGGTATGTTAAGGAGGGTATAATCTTTAGAAACCTTGCAGTAGTTGTGTTTTGTTATATTGCAAGGGCTATAACCTGCTTTAAATAGTATATAACAGGGCAATCGGTAATTGTTGTCTGGTTTTATAATATTAAGAATGTTATATTACGGATTTTTTGAGGAGAGATGATATGAGCCAGGTTCAGTTAAACAATCTTGTAGGGTCAGGATTACAGCGATCTGCGCCCTCTAAAATCAGCATAACCCCGGGTGGGGTTACGGCATCAGCTTCTTCAACTGCTTCAGCCGGTGTTTTGGATCAGCTTAACAGTGCACTAAATTCAAACCCTTATAACTTTGGATTTCAGTCACAACAACACTCACCCTTTCAACAAATATCAGGACAAATGCAGGGTCAGCAGCCTGATATGATGCAGCAGATGTTCCAGTTTATGGCACAGATGATAATGCAGATACTTGGTTTTATTATGCAGATGATGGGTGGTGGGCAAAATCAACAACAGTTACCCGGGCAAATGTTCTAACACCTGAAAATGAAAAAACCAGCAAATATGCTGTTAATTGTCTGAATGACCCTTTGACAGGCTGCCTCCGGGTAGCCTCTTATTTGTATGGTAAACAAATTGTAGAGCATGTATTTGTTGACTAACTGACTTCCTGTTTACCCGGGATGTTTTTTAAGAAGATCTTCCTGTGAAATCAATGGTCTGTCATCGTTAAAATTAACATCTTTTAGTTCTTTTATTAATTTAGGCATTTTCAAAATATAGCCATTGATAATAATGTCTTCAGCTTTTTCATGTCCTGAAGGAGTCTTGAAATAATCCATTTCAGGAAATTCAAGGTCAAAGTTAAAAATATTTTTATCTTCTGTCATATTTTTATACCCCTTTATTAAATTTTATCATAAAGACTGATGAGATCTCTGAATAATTTAAAAGTTCTCAGACTCAAGAAATTGGTCTTCTCCCTGTTTTGCTGGAATAAGTAATTCCCTAATTAATCAGAGATACCTGATGTATAACCAGAATGACAGATTTTTCTGGTTTCGATTTCAAAAATTTAAAAGTGAAGATAGGTTTAAAATTAGTTGAATACAAGGCCAGTGAAGCGTTTAAATTATTCTACGCCAGAGGAAAGTTTTAAATCATTACACAAGCGGTGCAATTGCTCATTGATTATGCCTGTATCAGTCTTGCAATACAAAAAAAAAGTGTGTTAAAACTATCACACTTAAATACAGGGGTAAATTGGACTTATGTTTAATGCTTATGAATATTATTCTTATGATGCATAGCTAAATAAAGCTGGTTGACCCATTGATTGGAGGAATAATTTTTTTGACATATCATCTTTTTCAAGTTTGGATTTATCAGGGTCATTTTGTACGTCAAGGCGTTTGTTTCTTAACTGCTCGTACATATTTTTTGTAAGAGTTGCCTGTGTTTCAGAGTAAAGTTTCATATTTTTAAAGTTTTTAACTGCATTTGAATAGAATTCAGATAAGTTATTTAAGACGTCATCGTTCAATTTTCTTGCTTCATCAGCTTCTTGAAGCATTTGTCTGTGTTTTTCAGCGTTGTCAACCATACGAACTTTTTTGGTTTGGTTGTTACCATCAGCGGCTACGGTTGAAGTGCCGTTTTTAATTCCGCCTTCTTTTCCTGCGCTGCCAGAATCAACTTTAACTTTCTGAGGTGTGCTTTTTCCACCGCTGTTCTGGGCATTAGAACTATTTGTATTATTGTTATTAGCATTATTGTTGTTATTTTGTGGTTGATCCGGTTTATTTTGTGGATTATTATTCAGGTTATTATTGTTATTTAGTTTGTCTTTGTCTTTATTAAGTTCTAAAGGATCCTTTTTTTCTTTAGCAGTATTATCTTTTTTATCGAGCAGATCTTTAACTTTATCACCAAGTGAACTACCTACCTTGTTGACAGTATCTTTCAAAGATCCTGAATTGCTGCTTTGAGCAGGTTCAGTTTTCTTATCCGGGGTAAGCCAGTCTTTAATTTTATTTGTCCAGTTGCTTAAGGTGTCTTTAGCTTTATCAAAGAAAGATTTTGGTTTATTTTCAGGTTTTGGTTTTGATTGAGTTTCAGCTTTTTGTTTTGCTTTTGTTTCAATTTTGGTTTTAGTAACAGTTTTTGTTTCAGTTTTTGAATCGCCTTTTTCACCTTTTTTGCCGGCAGCTTTCTTTTTAGTTTTAACTTTTTCTTTTACCTGAACCTTTTCCTGTACCCGTTCTGAATTATGATGGCGATGAGCATGATGATTACGATGATGCTCTCTTGCTTCATCAGAATGATGATTTCTATGTGGCCCTCTGTGGTTGCCTCTTTGCGGTCCACGATGTTCTCCACGGTGCTCGCCACGCTCGCCACGGTTTTCACCTCTGTTGTTGGTTCTATGTTCCGGGTTGTGTTGTGGTCTGTATTTTTGCTCGTCTCTTACAGCTTGTATTTGAGCATCAATTTTTTTCTCTTTTGCTTCTTTGTTTTCAACAAATGGGTTATCTGCACCTGATGCCGGGAGCCATCTTGTTTCCCATTTAGGATCACGACCCGGAGATCCACCAAATTTAAAGGCCTGATTTTGCTCGAATATTTCTTGTTGTTTAAAAGGGTTTTGTTGTATTTGTTGCTCTTCAAGCATCTTTTGGTTTTTTTCTGACTGGGCAGGTTGAAATTTTAAATTTTCTTTTTTCTTTTCATTTGAATCACTGGTGGTACTGCCATGATTTTCATCTAGAGGTGTATTGGCCATAGTATCAATGAAAGATTTGGTTTCATTGAACTGGTTGCTTATAGATAACATTAAATCAGAGCAGGTCTTGGCTCCGGAACCTGCACTTTCAGCCCCTATTTCAAAACTTGATGATGCTAATAAGTTACCTTCAGTTGAATCACCAGCATATAAACCAGCTGATTTGTTATGGAAAGCAACATTATCAAGGCCACTGGAGACACTGTTCTGAAAACTCATCAGTGTCCCTGAATACCTATAGTTAAGACTATTTAAGCCAACCTGTAAATGTGACATCTTTTAATCTCTTACTCTTCTCTCTCTTCGCTCTCGTAACTCAGGTAATTAAAAATACCTATGTTTAAAAAAACAACCTCCTATAGTGTATTATGAGAAATTTCTTATCAAATAACAATATGTTTATATATTTCATATATAAATATTTTTACGTTCTGTTATATTTAATGGCTGTATTTGCTTTTAGTCTGCTTATTTCGAAATTTAAAGCAGGTTAAAAAGCTTTAATAAAGAGATTATGTCAACAAATAGTTTAATAAAATGATTTCAAATCAATTAATTATAGAATAATGCATAGTAATTTCTTGCTACAGAAAAGACTTTTAATATAGAAATCAAAAGTTGTCCGGACTTATTATCATTGAGTGTTAATTATTGCCAATATAAAAAGTCTATAAAGAAGTAATACAAAAAGGTTCTTTTTGATTAAAAATTTTGTGTCATATCAGTAAAAAAGTTGTTTTTTAAAGCATTATTATAATAGTCAGATAGAGTTGTATTATTGATATCAAGCTCTTCTCCAATATAATCAACATTACTGTTAATGGATTTAACAATTTCAACCGGCAACTTTGTTTCAGGGTTTGAAAGCTGCTCTATTGAAACACCAAGAGAAGTTGCCAGAGAACCTTTATCACCGAGAGCCCCTGACGGAAGACCCATGCCACGAGCAACAGCGTCAACATTAGCAGCTGTTTTAGGCAAACCGGTTGGTATTAATACATTATTAATAATCGTTTTTAAAGGATCATCAGAAAAATTCCTTACAATATCAAGTCGTATTTTTGAGTTCTCATTACCCCGTTTTACAAGTATTTTGCTTGGAGTAGTTTTCTTAATGCCCGTATCAAAAGGGTTTTTAATATCAAGTTTTGAATTAAACTTTGCAAGAGACTTTTGATCAGTGTTTTCCCAGTTTTTAATGCCTGTTAAGAGGTGAGTTCTGGCCTGATGTGTTTTTTTAGTCTCTGTTTTATCCTGTTTAAAATCTTTAACAAGACCCTCAAAACGATTACTTTTTTTTGTATTAAAAATTTCAAAATGGGTTGCTGAATAATTAATATCTTCTTCATTTTGTGCAAGAGAATTTTTCAATAAAAAGTTCTTTTCAGGAAAACTAAAATGTTCTCTATAAAACTGGCTTGTGCTATTGCCTGTATGGCTTTGAAAACCTGAAGTTTGCAGATCAAGGTTTAAATTTTGAGTAATTATTACGTTTTCAGAAAGAGGTTTTTTCTTGTGGAGAATTTTACTCTCTTTTACTGGTATTACTTGTGCAGGAAAATCGAAAAACTGATCAAGAATGGTGCCTTCAATAGCACTATTATAGTGAGAGGTTATGATCTTGTCTTTATTATTAATTTTGCCTGCCTTGTAAAGTTGAAAACCAGAAAAAATCGTTTCATTATTGCTTAAATAATAGCCTGCAAGAACCAGGCCACCAATGAGAAGTATTGTGGCAAAAAAGTTTTGAATTGATCGTGATCTTATTCTCATATACAACGACTTATTTCATTTAATGCCTTTGTGCATAACTAAAAATCAAAAAAACTGTAATTAAAGTTATGTATCACTATCCATTTTATGAATTACATTCATAAATATTTTAGCGCTAAAAAAGAGTGAATGCCACATTTTGAATGTGTTTGTTAAATAATAAAAAATTAATACATATGTATTGTTAGTTATATATAAATTCTAAATATTACTGTCTGCCAGAAAGATTTAATAGCTGCCTTTAAGAGCTTGATTTTCTTAATAGATACTTCTCCTGTGGTTCTGAAGTTATATTTGACAGTAGTTTTAAAGACCCTCAACTTTTTAAGTGCTGTGATACCAGAGATAATGACGTTAGGAGCAAACGTATTTTCAGGTATTTTGTGAAAGTAATCACGATATTTTTCGCATCTCATCAATCTGTAAGGAGAATTTACATCATACACTCTTCTACCATAGAGTATGCTTATTGTAAGGCGTGATATGGCACTAATAATTTTTCTGGTAAGAGGGTTATTGCGTTCCGTTCTTTCTCCGATTAAAAAGTCATAGTTATTACGATTATTCCATAGTTCTTCAAAGGCTTCAGGGCCGAGCTCATCATCAGAATCTATTTGAAAAAGCCAGGTACTATTACTATTTTCCCTATATCCTTTAAGAATTGTCGGGCCATGTCCGCTATTGGGTTTATCGTGAACAATAATTGCCGGATTATTTTTTGATATTTCCTGAAGAATACTGAGTGTATTATCTTTTGATCCATCATTATATATATGAATTTTATAATCAATTTTAAGTCTGTCAAAGGTGTTTGTCCATTTGCCGACTACATTTGCAATAGCACCTTCTTCGTTATATACAGGTATGACTATATTTAATTCTGTGGATGCCATGGTTTTACTTTTTCCTCATAGGTTTTAAGGGCCAGTGATATAGTTTTATCCATGTCAAGGTATTTATAGTAACCAAGCCTGCCTCCAAAGATTACGTTATAAAGTTTTGCAGCTTCAGTCTCGTATTTTTTAATACATTTACGGTCTTTTTCAGTATTGACAGGATAATATGGCTCAGCATCCTTTCCTGCAGCAATGGAATACTCTTTATAGATAAGCGTTTTCTTTACAGGGTAAAGTCTTTCAGGATGCAAATGTTTAAATTCGTGAATTCTGGTATAAGGTATGCATTCTTCGGCATAATTCATAACAGAAGTGCCCTGATAATCAATTACATCGATAATTTCTTTTTCAAATTTAAGAGAGCGCCAGCCGGGCCTGCCAAATTTATAATTGAAAAACTCATCTAAAGGGCCTGTAAAGATAACCAAACAATCATCATCAATCAGGTGCTTGATTTTAAAGTAATCAGTACTGAGTTTAAGTGAAATAAGTTTGTGTTTGAGAAGATTCTGGAATACACTTGTATAACCGATGACTGGCATACCCTGCCATGGATCGCTAAAATAACTGTAATCATAATTATATCTGACTGGCAGTCTGGTAATAATGTTTTCAGGCAAATCACATGGTGAAGTTTGCCATTGTTTAATAGTGTATCCTTTTATGAAAGCTTCATAAAGTGGTCTGCCAATGAGTGATATAGCTTTTTCTTCCAGGCTTTTTGGCAGGGATATCTTCTCTTTAGAAACTTCCTCAAGAATAAAATCTTCAACTTCGTATGGTTTAAGATTCAGGCCATAAAATGAGTTGATTGTAAAAAGATTTATGGGCATTTGATATACTTTATTCTTGTATTGCGTAAGAACCGTATGCTTGTATCCGGTGAAGTTACTAAATTTTTTTATATATTGCCATGTTGCAGAATCTGAGGTGTGAAAGATATGTGACCCATATAGATGATATTCAATGCCTGTTTCTTTATCTACTTTAGAATAACAGTTTCCCCCGATATGTGGTCGTCTGTCGATAACCATAACATCTTTTTTAAGATCCGTAGCAATACGTTCAGCAATCACCGAGCCGAAAAAACCTGCACCGACAACAAGATATTTAAGACCTTCAAAACTCATGCTGATACTATATCAAAATTATTGCCCTTAATTATCCTATCACTGGTGTAAAAAGCATTTTGGAGGTAAAAAATTTAGCCAAAAATCAGAAAAAATTTGACCTTGGGAACCTCTGATTAATTAAGAAATTGCTGATTCCAGCAAAAACAGGGAGGGGGTT
>CAZFBA010000005.1:0-164071 GCA_964517135.1 uncultured Gammaproteobacteria bacterium
TTAAACCACATGTTCCACCGCTTGTGCGGGCCCCCGTCAATTCCTTTGAGTTTCACACTTGCGTGCGTACTCCCCAGGCGGGATACTTAACGCGTTAACTTCGGCACGGAAGGGGTCGATACCCCCCACACCTAGTATCCATCGTTTACGGCCAGGACTACTGGGGTATCTAATCCCATTCGCTCCCCTGGCTTTCGTTCCTCAGCGTCAGTACTAGCCCAGCAAGGCGCTTTCGCCACTGGTGTTCCTCCCAATATCTACGCATTTCACCGCTACACTGGGAATTCCCCTTGCCTCTGCTAGACTCTAGCTTGCCAGTTTCCAGCGCCGAACCGTAGTTAAGCTACGGGCTTTAACACCGGACTTGGCAGGCCACCTACGAACTCTTTACGCCCAATGATTCCGGACAACGCTTGCATCCTCCGTCTTACCGCGGCTGCTGGCACGGAGTTAGCCGATGCTTCCTCTGAGGGTACCGTCAAAATTCTTCCCCTCTGACAGCATTTTACACCCGTAAAGGGCTTCATCATGCACGCGGTGTTGCTGCGTCAGGCTTTCGCCCATTGCGCAAAATTCCCTACTGCTGCCTCCCGTAGGAGTATGGGCCGTGTCTCAGTCCCATTGTGGCTGATCATCCTCTCAGACCAGCTACTGATCGTCGCCTAGGTAGGCTCTTACCCCACCTACAAGCTAATCAGACGCAGGCTCATCCCCCGGCGCCGGAACTTTCATCATAAGTATTTCAACTTATGAGGTATGGGGTATTAGCGCCAGTTTCCCGTCGTTATCCCCCTCCGAGGGGCAGATTACCTACGTGTTACTCACCCGTCCGCCACTGATGTACCCCCGAAAGGGCCTCATCGTTCGACTTGCATGTATTAAGCACACCGCTAGCGTTCGTCCTGAGCCAGGATCAAACTCTCCATGGTCGTTAAATCTTTTATTCTTATACTGCTAAAAGCAGTTTGAACATCAGAAATTATTGACTCACAAGAGCCTTATCCTGGAGTATTTTTGTGAATTAACAGGTTATGTGTAATTCCTGCACTATTCAGTTTTCAAGGTTCAGTAATTAAATAGTTTGCTCTTTCGAGCCTTTTTGAGTATCAAAAATACTAGCCTAGTTAAAACTTAATGTCAAGAGTCTAACTTTGTAATGCTAAAGCATTTTTCATGGTCTGCGAAATTTAAATTAATACAAAAAACACATTTTACCAAGTCTAATTTATGAGTTTTTTTAATATTTGGGTTAAAAAAGCTCTATCACGATGTTTTCAGGCCTATACATTCCTTTACATTTTGTTCTGTTGAACTGAGCGGTTATTTAACGTGTAATACTTGCTGAAAAATTTGTTTTTACCTAACTTTTTCTTCCTTTTTGAATTTTAGCATCAAAAAATAAATTTTTGTATTCGAATAAATCGAAAAAGAGTGAGAAGTTAATCTTTTAAACCCTTAAAGTTTTGTTATATTTTCAAAAACAAGACCATCTATTAAAATAGTCTACAATATGTATATTACACTATTTTGATAGAATTTTCTTCCATCCTTTGAGGGATATTTTGATCTGCCGGATAAAACCTTACTATCAAGGATTTTTAAGATGCCCCTCTTATTAGTAATTATTATCAATAACAACTCCAATCCTAACCTATAAAGGATTTCAATAATATAAGCCCTTTATAAAGTTACTATTTTCAATATTTCGGAAAAACTTATATTTACAATCCTTCACATTCAACATCTTTCCATGTTTTTGCAACTCATTTTTATTTAACTCTTTAGAAAATAGTTTTTTAAATTTTGTAAACATTAACCTCCCAGAATAATACCAATCTTTATTGAGAACTTTTAATGCCTAAAATATCATTTCACCATTTAATACCACAAAAAGAAGCATAAACGCCGATTATAGAGTCATTAGAGGTTAAAAAGCATCCATGGATAACATTATTAAGTTTGCTCCGGGATCAGGGGTGTCAAAATTCAACCATATTCAACATAAAAACTCATCAACACAAAAACCACAAAACAGAAAAAAACCGGATCAGGTTGTCGATTTAAGCAGATTAAAATCAGGGTTTATAAGTTTTAAAGGGGCTACCAGCTCAGAAATTCTTGACAGTTTAAAAAGAGAAGATCCTGAAATAAGGCTATATACCGACCAATTAGCCAGCATAGAGCAGGGAAAGTTACTTAAAGATACACTAAAAGCCATTGAAGGTATAGACAGAACCGCCTGCAAAGATCTTTTTAAGACTCTATCTGGCATAAATGCCACAGATAGAGAAAGCGTTATGCTCTTAGCAGGCATTGCAAAAAACCTCAAAAGCGGTGCAAAGCTAGAATATGGAGCCAATATTCAAGATGCATGGCTGGAAAGGATTGTTAAACATCCTCATTTTTCTGAAATAGACAAGAATAACACCATTATACGAAGCTGCAAAAGCACCAACATGGGGCACGTAATCAAAAACGAAAACCTGTTTATCAATGCCACAGAGCTCGGCAATATACCCGGATCTGAAAACTACGGGCACAAAGATATGGGAGAATCAAAAGCTTACGGACTCTACACTAACGATACTGCTTTTCTGAGCAACTATACTCTGAACATTCTGGATAATAGTAGCCCTCTAAACTTAAAACTAAAGAATTGCACAATCAGTGAGGGCAAATCAGACTATAAAATAAAAGGCCCCGGAGTTGAAGTAGATAGAAAGCAGGTTATTAACAGCACTTTCTACGATAGAATAAAGATTAAAAATAACGACAGCAAGCCAAAAACAGTCAAAATTGACCTTGAAAGCCAGATCAGAGATATTATACACGTAAGATCAATGGAACCACCGGCAGGCCCCTTTGAAATCAAAGAATTACCGGATAACAAAGGCTTTATACTGAATACTTCCTTCGGCACGGACAGAAACCTCGGCGTCAAAGTCGAAATACTGGCTGACGGAAAACCCGTTAAAACTGATATAAACTCAAAAACAGAAAACGCCATTACTGCAAGAATACCTGTGGCAGGAGGTCAAGAAAAAAGTATTGATGTAAAAGTCACACCAGTTTTAAATGAAAAACCTTTTGTCAATGGAAAAGAAGTCAGCAAAGTACCTGAAACTATTCAGGAAGCCGAAAAAAACCTGACCAAAAAAGATAATAGTGCCACAACAAAAGTAGAAATATCTGGCCACAAGCGCCTCCAAAAAGCAGATGCCATCTTAGAAAGAGCCGTCGATGATCTAAAACTCATGACTAATGTACTCAACGTAGATGGAAAAGATTATCGCTACATCGTTGCCGGAGTGCCCCGGTATGCCTGTCTTTTTGGACGTGATAGCATTATTACAGCTCTGGAACTGCTGCCTGTCAATCAGGAACTCGCAAAAGACACAGCTCTATTGCTCGCAAAGTTTCAGGGCAAATCACTGGAAGCTAAAATCAATGAAGAAAAAGCTAAAAACCCCGGCGCAGACATCGAAAAAATCAAAGAACGCTACATAGAACAGGAAGAAGCTGAAGGTAAAATACTTCATGAACTAAGGGTAGGAGAACTTGCCCGGGAAGAAAAGATACCCAGTACACCTTACTATGGAACTGTCGATGCTACACCTCTCTGGCTGACACTTGTATCTAACTATCACAAATGGAGCGGCGATGATACTACCGTTAAACAACTGCTGCCACAGATAGAAAAAGCCCTGAACTGGATCGACAACAACTCACCTGATGGTTTCCTGCGCTTTGTAGGCACCCACGGGAAGAAAAACGCCATAGCCAACCAGGGCTGGAAAGATTCTGAAGACAGTATCAAGCATCTGCTTGACAAAAAAGGAAAAATCAGCAACCCTGACTACCCTATCGCACTTGCTGAAGTACAGGCCTACGTCTACGAAGCCAAAAAGAACGTAGCTGAGGTCTATAAAAAACTGGGAATGCCTGAAAAAGCCCAACAACTCGCAAAAGAAGCCGACAAACTCAAACAACACTTCAACGAAAAATACTGGGTTGAAGACGAAAACTTCATTGCAATCTCTCTTGACGCAAGTGGTAACGCTATACCTTCAGTAACAACTAACGGCGGACAGTGCCTACGTACCGGCATAGTAGATGAAGATAAAGCAAAACTAATGGAAAAACGTATCATGTCTGACGACATGAACAGCGGCTGGGGCATCAGAACACTGAATAAAAACTCTGTGGCTTTTGACGAAATGAGTTATCACAATGGCTCAGTATGGCCACACGACACAGCACTTGTTGCAAAAGGTCTTTCAAGAGAAAATATGGCTGAAATAGCAACCAATCTTTATGAAGCTGCCGGGACATTCCCTTATAATCGCATACCTGAACTATATGCAGGCTTTCAGCGCAAACCGGAAGATACAGAAGTTCAAACATATCCTGAGTCTTGCTCGCCTCAAGCATGGTCTTCTGCTGCTCTGGTAGATCTGATGGTATCAAGTCTCGGTGTCAAACCAGACGCACAGAATAATACTCTGATACTTGAAAACCCTGTATTACCGGAAGACCTTAATAAGATTAAAATTGACAACCTCCATATAAACAACAAACCCATCAATCTTGTTGTCAGCAAAACACCTGATGGCAACCTTGCAGTAAAAGCAACCTCTCTGGAAGGTGAACCTCTAAAAATACAGAAAAATAATCAAAACTACATAATTTATAGTAATTAGAAATTAGACTACAAAAACATGTGTATACATATATATGGTGTTTTTATTTGTGTAGTACTTTAAACGCTCTAATAGCAATATTATTAGCCAGTTTGTTTCACAATGTAAACCACTAAAATTTTAATTGTTAACTAATATTAATCAGCGTTTCAGGCTTTCAATTCATGAAATGAATTTGTTCTACAATCTTTTATTTGTTCGTTATCAGCAAAAGAGAGATAGAACAAAGTTTTTCATGATTCAGGTGTATTTTTTCTAATTGGCGGGCTCTTAAACATGAGATTTTGAGAACAAGCTATAATAATTAAACTTAATCGCAACACATTGTTCTATAAAGGTTTTGCAGCTTTCACATCGTTGGATGCGGTTTCTATAAGGTCTTTTTGGTTTTATAGTAGTATATTTGTCTGTTTAATGGAGGTTATGGATGTCTGATCACAAGAGTAGTATTTCTTTTAGCCGGTTAATTGACCTGACCTATCTGAATGTAGCTTTAATTACTAATAACCCCAGCTTATATATGATCTGCAAGAAAGACAATTCAGGTAATAACGAAGTTATTTTTGCAGGTGTAGCTTCTAATCTAAAACAAGAGCTTGCCAAACATCTTGAAAAAGCCTCTAGCTGTGACCTTTTATCTTTTTGTTTTAGCCCGACCAGTGCTCAAAATGTCCTCAAGCATTCAAAAACTCCTCTTTATAATAGAGTTGCATAATAAAATAGTTTTCGTTTTCTTATTTAACATCATACACACATAAAGCAAACAAACAACTTCAAAAAGCAGAATTTAAAATTTTTTAAGGGTTTATTATAACCCTTTATTTTTTGCAATACACTAAAATTGCTTTAACTATACTTAAATTAATTAAAGGTTCCTAAGATTTATGAAAGTTGCAAAGTATGAATTTTCATTAGTATAATATTCATAACATTTCATGAGTAGCTTCAAAATTGACAAAGGGGAAGCAATTGGAAAATACCAAAAAATCTCCTGCAATAATTCAGGTAGAAACCTCAAAACTGGACTTCTTCGACGGATATAAACTGCAAAAAGAAGCCGAACTCTATTTTAAAGAAGAAATATATCATATAATAATCGATTTAACAAACGTTAACTATATATCCAGCCGTGGATTAGGCATTCTTGTTGATATACATAAAAAATGCCAGAAAAACGGCAAGCTTGTCTTATGTGGACTGTCTGACGATGTCATGAGCGTATTCAAATTAACAGTACTCAACAATTTTTTTGTTATCGTAGGATCAAAAGAAGAAGCTCTAAAGCTTATGTAAATATTAAAAACTTAAAACACAAAAGGGGCAGAATATTTCTGCCTCTTCTAGCTGGTTTATGATAATAATGAAACAAACACTGTATAAGGGTACTAAAAAACAACCTTAACCCTCTACATTATATGATAACAAAGGATTAAGTGACCTTTTAAGAACCCGTTAATTATACTTCAGGGATCAAAAAGCTATACATCAGCAGTAGCAGACTCTTCAGACTTTGAATCTTCTAAAGAATCATCATCTGAAACTCTTTCAGACCTGGAAGTATCAGAATCACCTGATTGGCCAGAATAACTTGAATGCCCGACAGGGCGGGGCGGTCTATTTGCCCTCTGCTTGAGCTTTGATATTAAGCCATAAAGCATTTTTCTTAACTCAATAACCCTATCCTCAAAAGGAGTATACTCTTCTTGAGTTATAAAACCAAGTTCTTTAGCCAAAATTAACTGACAATCAATTTGCGAAATATCACCGAGTGCACAGTATAAAAACTGACGATACTCCTTGGAAATTTGCCTTGAGTTGCCCTCTGCAATATTAGAAGCAATAGAAATAGACGTTTTAGCCATCAAATCTACCAGCTTCTCATTTTGAATTTGTGGAAATAATAAATAAACGTTTTTTGCAAGATCTACAGATTTTTGCCAGACAAAAAGGTCTTTGTAGTTAATCACTCTAGACATGTTCAGTCAGCTCCTAGAAACATACACGTTACTAATTAGTTTTTAACATTAAAACATAAATTCGATTGTTTTGTAACTATGTGTCTTGAATAAATATTTCTGACACCGGTGAAAAAATATAATGATAGTTTTTATTTTGAGTCTACAATGAACTTTGTAATATTTGATTATAAATTAAATATGAACCTTAGATGATAATTATTCAGGCAATTATGTAAAAGTATTAAGTAAATGAAAAAAATTATCATCAATCTGCTTACAAAGCCCGAAGTAAAATATAACCTATAAAAGGCTTAAGAGAAGAATAAAAGCACATAATACAGCTATGACATAAAACAAGCTGCTGAAAAGCTAATCAAGAATTCAGCATTAAAACACAATTTTATAAAAATTTCCTCAAACACAGCACAGTTTTTGAGTTATATTATTAGAAGATAAAGTTGAACACAACTTATTATGAAAACACAATATATATGGCAAACAAATTTTATGGGAGCTTTATATGGCAGAATATAGATATTTAGGCAAGCCTGTTCCACGGGTAGACGGTAGAGAGAAAGTCACCGGAAAGGTTTTATATCCGTCAGACCTGTATTTTGACAATCAACTGTATATCAGTATACTGAGAAGTCAATATCCTTACGCCAGAATAAAATCTATAGATACCTCCCGGGCAGAAAAGATACCAGGGGTGGTAAAGATTTTAACACACAAAGATGTCCCCGGAATAAATGCTTTCGGCATTGCCGTTCAAGATCAACCAGTATTCTGCTACGATTACGTACGTTATCAGGGTGACGCCATAGCTGCTGTAGGTGCTGAAAACCCTGCCATAGCTGAAGAAGCTCTCAAACACATTTTTGTTGAGTATGAGGTCTTAAAACCCATCACAACTCCCGAAGAAGCCTTAAAAGAAGATGCACCCAGATTACATAAAAATGGAAATATTCTGAACTATAAATACTTTGAAAAAGGAAACATCCATACAGCATTTGATGAATCAGATATTGTCATAGAACATGAATACCAAACACAAAGGCAGGCTCATTGCTACCTTGAAACAGAGTCAGGAGCAGCTTATTACGATGAAGATGGTAAACTGGTTGTCCATGTAGGAGGACAATATCCTCATAGAGATGTAGTCCAGCTCTCCCGCATACTTGCTATACCAGAAGATAATATCAGGGCCATTAACTCTCCTGTTGGCGGTGGCTTTGGCGGAAAAGATGAACTAACAGTACAGGCATATCTTGCCCTGATGACTCATATAACTAAAAGACCTTCAAGAATTTTTCTTGAAAGAGAAGAATCTTTTCTGGCAGGAGGCAAAAGACATCCTGTAAAAATAAAACTTAAAACCGGCGTAAATAAAGACGGCAAACTAACTGCCATGGATTTCTACGCACTCTCTGATACCGGTGGCTATGCCTCACTAGGCGGACCAGTCTTTAACCTTACCGTAGAACATTCAGGTGGAGTTTATTTCTTCCCTCATGCAGAAGTTGAAGGCCATTGTGTTTATACAAACTCTGGTTTTCAGGTTGCATTCAGAGGTTTTGGAGTGCCACAATCACTTTTTGCACTCGAAACCCAGATGGATGAAATGGCTGATACACTGGACATAGACCGCCTGGAGTTCAGAAAAATTAACCTCCTTGAAAGAGGACAAAAAGGCGCTATTGATAATGAGTTTCCTCTATCAATAGGCAGCCATGCCATCGTTAACGCTATAGAAAAAGGAGATATCTACAAAAACCGTAACAAGCTAAAGAAAACAAGCAAACCCCACCTGAAAAGAGGCGTAGGGTTTGCCCTGGGATTACAGGGAGCTGGCCTTGGCGTAGGGCTTCCTGACTTTGCCCACACCAGAATACGCCTTCTAGAAGATGGTACCTTTAGGCTATACATGGGAACATCAGAAATGGGGCAGGGTAATGCTACATGCTTTATACAAATAGCAGCAGAAATAATGAATTGTGAGCTTTCAGATCTTAGCTACATACTTGGAGACACCGGTAAGGTACCAGATTCAGGCTCAGCAACAGCCTCAAGAACTATCTATGCAGTAGGTGCATCCATTTATTATGCCGCAAAAAGAATGAAAGAAAAGATACTCACACTCTACAACGGCAAAAAACTTGAGATACGAGAACGAACGATATATGTTGACGATCAGCCAAAACAAACTCTCTTAGAGCTTGCCCGAGAACAAGAGCTTGAAACAACAGGAGAATTCATAGTACCAACAGCTAAAGAATGCCTCGGAGACGGCCTGCCTCATATTCTGTATGGATATTCAGGCCATGTAGTTCTGGTTGAAGTCAATACACTTACCGGAGAAACAGAGGTATTGAAAGCTGAGTGCTACCTCGATGCCGGTACAGTCGTCAACATTCAGGGTCTTGAAGGCCAGAGTGAAGGTGGGCTCGTTATGGGACTCGGCTATGCACTAACAGAAAATTCTATCGTTAAAGACGGTTATTATGTAAACCCACGATTTGCAACATATATTCTACCGACAGCTCTTGATTCTCCTCTTGATATAAAAACAGTAGCAGTTGATGTTTATGAAAAATCCAACCCAATAGGTTCAAAAGGCATAGGAGAAGTTGTATTTACTTCTGTAGCACCTGCTGTTGTCAATGCAATCTATGATGCAATCTGTGTCAGATTCTATTCTCTGCCTGTAAAACCTGAAGATATTTTGCTAAACTTAAATTACAAAATTAAAAACCAGGAGGGTGCTTTATGTCCACACTAGAAAATGCTGTTTCTACTCAAAAAGATAATATAGAAATAACTTTAAATATCAATAGCAAAGAATATAAGCTTAATGTAAGCCCTACAGAAACATTAATCTCTGTGTTAAGAGACAAACTAAAACTTACAGGAACCAAGTATGGCTGTGGGGAAGGTGAATGCGGCGCTTGCAGTATAATTATGGATGGTAACCTAGTAAACTCGTGCCTCGTACTTGCTGTGCAGGCTAATAACTCTGAAATATTGACAATTGAAGGCTATGAGAATGATGAACTTATAAAGAAATTGCAGGATGCCTTCATTGCAAAAGGAGCCGTACAGTGTGGTTATTGTACCCCCGGCATGATAATGTCTGGAAGAGCCCTGCTGGAAAAGAACCCCTGCCCTACTGAAAATGAAATAAGAGAAGCTATTTCAGGCAATCTATGCAGATGCACAGGTTACGTCAAAATTGTCGAGGCCATTAAAAGCGCCACAGAGTGAATAATTTAAACAGTGAGGTCTAATATGATTTATCACGCACCAAAAACACTAAAAGAGTTTGCCAGCATCGCAAGCAAATATGGCAAAGAAGCTGCCATTGTTGCCGGATGTACTGATGTATTAATAAAAAAGAACTTTTTTGATAATAAAAAGACAGTCATAAGCACAAATGAAATTGAAGAAATCAAAAAAATAGAAGAAACAGAAGACAAAATCAGAATCGGTGCAGGAGTAACATTCACCGATTTACTCTGTTCTAAGCCTATTAAGAAACATTGCAAAGCCCTTTATGAAGCGGCTAAAGTTTGTGGCTCTGTTCAAATTAGAAACAGGGCAACCATAGCAGGCAATATTATTAACGCTTCCCCGGCAGCAGACAGCATACCTCCTCTGATGGTTTCTGATGCAACCCTGATTCTATTTAAAGATGATAAAGAAGAACGTATTAAAATAAAAGATTTCTTCACAGGCCCGGGTAAAACAAAATTAAAACACGGACAGATAGTAGCTTATATCGAACTGGACAAAGATAAAGACAATACTATAAGCTTTTACCGCAAAATAGGAACCCGCAAGGCACTTTCAATAGCTAAAGCATCTGTTGCATTCAGGGCAATTAAAACCAACGGAAACCTATCAAGTGTTAATGTCTCCTATGGTTCTGTAGGCCCTACCGTTATAAACTCTGTCAAAGCCAGAGAATATCTTGAAAACAAAGCACTTACAGAAAGTACTATTGAAGAGGCTTCTTTAATGGCTTTTGGAGAAGTTTCTCCCATTGATGATGTTCGATCTACAGCTGAATACAGAAGACTGGTAGTAAAAAACGTTATGATTGAAGAGTTAAGACCGTTTATAGATAACTAATTTGCCGGATATTAGAATACATCTAGCACGCAATCGCCTTTTAGTGGGCGATTTCGTTCTTTTTAAACTGCTTTAATCTTTATCAGAAATTTTCTTTTCTTTTTCTTTCTGGATTTTTTCTTTCATTTCTTCAAGGCGCCTGTTTTCAGGGTCAAGGTCTGTTATAGCTGTTTTTAACTCTTCAAGAAGCTTTTTATCTTCTTTATCTCTGGCAAATTTATTTTTATTCCTCTCATAAAATAGCTCCAGGGCAGTAACATAGTTGTCAAGAGCAATTTCATTCTTGCCATAAGAGCGATAAGCATCCCCAAGATGTTTATAATAGTCAGGCACAACAGGGTCAATACTAATGGCATCTTTATAAAACTTTATCCCTTCTTCATATTGCCCCAGGCCAACCAGTGTGTATCCCATAGAATCCATAATATAAGTTTCACCCGGTTTAATTTCAATTGCGGTCTGGCAGTGAGGCAGGGCTTTTTTATACTGTTTATCTTGTGCCAAAAGCCAGCAGAGGTTATTATGAGCAGTATAATTTTTAGGAGCATGCTTTACAGCTTTTTCAAGCAGGGCAATACCTTTTTTATATTGCTTTTGATCATCATACAAAGCAGATAGTGTTATAAGAACAGGTATATCATCAGGATCTAATTCCAGATATCTTTCATATTGTTGTATAGAACGATCGTACTTCTCCTGTTTATCATATATAGAGGCCAAAATCAGTATCAAATCTTTATCATCTGGTTTATTATCAAGACATTTTTTGATTTCATCTTCGGCAAGATCGTAATAACCCTTCATGAAATATTCTTTAGCCTTATTTTCACATTTAGTACTATTTTTTGATGAAAATTCTCCTGATTTAATATTTAACACAGCCACAAAGAAAAATAATAACCCTACCAGCATCAATATTAAAATGGATACAACAATAACAAAGTTCTTTTTATAACTTCCTTTTTGATTTCTCATATCAACTACCCTGAAACTCTTTTTTTAAAGTACTTATACTGCTTTATTCATTAATGAAATATCTAATATTAAAGTTTTACAACCCTATATTTATTTGCATAAAACGTCAGTATCTAGAAATCATACAGTTTAAACCAATTAACATAAGCTTATCTATTTAGCAAAATTATACTATTAAATATTAACTGACAATTGTCGTTTAGTAAAATAGTTTTTTTTTATTTTTATCAAGCAAAAGAGTAGTCTTATCAGATTTTATTTTGTTATTGTTGCAAAAAAATGGGTGTAAAGAGTACATAAAAACTTAAAAAAAGTTTACTAATATTGAATTCATGGGTTGTAAAATTTTATTAATAGTTTATAGTAGTAATATTAGCCTTATTTATCTTACATAAAGTTAATTTAACTGGAGTAGGGTACATTGTATAAAACTACAATTAAAAACATCACTGAAACTAAAGTACAATCAAATGATAATAGTTCTCAAAATATGGTCTCTATCACTTTTGAAACTGAGCATAATGGTCAGACAAAGACAGAAACCGTTACACTGGTCGGCACCGGCACCCTTAAGTCAGCTGCTCTCGTCTAATTTTAAGTAGAGACATTATTATAACAGTGATATTAACCATCCCCAATAGATCTGAATAAAACTAATATCCAAGTCGCTTTGAATATTAGCTTTATTCATTTTTTTGCTTGCCTTTAATATGCAATGAGTTTATTCTGCCAGAATCAACAAACTCTTTGATAAAAAATTAAACACAACCATTTTATTTAAGGCCAGCCGTTTTAACTGTAAAGTTGGTGCCCGGCAGGATCAACTGGAGAAATCCGCAAGAATATTCAATAATAGTAATAAAGCAATTCAAAAAATTGCTAAAAAGTTTAACAAATTCGCATAGTATTGCCTTTTGTTGTAATATTAAGGAAAATGTTGAAAAATCACGTGAGTCTATACTGATAAAGATTATTAAAAGGTAAGCACGCTGTGGCAAAATCACGAGAAGAACTTGTACGTATCTTAAAATCAAATCTCAAGGCCTTCAACAACTATAGACAGGAAACAAACAATGAACCGATAGATCTTTCAGGGGCAGATTTAACCGGTACAAATCTTTGTCGTGCAAATTTAGAGAATGCCTCTCTTAAAGATGCTGAGCTTAACTTTGCTTATCTGCACTCATCAATATTAAGGAATGCTGATCTAACGGATCTTTCGGTTGGCCGGGCAGATATGACTGAAGCAGACCTGAGCGGTGCCAAAATGACCAATGCAGATCTTGCCAACACCATACTTTATGGCGCCAACATGTCAAAGGTTAATGCCAATAACATAAGCCTTGAGGGTGCAAAAGTTCGTGAAACAAACTTTACCGGAGCCAATTTAACCAATGGAAATCTCTCAAACCTTGATCTTAACGGAGTCAATTTCGATAGAACCATCATAAAAGGTGTAGACTTCAATTCAGCCAACCTAGCAAATGCTGTTAACCTTAATACGGCTATTTATGATGAGACTACAATATGGCCAGCAGATGCTTCAAACCTTCCTGAAGGATTCACACCGGGCAAAGGCATATCCGGTCAGCTTACCGATGATAGTGATTTTAATACAGACTTTGGCCCCGGTGTTATGCCTGATACACAAGATTTTGAATTCCTCGATATGCCCGGAAAACCTCACGAGGATACCGACGTACCCATCGGAGAAATGACAACCCGGCTGGGCTCACCTTTTAATGGAGACGATGAAATTCCTCCGGAAGATAACTTTGAAGCCCCACCGAGTTTTGAATCATTCACATCAAACCAGTTTCTTGATACACCAGGACACCCCACAGAACCTGAAATATCAGAATTTGAAAGTTTTGATCAGGGCCTGCCCGGCATGTCTCCAGCACAAACAGACGATTTTCAGCAGATAGAACCAGGCCTTGCTATGCCAGAAGACGATGACCTGGCAGATCCAGAAGCATTTGGCAAATTAGAAGAAATAGATGAATTTACTGCAAGCTTTGAAGAACTATCTCAACAAACAGGAGACCGTACACTGGGGCAACTGGGAAGCTTTACTGACCAGGATTTCCCTGTCCAGAGCAGTGATGTACCAGAAAACATGAAACCTGCTCAGGATTTACTGGGAGGGCTTGAGACAGAAGATCACCACCTGCCTGCAGCAAAAGAGTTTCAACCACAACAACATAAAGAAACCCCTCCGCCCCATACTCAACACCCACCTAAAAAGATTCCCCCGGAACATCCAGCAGAAGAACCTATGCCAACAGCTCAGGCTCAATCTGTAATGCGACTTTTAACAGGCATGTCAAAGAAAATTGAAAGCCTGGAATCTGAACAGAGATCTCAAAGAGAAATGATCGCCCATCTAAAAGGCAATATCAGAGATAATATTCAACAACAGGTAACCAGCAAAATAATTGATATGGCAGAAGAGAATAAAAACCTCTTCTCAAGGCTTGAATCGAAGTTTGATATCATTGCTCAGGCAGACCCGCTGGATCAACTAGACTCTCTTCTCGGAGAATTAGCCGATTCTATAAGATCAGAACAGGAAAGCATCGAATCAAAAATCATTGATCTCTCAACAGTGCTTGACTCTACTGTTGCTTTAATAGAATCGGATAGCATGGCAAAAGGTGATGTTGACTTTACCAGTCTGGTTAACAACTTCCATCAAATGCTAAGCAACCTTGAATCAAATGTAAGAGAAGATCAGGAAAGCATCAGCCACAAAATTGATGACGTAGCAACCATTATAGAAGGTTTCAGCCTTATTCTAGAAAATATTCAGGGCGAAATAAAACAGGATACCGCCGAAAAAATATCTAAAATATCACAAAACATAAACTCCGTAGACACCAACGTCAACACAATTCAAGATACAATTAACAATATAAACAACACTGTCGGTACTCTAATTGAGCTGGGCCAGGATAATACCGCAGAATCACAGATTTATGAAGCCTTTTATGACTTCGAATTCCGCATGCAACTGGAACTTGAAAAAAGCCAGAATAAGCTTTCTCACCTTGAAGAGCTCTTCGAAAAAGCCTACGACAAGCTTAATCTACTCGGCGAAAAAACAAGCGGACTGGAAGACAATAATATACCTAAAATGCTAGAAACATTCCGCAATCAGCTCTTCACCGAAATACAACAGACTGAACAGCGTACTAACAGGCTTAGAGAAGTGGTTGATGACATGGTCATACAACTGGAATCTCTATTCAATATGCAAATTAGCAGACTTCAAGAAACACTGCGCTCTGATATATCAAGCCTGGACCTGAAATTTAATACTCTGGACCAAAAAGTAGAAAGACTCCTGAGCTACAATATCGAAAATATTCTCGATAAAGAAACACAAAACTTTAACCACAAAATTGAACATCTGCATACCGAACTAAAAGACGTTCAGGGACAGGTCGAACAGTCT
This sequence comes from uncultured Gammaproteobacteria bacterium, assembly GCA_964517135.1. Taxonomy (GTDB): domain Bacteria; phylum Cyanobacteriota; class Vampirovibrionia; order JBFMGH01; family JBFMGH01; genus CAZFBA01. The sequence continues at coordinate 15,219 of CAZFBA010000005.1, forward strand.
AATGGATACCTGAACTTGATCAGCGGAAAAATAAATGACCTGGGCACTAAACTTGAAAAATTCAGCACAGACTCTAAAATTGATGATGAACTTCGCTCTGTCTTTGAACACCTGCTTTTCCAGGTAAACGAATATGCCAGCAATAACCAGGAAAGCAGCTCAAAGTTAACTAAAAAGTTTGAAGACCTCGAAATGGAACTTCATATGACACTCAAAGATATGGATAGACGTATAAGCAAGATCAACAGCATGATCAGAAACGTCTATAAGGGCCTGGACAGTATAACAGATCTCATAACAGAATCATCAAAAGGCCACCGAAGCAGCCCTGAAAAAGCCAGAAGAACCCTTGCCACAAGAACAAAAGATCTTGAGCTTGATACAGAAGACGATGATAACTTATAGTTCTAATTAATTCATATAATATAGCATTTACTATACTTAATATAGTAAATAATTATATTAATTGTAGTATAGTTTATTTTAAAGCATTAGACAAAAGCTTATTGCTTAAAATAAGTACCCCAAAGGGGTATATAGATATTCAAACCATCTATATATTTTCGGTTTTTGGCATAAAGGCTTCTCAAATCTATAAAAAAGTTGTATAATAAGACTAACAATAGAATATTAACCTTATAACACCTCTCTCTAAGCAGTTACGAAATTATTACCTGATATTATGCAAGACTATAAAAAGTTTTTTATACCATACAAATAACTATCTTCAGTATCAGAAAGTTTTATGATGAAATAAAGGGGGTGATTATTCTATGAGAAAAGAATAAAAAGGGATCGCTCTTCAGGAGCGACCCTTAACAGAAAATATCAGAAGCAATAATTAAGTTTATGTATTTATTATTAAAGCATAATTACGAGAAAAAAGCAAGCATTTCTATGCTTATATTTAGCTTTTAAAATTTGCTATGCGGCATAAAGTAGTGATAACAACGTATAGTTAGGTTTTAAATAGCATTTTAAGCTTGTAAAGAGAAATAAAGTGCTAAACATAAAATGAAAGGAACCATTTATGGACTATCAAGAAATAAATCGTATTCTTGACCAGATTGATAAATCAATTGAAAACCAGATAGAGCTAGTCACACAGCAATTATCAGAACTAAAAAGGCAGATAATTACAGTAGAAGATCTTCTAAACCAGCTAAAAGATTATTATTTAAAAAGCTAAAGGAGATAAATATGCTAGACTTTAAAGGAAATAAAGAGTTTTATGAATATTTTATCAAACTTCCTGATCTGAATAAAGAAGAAGAACAAGAATTGATATCTAAAATGAAGCTTGGTGACAATAAAGCTAGAGAGAAACTAATTCTTTATAACCTCAAAACGGTCATAAAATATATTAAAGCATGTCCTTTTAATTCACGATTTGACGAAAATGATCTCTTTCAGGAAGGTGTTATATCAATAATACAGGCACTCAACAGCTATGATCCTGATAGAGGTACACAGTTCAAGACATATATCATTCCAAAAATCAAAAAAGCTCTAAGCACATACGTTAACAAAAATCACTTTACTCTTAAAGTCCCTCTTTACTTAAAAGAAATCTTTTATAAAATCAAAAAAATCGAGAACGAATACCTGCTTACTGATAATTATAAGTTCCCTTCAGTGAAAACTCTTTCAAGCAGGCTAAATATTTCTGAAGAAACCATTAAAAAGTGTCTTGAGGTTTATGATAACTATTTTGAAATATCTCAAGATTTAATGGAGGAGGACTATGCCAGCTAAAAAAAATCATACGAAGCATATTATTAAGGCTCTGGAGCAATATTTAGCTGAAAAATATCTGTTTCAAGAAGATTACGATAATTTTACTGTATACAGAATAGTTGAACACAAAAGATTAAAGCATGGAGTAATCATAAAAGGCTATTCTTCAGAGTTTATCAGACTAATCAATGAAGAAATAGATCCCGAGATATCAATTTCAACAATCAATGCCTCTATCAAACGACTGAAAAAAGCAAACTCAAAGCTCTATGATTCACTTAATGTTCTTCGTGGGAAGCCTGTAGAAAAATACATGTGTCATAAAAGCACTGTTTACAGACGACTGAAAAAAGCACTCTTGTTTATTGCTATTGATGCGGGGCTTTTAACAAACTATTAAAAAGTTATTAGCACCACAGGATAAATATGATATCCTGAATACATCGATGCAGAATATAAACGGAGAAATTCAAGTGCTCAGGAAAAACAGCATTCTCGTCACCGGAGGGGCCGGATACATTGGCTCTGTTGTATGTCAGCTTTTATTAAAAGAAAAATATAATGTTATCATTATTGATGACCTTTCAAGAGGCCACAAAAAAGCAATACCAGTCGAAGCAAAGTTTTATCAGTGCTCAACACTTGATAGGAAGGCAATCGAAAAAGTATTAAGAGAGAACCCTGATATTAAAGGTATTATACACTTTGCCGCATTTATAGAAGTGGGTGAATCAGTCAAAAAACCTGACTTATTCTTTAACAACAATGTCACAGGAAGCCTAAACATTATTGATATTGCTAATAAAGCAGGCATCAAAGCTTTTATATTCTCATCAAGTGCTGCTGTCTATGGAATACCTTTCAAAATACCCATACCTGAAAGCAGCCCTGCAATACCTATAAACCCTTATGGAGTTACAAAATTGCAGGTAGAGCAGTTTTTAAAGTATTTTCACAAAGCCTATAACTTCAAATATGCAGCTCTCCGATATTTCAACGCCTGTGGTGCATACAAAGACTATGGAGAAGACCATAACCCGGAAACCCATTTAATTCCTAACGCTATTAAAGTAGCTCTTGGCCAGCAGCGAGTCCTCAATATATTTGGCAACAGATATGACACACCAGACGGCACAGCCATAAGGGATTATATACATGTTGAAGACCTTGCAATAGCCCATATTATGGCATTAGAAGCTATCTTTGAAGACAAAATAACAAGTGAGGTTTTTAATATTGGCAGTGGCAGTGGATACAGTGTAGGTGAAATAGCCAGCACACTGGAAAAAGTCTCCAGTGAAGAGATACCTACTGTTATGACAGCTCCAAGAGAAGGCGATCCTCCTGTTCTGGTAGCTGATATAAATAAAATAAGCAGCACTTTAGGCTGGCAACCGAAACACAACCTGCATTCTATTCTCGAATCAGCCTGGAAATGGCATAAAGGAAACCCTGATGGCTATAAAGACTAGAACTGAGAACAAATTCTCATGGCCAGGTCTTCAGATTCAACTAAAAGGCTGGTAACTGTTTCTTTTTTACCGTTATCATTGTCTTTTAAAAGCAATTCAATTCTTTTTTCAATGCGCAAGAAAGCAGCAGCAACATCAGGATTAAACTGGGATCCTGTACACTTTTTAATTTCGGCAACTGCCACCTGATGGGGCAGACCTTTGCGGTATGATCTGTCAGATGTCATGGCATCATATGTATCAGCGACAGCTAATATAGCAGCTCCCATGGGTATTTCTTCACCACCCAGATTGCCCGGGTAGCCATTTCCATCATATCGTTCATGATGAAAACGTACCCAGTCTACAACTTCACCCAGTTGCTTAAGGTTTTTAATTATATCTGCACCCTGACCAGGGTGTTCTTTTATCTTAACAAACTCTTCATCCGTAAGACGGCCGGGTTTATTCAGTATTCTTTCCGGTGTACCAATCTTACCAATATCATGCAAAAGCCCTGCAAGGTGTAGTTTCTGAAGTTGAGGTTCTGAAAGCCCTAATTCTCTTCCTAACATTAAAGCATACCTGGTTACACGTCTCGAATGACCAATCGTATACTTATCTTTTTCTTCCAGTGCCTCGCAGATAGCCCCTATTGTACTGAATAATAATTTTCTTAAGTTAGTTACAATATGGCGATTTTCCAGTGCTCTTTCTCTTAATAATAACGCCTGTGAAAGTGTTTGCTGCAACTCAGATGGATCAAACGGTTTTTGCAGATAATGATACGCCTCACAATCATTAATACAATCCATAATGGCATTTGCATCAATAAATGCTGTAATCATTATCCTTACAGAATTAGGAGCATAATGCCTTGCCGCTGCTAATATCTCAGTACCACTTAGTTTTGGCATCGTCTGATCACATAAAACAGCCGCAAGATCGTCCTTCATATTCTTTATAATATCCAGAGCTTCGTAAGGATCAGTCGTTGCAATAAGGTTATATTCTTTTCTAAAAGTTCTCTGCAAAAATTTTAGCGAATGCATTTCATCATCCACAGCTAAAATGGTATATTTCGCTATTCTTTTTTTGTCTTCTTGCATTGAAGCTTCCTGTGATCCAACCGATTGACCCACGGGGTATTATACAGGCATAATATTTATCGGCATTAATAGTAAAAACTTTTGAATAAATTTTGATTTTGTAAAAAAATTTAACCTATTTCGGAAAATCAGAAGTTACCTAAATCTGCCACTAATCGCTTTCGCTATTGCCAGAAGCCAGATATTCACATCAAGAAAGATAGAGCGATTCTGAATATAGTAAAGATCATAAGACAATTTTTCAAAAGCATCGTCAACATTAGCCGTATATTTATATTTTACCTGTGCCCAGCCTGCCCAGCCAGGTAATACTGAATGCCTCTTTGAATAGAATGGGTTCTTTTTCTCCAGTATCTCAGTAAATTCAGGTCTTTCGGGTCGGGGCCCTACAAGACTCATATTGCCCTTAATAACATTATACATCTGAGGGAGTTCATCGAAACGTAATTTTCTTATAATTCGTCCAATATTTGTTGCCCTTGGATCTTTTTCATTGCCTTCAGACCACACAGCACCGTTAATTTCAGCATCAGGAAACATTGTACGAAATTTTAACATTTTGAAAATATTCCCGTATTTTCCTACCCGGTTCTGAAAATAGAGAACCCTGCCGCCATCATGAAATTTTATAGCAATAGCAACAGCAAGCATTAATGGAATAGTAAAAATTGTAATTAAAATAGCAACTATGACATCAAGGATACGCTTAATAAGCTCATAAGCAGGTCTATAAGTATACTTTACCGGGTCAAAACACGCAATATGAGATGCCAGTAGCTTTCCAGTTAGATAAGAATAGAGGTCAAAGATTTCAACAAGCTCCACATTAAATTTAATGCATTCTGGAGTTATCAGCTGAAGCTCTTTTTCTCTTTTATCAGGAGGTATAGCAAGTATTAAAACCTGTACATCAAGCTGTTCAAGTATATCAGGCAGTTCTGAAAAAGATCCAATTACTCTGAGATTATCAACAACAATACCCTTTTTCGCTGGATCGTCATCAACAAAGCCAATTACATTAAATTTAATTTCAGGATATTTTCTTATTTCAGCTGCAATTGCCTGTCCTGAGTCATCTGAACCTAATATAAGAGTGTTCCGGGTTTTAATAGCTGGCTGTATATACCAGTAATAAGCATATCTCCAGGATAAAACAAGAAAATATAGTGTTAATGCAGCAACTATAAGGCCTAACAGATTCATAAAGATATTTCTAAAACAAAAAAATATACAAACAGGTATTATCGTTCCGATTAGTATTGCTTCAAAAAGATGATAAGCTAAAAACAAGAAAGAAACCGGTCTAAAAGGCCTGTAAAAATCTTTTAGATAAAATATATATATCCAGCATAATATTGTAAGAAAAGAAATACAAAGATACTCTACCGTAAAAAAGTCTTCAAACAGAAGAAAAACTATAGCCATACCCCCGACTAAAATTGCAAAATCTACAATAAAGAATATCAAAACCTGCTTGAAGATTTTTTTCATAGTGTTTTAAAATTCCTAATGTGGCAACACCTCTTTAATCTTCATAAAAGCACTAAATACAATTAAAAAGACCGTCCCAAAAACGCCCAGCAGGAACAGAAGCCCAAAAACAATACCTAAAGGTTTAACCATCGCAATCATAATAGCCACTGTTGTTTTAATTTTATCGTCAAGAAGCTCTATTATCTCTTTATAAGACTCTTCTAATCTGCCAGATTCTTCACCAACTCTAACTAAATCAATAATGTCAAAGTCAAAAAGGTTAGACTTATTCAATGATGATGATATATTATCCCCTTCGTTAACATATTCATTAATTTCAGCATACCTGTCAAAAAGATGATCGTTAGTAATATTATGTGTAGAAAGTTCAGTTGCTTCAAGAGCTGAAAGACCTGATTCATAACAAACCTTCATAGTAAAAAAGTAAGCATACATATTTTTTAGCTTTTCTAAACGACCAAACCCCGGTATATAGAGCATAACTATACTTCTAAAACCTGCTAGAAAATCAATATTAATAAAAATATAAATTGCTATAGTAATCAGTGCTATAGCAAAAGGACAGGCACATAATGACAGAGGAGAGCAACACAGACCTTTTAACTGGGCAACCCACATCAAGAAAAATGGTGGATCAAAATTAAACTTAATCATAAAATCTGTAATTGCAGGAATCATAAAGAATATCAATATTGAAAATACAAATAGATAAGTAGCAACAATAGCGATAGGATATAGCGAAGCACTAATTATCTTTTTATGCAATGCTATCAATGCCCTCTGAAGCTCTAATATCTGATTTAAAACTACATCCAACCTGCCAGACTTTTCGCCAACCATAATAAGCTTTGCATAAACAACATCAAGAATATCATCATGCTTTTCCAGTGCCGCAGCAAGAGATGACCCGGCCCTTATTTCTTCTGCCACTTTTGAAAAAGACTTTCTTAAAGCCAGACTGGGCTCGTTAGCAGCAAGGGAATTAAATATTTCTAATAGAGGTCTTCCAGCCTTGTAAAAGGATTCCAGTTTTTTAGTAAATAAAAACTGCTTTTTTAAGTTCATTTAGATCTAACTCTTTCCCTGGTTTTCCCATCTTTCAGAGAGTGTACGCCAGTGTGATCCCTGTTCTAGGTTTTTTTTAAGGGTTTTATTTTTAACCGGGGCTGAAGGTCGTTTTATTTTAATCGTTCTAACAGAATTATCTTTTCTCTGTTCTTTCTGGTAATGATCTGGCAACCCATCATCCACCTCTTTGAGTGTATAGAAACGACCAGCCTGAATATATTTCTTCTGATCATCACTATTAAAGACTTTGGAATCATATAGAAATATAACTTGGCCTTCACCAATATTAATTATTTTATCAACATCTTCTTTAGTACTGAACAAAACAGATATTGTCTCAATAGAATCTGTCAATTGTGCTTTTACCGTATTTTCAGTGCAGTCATAAATCCTTATTATCAACAATGGCCAGCCACAAGAAACAATGTCACCAGCATTCAAATCAGATATAACAGGCTGCACAGAAAATATACTTAATAGTTGCTTATAATAAGATAAATCCATATAAACAATCCTGATAAAGTTATCTTAAAATACATTCAGAGAAATCAACCATTTAAAATTATAAGCTGACTTTACATTAATGTTAAAAAAAAACAAACAGTATAAAATTATAATGTTTAAATAAATTATAAAAGTATCTTTAGCAATATGCAAGAATTAGAAAATATGCAACGATCAGGAACATTAAAAATTGGTGCCGCAATAAATGACGGAATAAAGGGAGCACCATGGGCTTGGATTGATGAGCAGACCAGAATGTTTCTCGGTTTTGAAGTTGATATAGCAAGAGCAATAGCCGGGATATTAAATGTTGAAGCTGAATTTATTCCTGCTGAAAGCTATAGGATAATTGCAGGCCTGATAAACAACAAGTATGAAATCAGTATTGGAGCATTAAAACCTGAAAACAAAATGGCTGGAGTTATTTTCAGCAGCCCTTATTACAATCTTACCCAGAGAATAGTAATACCAGAAAACTCTTCTGTCTATGATCTTATTGATCTCAGAGGATTTCATGTTGGAGTAATGGCTAAATCTCTTGGTGAATTTATAATACAGGAAGAAAATAAAAATCTTACTTCACCAATAAAGATAAAAAGCTATAATGACATTCTTGATGTCTTTTCAGCACTTCAATTTAAAGAAATATCAGCTGTTTTTATTGATTCTCCTGTAGCATTATGGTATTCAAAAAGCAACACAGGGCCAAAACTAAGAGTTTCTGACGTCGCCTATAAATCAGGAAGCTATGCTATTGCACTTAAAGAAGGTAATATTGATCTTCTAAGTAATATAAACAAAGCACTAAAAGAAATTAATCTCAGAGAAATACTTGATAAATATGGTCTGTGGGATGATGCTCAAGAGTATCAGTAAATATTTAATATTTTTTTCTTTCTTGTTATTCTCAATAACAACAGGATGCAATAAAAAAGAAGATCTAATACATCTCAAATTTTGCACCTGGGGGTCTGAAACCGAAATAAATATTCTCAAACCTATTATAGAAAACTTTAATAAAGAAAACCCGGACATTTCTGTAGAAATAATGCATATTCCACAGAATTATTTTCAGAAACTCCATATGCTGGTGGCTGCAAACCTTACCCCTGATGTTATTTTCATCAATAATATGAATTTACCGGTTTATGCATCAGGTGATATACTTCTAAATCTGGATAAAAAACTCAATGAAAGTTATGTCTTAAAAGAAGAAGAGTTTTTCAGTCAATCACTTGATACAATGAGCTACAAAGGTAAGCTCCTTGCTATCCCCCGTGATATCTCAAACGCAGTCATATACTATAATAAAGACCTTTATGACAAATACAATATAAGCTATCCTGATAAAAACTGGACCTTTGAAGATTTCCTCAACAAAGCCAGAAAGCTTACACATGATACTAATAATGACAATAAAATCGATCTCTTCGGAACCTCTTTTGAAAGCTTCTTCATCTATTATTTACCTTTCGCCTGGAGCAATGGAGGAAACCTCTTTAATGAAAACTGTACATCTTTTACTCTGAACGAAAAATCAGCCTGTAAAGGACTTCAATTTTATTCTGACCTGAGAAACAAATACCACGTTGCACCAAGTGCAGCAGAAGCAGGTAACAATACCATGGCACAACTTTTTATGCAACAACGGGTTGCTATGTTTATTTCAGGCCGCTGGAGTATACCACGATTCAGAAGTGATATAAAGTTTAGATGGGATATAGCAAGATTTCCTGCCGGCACCAAAGGTTCTATAGTGGGCATTGACGGATCAGGATGGGCTATTAGCAAGAACTGCACACATCCTGATGCAGCCTGGAAACTCATAGAATACCTGGCTTCTGAACAATCTATAACTAAATTCACTGAAACAGGCCTTATAGTACCAGCCCGCAGAGATGTCGCTTTAAGCAAAACCTTCTTAAACGATGATTTACCACCTGAAAACGCTGATATATTTCTGGAAATAATTGAAAATGGCATACCAACCCCCCAGATTGAACGCTGGAACGAGGTCATAGACCTTATTAATGTTACACTGGAACCTGTCTGGAACGGCAATAAAGAAGCCTGCCAGGCACTAGAAACTATTCATGATGATGTTAAAAACCTGCTGGAATAAATTTAACTATTACATAAATACAAAAGATTCTTTCTGGGCAATTCTAATGATAATGCCAGCATTGCTCGGCACAGCTATATTTATACTTATACCTGTTGCAGGATCGTTTTTCATCAGCCTGACACGCTGGAACCTTATCAGCCCACCCGATTTTGTAGGATTTGAAAACTATTCAAAACTTCTATCAGACCCGCTATTCTATCATGTATTGATAACAACAATAATCTATGCACTTGCTGTAGTTATATTCAGTATAACCATACCGTTAATACTGGCAGTTGCCCTCAACCAGAAAATAAAAGGAATTGTATTATTTAGAACAGCTTATTTTTTACCCGTTATAACTCCTATGATTGTTGCAGCAATCGTCTGGAGCTGGATATTTGACCCTAATAACGGTATATTAAACTTTATGCTGATCAAAACAGGTATCTCTACTCCACCATTGTGGCTATTTGATAAATTCTGGGCTATTATCGCTATCATAATAGTCAGTGTGTGGAAAAACATCGGATATAACATGATCATTTTTCTTGCCGGGCTTCAGGGAATACCTGATTCACTCTATGAAGCTGCTGATATAGACGGTGCTACCAGCATCAATAAACTCTTTCATGTTACCATACCTATGCTAACCCCAACCATTTTCTTTGTATGCATCATGAGCACTATCTCTTCTTTTCAGGTCTTTGACCTTATTTATCTGATGACTGACGGCGGGCCGGAAAATGCAACAATGGTAATTGTATACTGGCTATTTAAAAACGCTTTTGAGTTTTTTAAACTGGGCTATGCTTCTTCTATTGCATATGTCCTGTTTATCATCATCCTTGTTCTAACACTAGTTCAGTGGAAATTAAGAAAAAAATGGGTAATGTACGAATAAAACTTATCATTTCTTATACTATACTGGTCATTGGCGCACTATCAATGATATTACCATTCATATGGATGCTTTTAACCTCCTTCATGAGCAATTCACAAATATTCAGCTATCCACCTGAGATAGTGCCAGAGCCTTTTTTATGGCAAAATTACCCTGAAATAGCTAACAAAATTCCACTCTTTAGATATTTTTTAAACAGTATGATAGTATCTATCGCCACTGTTATCGGTCAGGTCGCTACCTGCTCAATGGCAGCCTATGCTTTTGCCAGGCTAAATTTCAAACATAAAAATATACTTTTCTTTGTGTTTCTTGGTACGATGATGATACCACCACAGGTAAATATAGTACCCCTGTTCTTTTTAATGCGAGAACTGCACTGGATCGACACATACTGGGCCCTGATCGTACCGGGTATATTTGGCGGTTTCGGCATATTTTTATTGCGCCAGTGGTTTTTGAGCTTCCCTAAAGAACTTGAAGATGCTGCCAGAATTGATGGCTGCAACCCATTTATGACCTTCTGGCACATAGCACTTCCACTTGCAATGCCTGCTATCGTTACACTGGGCATTTTCAGCTTCATAACCTCTTGGAACAGCTTTATGTGGCCTCTTATAGTTACAAATTCAGATGTAATGAAAACGCTTCCCGTTGGGCTGGCAGCTTTTAAAGGTAGTTTTAGAGAAACGACCGAATGGGCTCAACTAATGGCAGCCAGTGTTATTTCAGTGATACCGGTCATAATCGTCTTTATTCTGGGCCAAAAATACTTTATTAAAGGTATTATGCTGGGAGCACTTAAAGAATAAAGCCCTTCTAGAGCTACATAGAAAACTGTTTCATAAAACTGGTTATATTTAGATAATTATAACGAATGTTAAGAATTATTACTAAAAACTTATTAAGAAGAGTTTGCAATAACAAAATTTTTCACAAAATCCAATATATAATATTACTGATAATTCCTGATTAAGTTTAATGCATATGTATTATATTGATACTTTAGTTCTAATTTGCTCCCCAGAGCAGCTTATACACTTGCAAAAAACGTCAATTGCACTGCTCTAAACTAACTAATAATTACTTCTAATGAACAGTTTACAACTCAACAAAATAATATGATAATGATAAAAAGTATAACTCATGTTTATTTTGAAACTTGAATAGCAAATTGTACAAATACTGACATTTTAATTTTTTCTGTATCAATGCTCTAATACAGCCAAACCTGAAAAAACTACTATTCATTACTATGTTTATGTTTATTTGTTAAATTTCACACAAAGAATATTTGTATATTTGAAAATGAGTGTCTTATAATGAAATGAACACAAAAAAGTTTATCGTAGGTAGATAAGTAACAATGCGTAAAGGGGGCCTATGTCATCTCAGATCCTAAATAACAACTTTGATAAAGCTGGACTAGACCCAGAAAAGCCCATGTTTCCTATCAGCGTCGTAGCAGATATCTTAAAAGTACATCAGCGCACTTTGAGAATTTACGATGACGAGCAGCTTTTAGTTCCATCACGATCTGCAAAGAACCGCAGACTCTATTCTCTTAACGATATTGAAAGAGGCAAATTCATTCAATATCTTACAAGAGAGCTGGGAATAAATCTTGCCGGTATCAAGATAATATTCCACCTTCTGGCACAGCAGAATATTCCAACTCAAAAATACATGGATCACATCAGTGATGTAGCCAAAAGTCTCAACATTTCTCCTGAAATGCAGGAAGAAAACAGAATCAAACTTTCTAAACGTGGACGCAAAGCGAAAAATGCAGCAAAATAAAAAATGGGCTCATTAAAGTTGCAGTTTAAAAATAGGAGGCTTATAACCTCCTATTTTTGAGTCTTTTCAGGGAATATCAATAAAGAAAGTGCGTGGTTATGCCAAACAGCATTTCCATTTTGTCAGGTTATAAAACCTTTTCAGGCTTTTAATCGTCTGAAAAGTATTATTATATTGATCCTTGAAAGTAATGTATAGATTCCAGATTATAGAGGCCGGGTGTTCTGAATCCTATCAGTATATATTAATTATTTACGTGGAATAGTATATATATGAAGATTTGTCGGAAACACCAAGTATATTACAACTGTAGTAAAGATAAATGCACAGCCTCTGTTATTAAGAAATATTAAGCAAAACCAGCATCACAGACTAAACCATTTCAGTTTACCAGGCAAGGATTTTAAACTCGCCTTAACTGTTAAACGTAGCATCCACAAGGGTCTCTATAGCATATAACCTGTTTAAAGCCTTTAATAGTGTAGCTTAACATGTGGTTTAATTGATTGTTTTTTTATGTATATAAGTTTTGTAAAACACCTGTCAGCAGTGGGTTTTACTGCGATTTTAAAGTTACTTCAGGCAATCCGCTTTTTTGACCTGTTTTTATTACCATAGAGACACGCAAGAAAACTAGAAGTCAAGTAAAATCAGATTTATTGTTTCCCGCATACTAAATGTTATAAGACTTTCCACAATCGGAGGTAACCGTTTTGTAACTATTAAAAAGTTTAATCTATACAGGCAGTTAGTTGTTGAGTTTTTAAAGATAGATTGAGTAGTGGTTTGTATCAGATCCCTTTAGTTCCTTAATCTCTCGCACTTAAGGGTGCACCTTTTCTCGAAACCTCTTTATATTCCCTTTTCCTTACTTTACCCGTTGATCCTCTATGCGTCTAATATGGGCGCTTTTTTTTTGTTAATTAACTATCTTTACTTTAAAATTGTCAACATTATCCCTTCTTACCAGGCTTGCCTGGTTTTTATTTGTATTCTGAACAGCCACAATCCACTTTGTTTCAGGGTTTACAAAAAGAAAAAACGCTGCTTCAGAGTCTATAAGGCGACTCACATCATCAATAAGCAGCTCTCCTTTATCGGACATCTCAAATATTGTAAACGATAGCGGGTCAGTCACAGTGCTATTAATAAAAGCATCATACTTGCATTTTATGCGTGTTGTATCTTTTATAAGGTCTCTGCCTCTGTATGTTGTTACCCACTGGTAGAGTTTATCGATAATATGATTTATAACCGGGTTCATAGCACAGTTTATCCTGTTTTTAACTATCAAACACTTTTCTCATAATAGTTATCGCTTCATCAACATTTTCTTTTGTTATTATGTAAGGGGGTAAAAAACGTATGACTTTCTCTGCGGTGCAGTTAGAAATCAGCCCCTCATTCATAAAGGAACAAACATACTCTACAGCTGGCTTATCAAGTTCAACACCAAGCATTAAACCTTTGCCCCGGACTTTTTTAATAAATGAATATTCTTCTTTAAGTATTAAAAGTTGCTCTTTAAAGTAGCAACCTGTATTATTAACGTTTTCAAGGAGTTTTTGAGATTCTATAGCATCTAGAAAGGCATTTGCAGAGGCAACAGCAAGACAGTTCCCGCCAAAAGTAGTTCCATGATCTCCGTATGTCAGAAGAGATGCAACACTATCTATCATCAAAACAGCACCCAGCGGAAGTCCGCCCCCGAGAGCTTTTGCCAGTGTGAGTATATCAGGCTTAATTCTGGATGATTCAAAGGCAAACCAGGTTCCTGTGCGCCCGAGACCACACTGAACTTCATCTAAAACAAGCAGTGCATTGTATTCATCTGCAAGGTAGCGTGCCAGTTGGAGGTATTCAGCATCTGCAACATGAACACCTCCTTCGCCCTGGACCGGCTCAAGAATAATACAGGAAGTATTTTTATCTACAGCCTGCTTCAGTGCTTCATGGTCATTTAAGGACACAAACTCAGCCCCTTCAATCAGCGGGTAAAACTTCTCCCCGTATTCAGGAGATTTCGTAATAGTCAGGGCAGCTGCTGTCCTTCCATGGAAAGAATTTTTCATGCATATAATCTTATTTTTATCCTTGTTGAAAGTCTTACCATGCACACGTGCCAGCTTAACAGCAAGTTCATTTGCTTCTCCACCTGAATTGCAGTAAAAAACCTTATCCATTGAGGATAACTCACAGAGCCTTCTGGCCAGCAAGACAGGCGTTTCAGAATAAAAGAGGTTAGATATGTGAATAAGCTCACCTGCCTGAGACTTAAGAGCATCCACGACTTGTTTATTGCCATACCCAAGGGCGTTTACAGCTATACCGCTTAGAAAGTCAAGGTATTTTTTGCCGCTATCATCATACACATAGACACCATCACCCCTCACAATCTGCAACGGATAACGTTTATATGAATTTAAAATGTATTTATCATCCAGCTTCTTTAATTCTGCTAATTCCATAATGCCTCCTTACAGTGCTCAGGGTGATCATACTACACCCAGTATAAAAATTAAAGCAATGATTAAGATCATTGCTTAATTTATTTTTAAAACCAAAAAAGCTGTATCAGTCTTATAACAAAGCATTCTCAGACCAGAAAAAATTTCTAATGGTGATGAGAACAGGCCGACCCAATAGAATCGAGCTCACCTTTTAGATAACGCTCAATAATCTCATCAACAGTGCCTGTATGGCCAAGAATAACTTCCATGTTATGCATATTGCACTTCTCAACAGCCTTCATGCCCATGCCGCCAGTAATCACAACATCTACATCCATAGACTTAATGTAATCAGGCACCTGACAACCAGAATGATGATTTGCATATTCATTTTCTACTTCTTTTCTTGATTTAACCTGGTTATCTTCAACTTCTAAAAGCAAAAATGACCCACAGGTACCAAAATGCGCACTCAAATGCTTCTTATCTTCAGTCAGTGTAAGTAATACTTTCTTCATAAAATTCTCCTTTTAACTTATAATCTATACTTTCAGGCTTACTTATAAATTTAAAAATGCAGGTTAGGTTAAAAATTACCCTTGCATTACTAATATCTCCATGATAATATATTGTGCAAATGCACACAATGTATTTTATCTCAAGCTAACAAGAATATACAAGCATCAATTAATAAGGTTGGTTACTTTGCTCGAAGTAAGGAGGAATAAAAAGTTCCTCCTTTTATTTGACTAAATTTATAGCTATCAAAGGGTTATCTCTGTACCCGGCTGCTCACAAGAGATAACAGCTTTCTCAATTGCACACTCTCTTTTGCCATTTATGATTGATACTCTGGATACCCCTTTTTTAAGTGCACTAAAACAAGATTGAAGCTTTGGTAACATTCCACTTGTTATAACACCCTGTTTTTTAAGATCATAAACCGCATTCTCATTCAAATTTCTATAAACTTCTCCCGTTTCAGGATGCATAACCCCCTCCACATCACTAACGAAAACCAGATGATCTGCTTTAACTTCTCCTGCAACAAACGCTGCCGTATGATCAGCGTTAATATTGTAATAACCATCCTTACCAAAGCCTATTGTTGCAATAATCACTACATAACCGGCATCTACGAGCATTTCATAGAATTTAGTATTGATACCAGAAGGAATAGCAACCCTCCCCAGATCATAACCATCTTTCAACAGAAGCTTCTGGCACTCAATCAATCTGGCATCTCCACCAGAGAGACCAACAGCAAGGACATTCAAAAGATTAAAGTCTCTGACAATATCTTTATTCACCTTCCCCAGAAGAGCCATCATCACTACATCAAGGGCTTCAGGAGTTGTCACCCTGAGCCCCTCATAAAATTCTGCCTTTACATCAAGCTTTTCAAGGTAATGGCTAATTAGTTTCCCGCCTCCATGAACGACAGAAACTGAATAGCCAGCTTCCTTAATAGAAACAAGTTGTTTGATAATAGACTGCCGGTAACTAACATCTGTAATAACGCTACCACCAAGCTTTACAAGAATATTCTTCACAGGCCAACCTCTTCTCTGAAGCCACACATCAAGTTAAAATTCTGAACAGCCTGAGAAGAAGCACCCTTCAAGAGGTTATCTATACAGGATACAATAATTAGATCATTACCTCTCAGTGAAAAACCTATATCGCAATATGGGGAATTAGCTACAAATTTAATTTCAGGCAATTGACCTGCCGGTAATATTCTAACAAACTTTTTCCTTGAATAAGCCTTATTCCAGAGGTTTAAAATATCATCCATCTTAACTCCATTATTAACTTGAAGATAGATAGTAGACAGTATCCCTCTATTGATCGGTACCAGGTGCGGACTAAAGGTCATATTAATAACTGAACCAGCTGCCTTTTCAAGCTCCTGCTTGATTTCAGGTTCATGTCTGTGTCTGTGCAGGTTATAGGCCTTCATAGATTCATTTGTTTCTACATAATGAGTGTTATCTGACGGTTTTCTCCCGGCACCACTCACGCCCGATTTAGAATCGACTACAACCCGGCAGGATGTATTTACTATACCTGCTTTAAAAAGTGGCACCAGAGGCAACACAACACTAGTAGGATAGCATCCAGGGTTTGCTACAAGGCGGGCTTTTCTAATCAAGTCAGCATAAAGTTCAGGAATTCCATAAACAGCCTCTTTTATCAGTGACATATTACTATTTTTAAAGCCATAATACTCTGGATAAAGGGCATTATCTTTCAAGCGAAAACTCCCGCTCAGGTCTATAAGCTTTTTACCGGTATTATTTATTATTTCTGGCACCATATAAAGAGATGTATCATTAGGAGTAGCAAGAAAAAGCAGTTCTACATCAGAATCAATAACCTTGCCTACATCCGTAAGAAAGCATTTCAGGTCGGTTTCACCTCTTAAAATAGGATACAAGTCTGAATAAAGGCTACCTGCAACACGCTCAGTTCCTGAAACAAACTCTAGAGAAGCTTCAGGATGTTTTAACAAAATTCTAACAAGCTCCAGACCAGAATAGCCGGAAGCTCCTATAATACCTGTCTTAACCATCTTTTATTCCTGTATTTCAGTAGATATAACCATGGCAATCTCATCACATTTGCCGAGCTTCACACAATTTATACAGTCTTTATAAACCTTTTGAGGGAGTTCACTATGCGGAACTTCTTTGAAACCCAGCTTGGCAAAGAACCCAGGTACCAGAGTAAGACAAAAAACCCTGTTAACCTTATATTCTTTTGCCTGTTGAACAAGACATTCAACAATAAGTGCACCATATCCTCGCTTCGCACAATCTGGATCAACTGCCAGTGATCTCACTTCTGCCAGGTCTTCCCAGTAAAAATGAAGTGCACCACAGCCAATCACTTTTCCCTCTATTTCTAACACAATAAAATCTCGAATGTTTTCATACAACTGATTAAGAGACTTGGGCAACATTAAATCTGTTTTAGCATAATGATTAACAAGGGTTTGTATTCTTAAAACATCTGTCATAACAGCATTTCTAACTTTCACCCTTGTTGTAGTTGTGTTAGACATAGGCATATCCTTAATTTTTGCAAAACTAAAGCATTTATTTTACCAGATAACTGGCGATCAGACCACTACATGATATGTATTTCACTTAATAAAACTTCTAAAATCTCATCTGTAGAAAGCGTTCTGATAATCTCTCCCTTTTTAAACAAAACCGCACCGCTCTTTCCTCCTGCTATTCCTATATCTGCGTGCTTTGCTTCGCCCGGCCCATTAACAACACAGCCCATTACAGCTACCGTTAGAACCTTTTGCAAGCCCTGCAGTCTGTCTTCAAGCTCTTTTGCAATGCTTATAATGTCTATTTCTGTTCTTCCGCAAGTAGGACAACTTATTATATTAATACCTTTTTGTCTTATTTCAAGTGCTTTCAAGATTTCAAACGCCACCCTGACTTCTTCAACAGGATTTTCAGTAAGAGACACTCTTATTGTATCCCCAATGCCTTCTGCAAGAAGAGCACCTATCCCTACAGAAGATTTGATAGTACCCGTTTTCATAGTACCTGCCTCAGTTACACCCAGATGTAAGGGGTATTCTGTTTCTGCAGCTATCTTACGGTAGGCTTCAATTGTCGTCAAGACACTACTGGATTTCAAAGACAGCTTGATAAGATAAAAATCGTTCTGTTCCAGCAGGGCAATATGTTTTCTGGCACTAGCTGTCATCGCCTCAACCACCGGCAAATGGGCATATTCCTTTTCCAGTGAACCTGCATTAACACCAATTCTTATAGGCACAGATCTATCTTTTGCTTCTTTAACAACCTTTTGTATATTCTCATTACTGCCAATATTACCCGGGTTTAGCCTCAGAGCATCAACACCCTGCTTTATAGCTTCCAGGGCAATTTTGTAATTAAATTGAATATCCGCTATCAATGGTATACTAATAGCGTTTTTAATCTCTTTCAAAGATTCAGCCGCCTGCATATCAGGTACAGCAACCCTGACAAGTTCGCAGCCAGCATCTTCAAGTTGTTTTATCTGATTGACAGTAGACGTAATATCCCTTGTATCTGTATTGGTCATTGATTGTACCGATACAGGATAATCTGAACCTGTACCCACAGACCCTATATGTATTTGCTTTGTTTTTCTTCTTTTTATCATATGAGCTTAAAGGCCAGTAGAGCCAAACCCACCTGATGATCTCGGAGTTTCAGATACATCAAGCACAACTTCCAGTTCTGACTTAAATACATGAGCAATAACTGCCTGAGCGATTCTATCTCCTCTATTAATTTCACAGGTTTTATTGCCCAGATTTATTATTAATACCTTAACTTCTCCACGATAATCAGAATCAATTGTGCCCACAGCATTGACCAGCGTCAGACCCTGTTTAATTGCAAGGCCTGATCTTGCTCTTATCTGGGATTCATACCCTTCAGGTATCTCAAATATAAGGCCTGTTGGAACAGCAAACCTTTCCATAGGCTTTATATATACAGATTTTTCTACTGCTGCAAAAAGATCCATGCCTGCTGAGCCTTCTGTTGCATAGACAGGCTCACTGTAAGCATGCGCCAGTTTTTTTACTTTAAATTTTATTTTCTCTAACGTCTTCATTTATACCCTTTCTTCAAAAAATATACCCGTGTAAAAAAGAAATTATTCCACTATAACCAGAGTGATTTTACACCGAACACATATATTTTTCACTGGAAATTTGATTTTTATAAAGTTATAAAGCTGTTATAAAGAAGCAATCACCCTGCAAGATTATATTCTTTCGGAACATTTTTAGGTCCGACAACACTCAAAGCATAGTTTTCAGGAACAAACACCAAATCAGCAACCCGTTTTACATCTGCCATGGTAATTCTATCAATAAATTCGCATATTTCTTCAACAGAATGGATCTTATTGAAGTAAATTTCACTGTGAGCATTTCTATAAGCACGATAATAGCTTGATTCCAGCCCCAGAAGAAGGCTTCCCTTGAGTTGTTTTTTAGCCCTGATGATCTCTTCTTCAGAAAGAGCTTCTTCTTTTATCTTTGCAAACTCATCAATAATTATTTTTAAAACTTCATGTATGTTTTGAACGCTCATACCAGCATAAATACCAAAGATACCGGAAGGTCTATAAAGTGCTTTATAAGAATTAATAGAATAGACAAGACCTCTCTTTTCTCTTACCTCTTGAAAGAGCCTGGAACTGATACCACCTGCAAGACAGATATCAATAATAGCCAGCGGATACCTATCCTGAGATATAATTGGCAAACCACTGGTTGCCAGGCAGACATGAGCCTGTTCAATATCCTTTGGCAGAACTGTTATTGAGGACTTCATAACCGGTTTATTTATATAGAAAGATTTTTGCCTGTTGTTAAATGTCTCAAAATGCGAATTAATTCTGCTCACAATTTCTTCATAATCAAAATTACCTGATATAGAAAAAATAATACTGTCAGGAGTATAGTAACTACTCACAAAATCTATAATAGCCTCTCTAGAAAGTTTTTTAACCGAGTCATAAGAACCGGTAACAGGCAATGCTAGTGGATTATTACCCCACACAGACTTAAATAAAAGATCATACACAAGCTCATCAGGTGTATCTTCATACATTTTAATCTCTTCAAGAATAACCTGCCGTTCTAACTCAAGCTCAGCAACATCATATAGAGAGTTTAAAAACATATCACAAAAAATATCAACCGTCAGAGGAACCTGCTCTGTCAATACCCGTGCATAATAGCAGGTCATCTCTTTTTCTGTAAAAGCATTTAAACTGCCTCCATAGTCTTCTATTGACTGGGCAATCACCTGCGAACTTCGTGTTTCTGTGCCTTTAAACATCAGGTGTTCCACAAAATGCGAGATACCATTATTTTCTTCCGTTTCAGTGGCAGACCCAACCCCTACCAGTATAGTTATTGAGGCCGAATGCAAATCAGGAACTTGCTCTGCTATTAACTTTAGCCCATTCGGGAATTCAACTTTTTTCAACATACCACACATTAACTATCGTTTACTGATGGAATTCAACTTAAATTCAAGCAGATCTTTTGCCTTATTACACCATATAAATAAATTAATTTACAGTCAATCAACGACCGACAACCCGGCATAATGCAGGTGAGATTAATATTTGGAGAAATTTTCGAAGGCCGTTTTCTTTTAAAACTGAAAAAGCAAAGATAGAACGGTAGCCTGTTTCAAAAAGATTTACCGGGCACTTACGGAGCGCAATAACGCCTGTAAAAATAAGGCTAATAGTGGTTTTCCGGTTTGGCCCATTTAACAAAGAGCCCCGCCTGTCAACCAGTTGGGGTTCTTTTTTAAATATATAAATGATTATTATTTCTGAAAGGCTTTATTAACAGTACTCTTCTTCCAAAAATTTATCTTTTTCTTCCGGTGTAATGGCCTTCATGGTAAGGTTAATTCTTCCTCTGTCGTCAACTTCATTGACCTTAACGATAACTTCATCGCCAATAGAGACTACATCAGTGACACTGCGTACTCTCTGATTGACAAGCTGGGAAATATGAACCATTCCTTCTTGATTGGGGCCAATTTCTACAAAAGCACCAAGGTTCGGAATTATTCTAACAACCTTACCTGCTAGGATCATACCCTTTTCAAGCTTTCTGGTTAGTTTTTTAATTATACTAACAGCCTTTTCACCACCAGCAGCATCAGTACAGGTAATATTAACAATACCATCATTTTCAATATCAATATTGACACCTGTTTCTTCGATAATAGCCCGTATCATCTTGCCACCAGGACCAATAACTGTGCCAATGCTCTCCGGATCAATCTTCATAGATATAATTCTCGGAGCCCACTTGGAAAGTGATTCTCTGGGTGAAGATATTACTTCCAGCATTTTTTCAAGTATGTGCAGACGGCCTTTTTTAGCTTCCTGAAGGGCACTCTCAATTATCTGTAAAGAGATTCCCTGTATTTTAATATCCATTTGAAGCGCCGTAATGCCTTCTTTTCCGCCTGTAACTTTGAAATCCATATCACCAAGGAAATCTTCAATACCCTGAATATCTGTCAATATCTTTACGGTATCTTCTTCTTTAATCAAGCCCATGGCAACACCTGCAATAGGTTGACTTATCGGTACACCTGCATCCATAAGCGCCAGAGTGCTTCCACAGGTACTCGCCATTGAAGTAGAGCCGTTAGATTCAAGTACTTCTGAATTAACCCTGATTGTATACGGGAATTCTTCTTTTTTAGGCAATACAGGAGTAATAGCCTTTTCAGCTAGATAACCATGACCTACTTCTCTTCGGCCAGGGCCTCTATTTGGTCTTACTTCACCTACAGAATATGCCGGGAAAGAATAATGATGTATGTAGCTGCGAGAAGTCTGTGGATCTATACCGTCAAGCTCCTGCGCATCACCCGGTGACCCCAGTGTTAATACTGATAAAACCTGTGTATTGCCTCTGGTAAACAATCCTGAACCGTGCGTTCTGGGCAAGACACCAACACTGCAATCTATCGGTCTTACTACATCAAGAGGCCTGCCATCGACCCTGCGATCTTCTTTAAGGATCATAGTACGCATAATAGTTTTTTCCAGCTCTTTAAAGATCTCTTTCTGGTATTTAATGCCTGATTCATCAAGCAAAATAGCTACCGGATCATCATCCTCAAGTTCACCAAGAACATCTTCAAGCTTTTCCTGTATTTCTTTAAGCTTTTTATCTCTTTCTTTGCGGTCAGTAATATAATAAGCTTCTTTTACATCCTTTTCACATGTCTTTTTAACAAGTTTTTTAAGAGGTTCAAGGTCGACATCAATTGCAAACTTTTCTCTTTCAACGTCAAGTTCTTTTGCAAATTCAAGTTGTGCATCTATCTGAATTTTTATGTATTCCTGTGCAACTTCAATACTTTTGAGAATATCTTCTTCAGAGACAAAGTTAGCCCCAGCTTCAACCATCATTATAGAATCTTTAGTGCCTGCAACTACAATATCAAGGTCACTTTCATCGATTTGCGTATAGGCAGGATTAACAACAAACTCTCCATTTATCCGGCCAATTCTTACAGCACCTACAGGGCCAAGAAATGGCGCACCACTAAGCCATAAACCCATTGAGGCACCAAATAAAGCAAGAACATCCGGCGGGTTAACTGAATCAGAACTTAACACAGATGCTGTAATCTGAACATCATTCTTATATCCTTTAGGAAACAGCGGCCTGATTGGTCTATCAATAAGCCTGCAAGTAAGAACAGCTTTATCCGTAGGCCTGCCTTCTCTTCTAAAATAACCTCCCGGCACTCTCCCTACGGAAAACATCTTCTCCTCAAAATCAACCAGCAGCGGGAAAAAGTCTATCCCTTCTCTTGGCTGAGCACTCACGCCAACAGCAATTAGTATAACTGTATCTTCACACTTAACAATAACTGAACCGGCAGCATTTCTAGCCATATGGCCTGTTTCTAATGTTATTTCTTTTGTACCTATTGTTACAGTATGCTTCTTTGAAGGCAACATAGTATATCCCTTGTAATTTAATTATCAGTACTTCATTCCAAAACAAGCGGGCAAAAAACCCGCTTGCAAGCTTATCTAACGACGCAGACCCAAACGTTTAATCAACGAGCGGTAACGTTCAATATCATTCTGGGCTACATAATTTAACAGCCGTCTACGTTTACCTACCATCATCAATAAACCTCTCCGAGTGTGAAAATCTTTTTTATGTATTTTCAGGTGCTCAGTAAGTTTGCGAATTTTATCTGTTAAGATGGCAACCTGAACTTCCGGAGAACCAGTGTCCTTTTCTTTTAACTGATACTCTTTTATCACTTTGTGTTTATCTTTATACTTTACGGACATTTATTTAAACCTTTCTTCACGCCCTTATCAATAACAATCAAACATAATATCACTCTCAACTTATATCTGCAACATGGGTAAGGGTTGTACGTATCATAACTTTAAATATTAAGTAATAATCTTAATTATTTGGTGATTGAAAATTATCTTAAATAATTGACAAAAATTTTTCAGGTGAAACAATCATCTTAGACAATTAGATTATAAACACAACACAGAATCAACAAAATCAAAATCAGCAAGTTATGGAAACTGAAAACTGCAAAAAAACAGCTCTTTATGAAAAACACCTGAAGCGAAAGGCTAAAATGGTCTGCTTTGCTGGTTGGAATATGCCTTTACAGTATGACAAAATAACAACAGAGCATATCACAGTAAGAGAAAAAGCAGGTATATTTGATGTTTCGCACATGGGAGAATTTACCATAAAAGGTAAAAGCGCTCTGGATTTTCTGCAAAAGCTTGTGCCTCAAGATATATCTAAAATGAAAGAAGGAAAAGCCGTCTATACACAACTATGCAACCCTTCAGGCGGTATTATAGACGACCTTATCATCTACAGACTTCAAGATGAAAACAACACCTATAACTTCCTTCTTATTGTCAATGCAGCTAATACAGCAAAAGACTTTGACTGGATCATTGCCAACCAGGACGATACCAGAAACGCAACCGTTAACGATGTTACTGATAAATATAGCCTTATTGCTCTTCAGGGACCTGAAGCAGCTACTATACTTAATAGTGCCGGCATAGAATTCGGAAACCACCCTAAAAAGTTTTATCTTATTGAAACAACCCTCAGAGATTTCAAATGCATCATCGCCAGAACAGGCTACACAGGTGAAGATGGTTTTGAAATACTTATAAAAAATCAATATGCCCCTCAAATATGGGATTTATTAACAGAAAAAGGTGAACCCTGCGGCCTGACCCCTATAGGGCTGGCAGCAAGAGACACATTACGCCTTGAAGCCGCCCTACCTCTGCACGGTAACGACATTGATGAAGACACTACACCCATCGAAGCCGGTCTTGAATGGTCAGTCAAACTGGACAAACCCCACTACATAGGAAAAGAGGTCCTTCAAAAACAAATTAATGAGGGTACAGACAAGATTTTTATCGGCTTTAAAATGCTCACACCCAATATACCACGCAAAGGGTGCGAATTATTTCAGGAAGGAAGAATTATAGGAAATACTACCAGCGGAAGCATTGCACCATACCTGAATTGCTCCATAGGTATGGGTTATATAGATAAGTCTGCTTCTATAAAGCCAGGAGACAGAATAGAAGTATTAATCCGGAACAAAAAATATCCTGCTGAAATAGTTAAAAGACCGTTTTATAAGAGCGAAAAGAGGTAAGTAACATGTCTCAAAACCAAGAAATACCTGAAAACATCTTATGTACAAAAACTCATGAGTATGTAATTGTTGAGGGTAATACCGCAACAATAGGTATTACACAGTACGCAGCAGAGCAGCTGGGTGAAATCGTTTATGTAGAGCTATCAGACATTGACACTAAAATCCCTAAAGGTGACAGTTTCGGCACCGTAGAATCTGTTAAGGCTGCTTCCGAGGTTTATATGCCTATTTCAGGTAAAATTATCGAGGTAAACGAAAGACTCACCTCTGAACCAGAGCTTATTAACGAAGATAGTTATAATCTCGGCTGGCTGATAAAAGTAGAAGGGGAATTTCCACCTGAAGCCCTGGAAGAAATGATGTCTATGGACGACTATCTGGCATTTATAGAGGACTAACATTGACACAATTCAACTACTTACCAAATACAACCAGCGATCGAGAGCAAATGATGAAAACTATCGGCATCAGCTCTCAAGAAGAACTTTTCAACCAGATACCAGAAGCTATTAAAAACATTACTCTCCGTATACCAGAAGCTCATTCTGAATTCGAGCTGGAAAAAAAATTAATTGAACTTGCTAAAAAGAATATCGAAATAGGTGAATATATCTCTTTCATGGGCGCTGGCTATTATAACAGATACATACCGGCTATTATAGACAATGTTTTAAGCAGGTGCGAATTCTTAACCGCTTATACACCATATCAGCCAGAAGTAAGCCAGGGAACACTACAGGCTATATATGAGTTTCAAACTATGATTTGCAGCCTGACAGCTATGGACGTTGCCAACGCTTCTATGTATGATGGAGCAACCGCAACAGCAGAAGCAGCTTTGATGGCTTCACGCATCACTAAAAGAGATAAGGTAATTGTTTCAAGAGCTGTTGACCCTGAAACACAACAGGTACTTAAAACCTACCTCTCTGCCCCTGAAATAGAAATAATTACTATAGGCTTAGATGACGAAGGCATAACAGACATTCAGAAGCTCGAAAAAGAAATTAATAAAGAAATAGCCTGTGTCATAATACAAATGCCCAATTTTCTTGGCAACCTTGAAGAAGTAAGAAAAATAGAACAGATCACACATAACGCAGGGGCACTCTATATTACAAACATAGATCCCATAAGCGTTGGCTTAATAAAGCCACCAGGAACTTATAATGCTGATATAGTTGTAGGAGAAGGGCAATCTCTTGGTTGCAGCCTGTCATATGGAGGGCCAGGGTTCGGTTTTATGGCCACAAGGCAAAAATACCTGAGACAGATGCCCGGCAGAATTGTTGGAGCAACTGTAGACAAAACCGGTGAACGGGCTTTCACTCTCACACTACAGACAAGAGAACAACACATTAGAAGAGAAAAGGCTACAAGCAACATATGCACCAACCATTCTCTGAATGCCCTTGCAGCAAGCATTTATCTCTCAATGCTTGGCCCGGCAGGGCTGAAAGAACTTGCAAACATCTGTTTTCAAAGAGCTCATTATCTGGCCAGTAAAATCAGTGAAATACCCGGCTTTAAGGTTCCTTATACCAATTTCTTCAGCAATTTTATTATTACTTTGCCTGATGGGACAACGGAAGAAAACTTCATAAGAATGATAAGCGAATATAAAATTCTTCCCGGAGTAACTATAAGTGCCTATTATGACGAAATACCGAACTCTCTGCTCGTTAGCGTCACAGAAACAAACTCTGAAGTCGAACTTTTCTTATTTATAAACGCTATAAGAGAAATATCAAAACAGCTGGAACTAGAGGATTAACAAAAGAACCATGGCAAGATTAATATTTGAAAAGTCACAAAAAGGTCGCCGGGGATGCCTGTTACCCGCAACAGGTGTACCGGAAATAGACGCAGACAGTATTATTGACAGCAGCCTTGTCAATGAAGAAGATTTATACCTTCCTGAGGCCTCAGAGCTAACTATTTCAAGACACTTCATAAACCTGTCACAAAAAAACCACTTTATTGAAAAGGGGTTTTATCCTCTGGGTTCCTGTACAATGAAATATAACCCAAAAATCAATGAACGGATAGCTAACTTTCACAATTTCACAAGGCTTCATCCATATTTGCCTATAAACTGTACCCAGGGATCCCTTGAAATAATGCACGACCTGCAAAATTACCTTGCTGATATCACAGGTATGGACAGCATTACACTTCAACCAGCTGCCGGTTCTCACGGTGAACTAACAGGAATGCTCATTGTTAAAGCCTACTTTAAAAACAAAGGTGAAAAAAGGACAAAAGTAATCGTCCCTGATTCAGCACATGGAACAAACCCGGCTTCAGCTAGAATGTGTGGATTTGACATAATAGAGGTTAAATCAAATCAGAAAGGTCAGGTTGACATCCATACACTAAAAGAAATGGTTAACGAAGACATTGCAGCAATCATGCTAACCAATCCAAACACATTAGGGTTCTTTGAAGAAGACATACTTGAGATATCAGATATACTCCATAACGCAGGGGCTCTCCTTTATTATGACGGAGCAAACCTGAATGCCGTTATGGGTCTCGTAAGACCTGGTGATATGGGCTTTGATATCGTTCATATAAATACACACAAAACTTTTTCTACCCCTCACGGAGGTGGTGGGCCTGGAGCAGGGCCTGTAGGCGTAAAAAAGTTTCTCGAAAGCTATTTACCTGTACCAACAATAAGTTTTGACGGTGAAAAATATTGTCTCAATTATAACCACCTGAACACAATAGGGAAGGTTAGATCCTTTTACGGTAACTTTGGTATTCTGCTCAGGGCATATGCATACATCTTATCTATGGGTAAACAGGGTCTGAAACAGGCTGCCATGGATGCAGTACTCAATGCAAATTATCTGAAAGAAAAGCTAAAAACCGCTTATCATTTACCTTATGACTATCAATGCATGCATGAATTTGTTTTATCCGGAGATAGACAAAAAGAGCAAGGAGTTAACACCATGGCCATTGCTAAAAAACTCATGGATTATGATGTTCATCCACCCACTGTCTACTTCCCTCTTATCGTATCTGAAGCTTTAATGATCGAACCAACCGAAACAGAACCCAAAGAAGTTCTTGATGAATTTATTGAAACAATGCTTGGGATAGCAAAAGAAATAGAAGAAAACCCTGAACAGGTCTTAAGCTCACCTCAAAAAACCCCTGTTAAAAAAATTGATGAGGTTCTTGCTGCAAGAAAACCTGATCTCTGTTACAAACCCGATAACACCTAAACAGAATCTTATAACAGTTCTCATTAATAAAACTTTTTAATATTTCAATACCTGAAAATATTCATAATAAATATATTATGTAATAATGTGTATGAGAAACTCGTAAAACAATAATCAATGGGATAAAAAAATGCGTCTACCAAATGAATGGGCATCAAAAATAACTGATAAAGATCAGGAACTGGCTAAAAAGGCAGCCCGCCATATCATTAACAACAAAGATATGGATGCCTGGAGCTGTCTGGCAGATAATGAAGATAATATGTTCGACTTCTTAAAAGATAAAGTCGCCCAGCGGCTTATAAATGCCGTAGACGAAAGTAATTATGCCAATCTTTTTGTACTCATGCAACGATACAATGACTGGCTCGCTGATGTTATAGCACTTGCAGCCTCTAAATTTGATGATACAGAAATCAACGATAGAATGCTTGAATACCTCATCAATGGTGACCCAGATCAACAATCTTATGCTGCAAGATATTTTGTGTATGTCGACTTTAAACCATCAACAACACCACTGATAAAAGCACTGGAAAGTGATAATGAAATATTAAAACTTAATGCAGCTGAAGCTCTTGGTGCTCAAAAAAGTAAAAAAGCCTTTGAAGTTCTACTGGAAAAGCTTAAAGAAGATGACGACTGGAAAAAACTTGAGGCAGCTGAACTCCTTGCAGCATATGGAAACGAAGAGGCTTTAACCCCCATTCTAAAAGCAATGGTTACATCAAGCCTGAAAGAGAATATGGCTTCTGAAGCTGCCAGCCTGACCTGCCTTTCAGATCATTTTTATTCTCCTGATGAAGAAACCAAAACACTGGCCCTTGAAGCCCTGGATAGCGTAATAAGCGGGCTTCCTGAAGTTCTACCGCTCAGTAACGTACTTGTTTATAATCTTTATGAATGCATTGACACCCTTTTAAAGATAACAGAAAACGAAGAAAATTATTTAACCGGCAAATATGCACAAATATTGCTTAGAGCCAGAACCAAATTTGAAACACTCGCCAATAATGAACAATATACATTTGATGAAGACAAAGAAACACTGGAAGAAATAAAGCATATACACAATATACTTCAGCTGAGAGATGAAACATTCTGGGATGATATGACTTATTTACTGCTTGAAGAGCTTATATCTCAAGATTTTAACCGTAAAGCAAATGCCATAAGCACCGTCGCAGAACTGGATTTAAAAATTGCCGGTGAAAAACTCGTAAATATTATCAGAAATCAAAGTACACCTGAAGTCATCTTATGCCAGGCTGTTTATGCAATACAATCGCTGGAATACGTTGAAGCTATTCCAGAACTCAAAAGACTTCTTATAAGAATCAATGACCCTAACCGCAGTGCCATCATTCAGAATGCCATAGAAGTATTAGAGCATCCGGAAAAGACCCCTGCATAATAGATTATGAAACAGAAAAATTAAAAAGCAGCCTTATGGCTGCTTACATATATCTGGCAAACAGTAATAAACTTATTTGTAATGATTTTTCTAGTAACCCAGGCTTTTCAGACCATTATTGACATATGCCAGAGTGGCATCAACATTTACACCACCATTGTTAGCATTATTATTGCCAAAACCATCATAAATGGATCGGCCTGAGCCTATATTACCGAAATTCAGATTACTATATGATTGCATTATCTGTTTTGTATAATCACCATCAGCCATTTTGTCTTTAACAGACTTACCGAAAATGCCGTTGGCAAGAACCCCACCCAGCTTACTGCCAAGCCAGCCACCTATAGCACCTCCGAGAAGTGTGCCAAGGCCCGGTATCGGAATCAAGCTGCCAAGAGCTGCACCAATAGCAGCACCTGCTGTTGTACAGCCAACTTTAATAGCTGACCTGCCAAGTTGTTTCATGCCTTCACCCGGGCTGTGCTTAAACGCATCAATAATGTCAGGAACTTCAAAGGCTGCCCCTACAATAACACTTAACAACGGTATTCTTGCAAGTGACTTACCAGCAACTCTTGCAGCAGTACTACCGGTAATATTAGCTGTTGCACCCGTAGCTGTTTTAGCAAAAGTAGCTGAACCACCTAACTTGCTCACAAGACCTTTGCCAAAGCCTGTTTCTAAAAGAGAAACATCTAAAGCCTTAACTGCACTGGGTAAAAACTTTTGTACAGTTGCTGACGGGAAAAAGCGGAAACAGGTCGCTGATGTAGAAGCATTGGCAAGGTTCTTGAACGTACCAGCCTGAACATCCCTTAAGAATGATTGCATGTTGTTACGGTTCTGCCATACCTGTGTCAGGCCCTGTTTAGTCTCCTTGGCATACATAATAGAAATAGGTGCCATGTTTGCTTCCTGAGCAATCGTATAGACATCTCCGCCCAGCATTGCCTGTATCTTACTTGGAAAATTAAATAGGTTAATTGTCATATATATTCTCCCCTTTGTATTACTGTTGCCCTTTGGTTGAAATAAATAACTGCCTATTTATATAAAAACAATCATTTTGAAAAAGTTGCTACCCGTTAATAAAATCAGGCACTCATGATAACCATAATTTAACATTTTTTTACATCACTTTACATCACTATACTTTTGAACTAAATTTTATAATTTTTTTTAGTTTCATGATAACTAAAACTGCCAAAAAGCTCTTTTAACAAGCCAAAAGCCCCCTCTAAACAGATTGTAACCTATCTTAACATTCTTAGCAGTAATTTTTATTATTACGAATCTTTTACACCCTAAATTACATCTTATTAAGTGTAGGAGACCATATTAATATTTTTGTCAAAAGCACTATTTCTTTTAATATTTGGGTACAGGAAGGATATTTATAATGGAAACCCCTAAAACAAAAACAAAAACCTCTATAGACATTACAGAAGAGCTGGAAAAAGAAGAGCTTGCAATTATCTGTAGAAGAGATTTATCTGATGGAGAGACAGAATCCAATGATGAATCTGCTGTATATATTAACATTGCTTCCAGCAAAAACTCTAATGAGATCTTTCAAATGTATTTAAAGGATGTTGGCAGAGAAAAAATGCTTAAATCTTCAGATGAGATTGAACTTGGCCGTCTTATAAAAGCCGGTGGAAAAGCAGGAGAAGAAGCAAAAAGAAAACTTGTTCAGGCTAATCTAAGACTGGTAATAAGTATCGCCAAAAAATACGTCGGACAGGGTGTAAATTTTATGGATCTCGTTCAGGAAGGAAGCCTTGGACTCATTAAAGCCGCTGAAAAGTTTGATTATCGCCAGGGCTTCAGGTTCTCTACTTACGCCACATGGTGGATAAGGCAAACTATTATACGCTCTATAGCAAATAGCTCAAGAACTATCAGAATACCGGTTCATATGTCTGACAAAATACGTAACTTAAAAAAGGCCAGAATCACTCTTACACTTAAGCTGGGAAGAGAACCCAGCACACAGGAACTGGGCAAACACCTGAAACTATCACCCAGAAAAATCTCTAATATCAAAAAAGCTATGTCTACTGAGCCTATAAGCATTCATACTCCTGTAGGTGAAGATTTATCTATTGAAGACTATATTCCTGCATGCAATAATGAGTCTCCACATAATAGTATTGAACACAAATTACTGACAGAAGACATACAGAACGCCTTAAGCATCCTTACTGAAAGAGAAAGAAACATTTTAAAAGAACGTTTCGGGCTTAAATCAGGCAAAAGCAAAACCCTTGAAGATCTTGGCAAAATGTTTGGCTTTTCTAAAGAAAGAATACGACAAATTCAGGAAACTGCCATTAAAAAGCTCCGCAATTCTACAAAAACAAAGCATCTAAAAGAATACATTTCCTGAGTACGTTTAAATTAATTGCTTTTAATCAAGATAAAAGACTGTAACTACTTTATGGCACTCTTCAGCATAGGCTACGGCCTTATGAAGGGTGCCACTTGTATGTGACAGGAAGCAAACAAGTTGCTGACACTCGTCTATTATCTCTCTATTACAGATTCTGCTGGCATCCGCCAGAGTCATCATTGCTCTATCAGGATGCTCAACAATATTAGGTAAGCCTATAAGTTGATCCTGAACATCCGAAGGCTGCTGGCCAATAGTCTGTGGCAATATAACCTTTAACTTATGAGGATCAGCTTTCATAGCACCCCTAATAGCCGCAGCATTGGTACCACTGGAGCCTCCACTGGTAATAATATAATTTCCCTGGGTTACAAGCGCATAAGTTAACGTTTCAATGATCTGCTGGTGTGTTATAGGAAGATTCCTGCTGCCAATGATTGCTACTCTTTTAGAAGCTTGTTGAATCGTAGCCAACTCATGAGCCAGCTGATCGTGTGTTTCAGGGACATCATCATCAGTTAGCTCTCCCGTGGGCACCATTATAGTACCTTTTTGCTCTTCAGACATTTAATAATTCCCTATTTATAAAGTTTGACCTAACCATTGTATGTTTATGAAACTTAAACTTTAACTATTTAACTAGACATGTTCAATTGGTTAATTAATACTTAAATAATACCATTAATTTATCTTTTTTTAATATCGACGTGAAAACTATAGCTATAAAAGACAATACAATATTAGAAGGGCTCAATAAGACGCAAAAGGAAGCCGTTACAGAACCTTTTGGGCCTTTACTTGTTGTTGCCGGTGCAGGCAGTGGAAAGACAAGGGTCTTAACCCAGCGCATTGCCTATCTTATATCAAATGACGTTGCCCCTCATAACGTTCTGGCTGTAACATTCACTAATAAAGCAGCAAGTGAAATGAAAAGCCGGCTTCAAAATTGTCTTGGAGAAAATTTAATTAAAAATCTATGGATAGGTACATTTCACAATATTTGCGGCAGAATTTTACGGCAGCATATAGAAAAATTAAAGGATGGCAGAAAAAATAACTTTGTTATATTTGATGACTCTGATTCTACAGCTACTGTAAAAAGAGCTATAAAAGACCTGGAACTGGATGACAAACGCTATCAGCCCCGGGTTGTACTGAATAAAATAAGTACCGCCAAAAATAATATGATTTCTGCTACAGACTACACCAAAAACGCTGAAGATTTTTTTAGCGATAAAATTGGAAAAATCTATCAGAAATATGAAGAACTATTAATAGAAAACAATGCTCTGGATTTTGATGATATGCTATTGCTTGCCGTCAGACTCCTGAGAACCGACATCGAAGTAGCAAATCACTTTAAACAAAGGTTTAAGCATTTACTGGTAGACGAATTTCAGGATACAAACGTCGCTCAATATGAATTAATAAAACTGCTCATAAACTATGGAGAAAATACCTGGCAAGATTCAAGCCTGTGCGTGGTAGGAGACGTTGATCAATCTATTTATAGCTGGCGTGGAGCAGATTATAAAATCATACTTGGCTTCCAGAAAGACTTCCCGGAAAGTAAGACATTTAAACTGGAACAAAATTACAGGTCAGTACAAAGTATTCTTGATGTTGCAAACTGTATCATCGCAAATAACATCGAAAGACTCGAAAAAAATCTTTTCTGCACACGTGGTCAGGGTGAAAAACCCCACATATACCAGTGTAATGACGACACAGAAGAGGCTATGTATATCACCAGAGAGATCTCCAAACTTTCCCGGAAAGGTATAGATTACAGTGATATAGCTATTTTATACAGAACAAATGCCCAGAGCCGTATTCTTGAAGAAGCAATGATGGCCAGAAACATACCTTATAAGATTGTTGGGGGCATTAAGTTCTATGAAAGAAAAGAAATCAAAGATATTCTTGCATACCTGAAGGTTATATATAACAAACAGGATACACAGAGTATCAAAAGGGTCATTAATGAACCTAAAAGAGCCATTGGCAAAACAACACTGGAAAAAATTGACCGTATTGTAGCAACAACCCCGGGATATTCATTCTTTGAAGTGCTGCAAAATATTGATCACTTTGAAGATTTCACACAGCGAAGCGTCAAACCCATTAAATCGTTTGTGAAGACGATCCATTATCTTTCTGAAATGGCAGGAAGCCTCAACTTGACTAACTATATCGAAAAAGTCGCCATTGATACCGGCTACGTGCAGATGTTAAGAGACGAAGGGACCCCCGAAGCAGAAGGAAGACTGGAAAACATAGCCGAATTATTAAACGTAGCAGGAGAATTTGAAGCAAGAGAAGGCACTTCAGACTTAGGAGACTTTCTTACCGGTATTTCACTGGTCAGCGACCTTGATTCACTGCCAGAAGACGCAACGTTTGTAACATTAATGACACTGCATGCCGCTAAAGGGCTTGAATTTCCTGTTGTTTTTCTGGCCGGTCTTGAAGAAGGTATATTTCCTCACTTTAGATCCCTGGAAAAAAACTCTGAAATGGAAGAAGAACGACGCCTTATGTATGTCGGAATAACACGGGCTATGCAACAGCTCTACCTTTCACATGCCCAGAGACGCCGTATACACGGTGAATATAGATACTTAACGAAAAGTCGTTTTCTGAACGAAATATCATCAGAGTTACTACAGAACGCCAGTTTCAAACAAAAAACCAGCCCACAAAGCAATTACAGAACACAAAAAACTGCAACCACCAGAGAAGAGAATGACTTTAGCATTAGCTTTGGTAAAGATTTTAAACTACCTGCACATAACAAAATTACACACTCAAAAACCCGCAAACCAAAATCATCATGTGGAATTAATATAAGTTGTAAAGAACAAATTGACAATAATAGAAAGAAGACAGAAACTAATAATAAAGAGGTTTTCAGCAAAGGCGATCGTGTTTATCATGAAAGATTCGGCACAGGGTATATTGAAACTACGATAAAAATAAGCGAAAATATAATTTACAGTGTGGTCTTTGAACAGGGTGGCAAAAAAGCCTTAGATGCGAAGAGTGCTAAATTAACAAGATTATAGTTCTTGCTCTCAGGCAATAACCCTACAAGGTGGCAATAATAAGATTCCTTCCGAGCATAAAATGTTGAAAGGCAGAAATTAAGCAAAGATTGCTATGAAAACGACCAAACAATCGTGCGGTCAGTGCTTTTGGTTAGTGATTTATTTGAGGATAGTCTATGTCAAAACAAAAAATGAGTTTGGCAAGTTTTATATCAAGCCAGAGAGAGAAGCTTGGCAATATTTCACAGGTAGAACTGGCAAAAAAATGCGGCGTTCCGGCAGGCACAATAGCGTCTATCGAATCAGGATACGCAAAATCTCCTCGTCCAGTAACGCTAAAAAAACTGGCTGAGGGGTTATCTATTCCTGAAGAAATTATTTTCAGGCTGGCAAGTAACCCGGAAAAAGAAATTAATATTAATCATGACAATCTGAATGTCTACAGGATACCCTATCTAGGGGTTATACCAATCAACAAGGAAATTAAAACTTGTACTGGAAAAGAAGAAATACTTGCATTTCCCCTGGAATTCATAAGCGAGGGAGATTACATATTTATGGTAGAAGGCGATAGCTTCTCTGACGAAGATATATACGATAAAGACTACATTATAGTCAGCACACAAAACTTCTTAAAGAGAAGCGGAGATCTTATGCTAACTGTCATAGCAAATAAAACAACTCTAAACAGGGTATATAAAAACGATAATGACTTTAAAGTAAACGAAAAAGTCTACACTAAAGATGAAATAATCTTCTTAGGAAAAGCCATTATCAGCATTAATAAACGCAAACTTTAAACTAAATTTAATATTGAAAATGGCAAAAGACTGAACAAAAAAACTATGATATTCAAAATATAACGCAATTCTGCTAAAATAAAACGTGAAGAGTTAGGGGGCAAAACACCCTCTAACTTTTGTCTTTATAAGCACTTAGAAGGTATAAGGAGCCTGATATGGTTAAAACTATAGCCGAAATCAATGAAAAAATACGGAAAGGCACAGCTGTTGTCTTTAATGCAGAAGAAATTATTGATGTTGTCAAAGAAGAAGGCCTTAAAAAAGCAGCAGAAAAAGTTGATGTAGTTACAACAGGAACATTCGGGCCCATGTGTTCTTCAGGTGCTTTTATTAATACCGGACACACAAAACCAAGAATGAAATTTCAAAAGGTATGGCTCAATAACGTAGAAGCATACACAGGTATTGCCGCTGTTGACCTGTATATTGGAGCTACCCAGTTAACAGATGATGACCCTGAAAACAAAATATTTCCGGGTAAATTCTCATATGGAGGAGCACACGTTATCGAAGACCTCATCGCAGGAAAGGATATACCGTTTAGAGCCACTTCATATGGCACTGACTGCTACCCGCTAAAAGAATTTGAAACCTATATCAATATCGAAAACCTTAATGAAGCCTACCTTTTTAACCCCAGAAATGCTTACCAAAATTATGCAGTAGCAGTAAACATGAACTCAAACAGAACTATATATACATATATGGGCATATTACACCCTAATTGCGCTAACGCAAACTACTGTTCTGCTGGCCAGCTAAGCCCTCTACTCAACGATCCACTCTATAAAACAATAGGCATAGGAACAAAAATATTTATAGGCGGCGCACAGGGTTTTATAGCCTGGCAGGGAACCCAGTTTAACCCAACTCAAGAACGACTGGCAAATGGTATTCCTGTATCTGGGGCTGGTACTCTTGCCACTATAGGAGATATGAAACAAATGTCTCCTGAATGGATCAGAGGTACAAGCATCGTCGGTTATGGTGTTTCTCTAACAGTAGGCATAGGAGTACCTATACCAGTACTCAATGAAGAAATACTTCAGTATGCTGCGGTGAAAGATGAAGATATCATTGCCAGAATATTTGATTATTCAGAAGACTATCCTAACGGAAAACCAGGATACATTGGAGAAGTCAACTATAAAGAACTCAAATCTGGTCAAATAACAATTAACGGAAAAGAAGTCCCTACGGCAGGGCTGTCAAGCTACGCAAAAGCTAAAGAAATAGCTAATAAGCTTAAAGAACAGATAACCAGCGGAGAGTTTGAACTGACTGAAGCCGTTGCAAAATTACCATCACCTGAAAGCGGCCTGAAAGTTAAACCTCTATTACTGCGTTAATTGAATGATAACAACCAGACAAGGAGAAATATAAATGCATAAAAAAACAGTCGTCCTCAACTTTCCCAGAAGCCTTACCAAAGAACCGATTACCTATAAACTCGTCAAAGATTTTGACCTGAAGTTCAATATATTAAAGGCTAGAATCAAACCCAATGAACAAGGAACCCTTGTAATACAACTTAAAGGATCCGATGAAAACATGCAAAAGGCTTTCAATTATCTGGATGAAATAGGTGTCCAGTGGGAAGCCCTCTCCAAAGGAATCAAATGGGATGATTCAATATGCGTACATTGCACAGCCTGCACATCTCTCTGCCCTACTAATGCTCTTTACGTCGACAGGGAAACAATGTATATCAATTTTGACCATGAAAAGTGTATTGTGTGCGAAATGTGCCTGACTGCCTGTTCTTATAAAGCTATCACTCTGGATATCTAATGAAACATAAAGGCTATCAAAAGCGCAACTACAGAGACTGGATAAACCCCGAGGATCTTAAATGCTTTGTAGCTGTAGAACAGGAAACAGACCTGGCTATTTATGCTAAAAAAGACCTGCTCAAAAAAGCACTTAAAAGCATCAAAAAACATAGAGATAGCCTGATACAAACAATTAGACTATACCCTGAATTTGAAAGTTCTCTGATACCAGTAGAAATAAAAACACCGGTAGGAAATATAGCAAGAGATATGCTAATAGCAGGGCAAAAAGCCAGCGTTGGCCCTTTTGCAGCAGTTGCAGGAGCCATGGCAGAATACACAGGTAAAGACCTGCTTAAATATACCGATGAAATAATCATTGAAAATGGCGGCGACATATTTATTACAACAAAAAAAGACCGCATAATAGCCATTTTTGCAGGTGGTTCCCCTTTCACAGGCAGGATAGGTATACTGTTTAAAAAAGAACTTTCACCAGCCGGCATCTGTACATCCTCTGGAACTGTCGGACATTCAAAAAGCTTCGGAAAAGCTGATGCAGTCGTTGTAGTCTCCAAATCTACCCCCCTGGCCGATGCGGTTGCCACTTCTGCCTGTAATAAAATACAAACAAAAGATGACATCAAAAAAGCTCTTGAATATGCCATGGCTATTGAAGGCATTGAAGGTATAATAGTAATTATTGACGGTCATATAGGCGTTCAGGGAGGAATTGAGCTAACAAGTACCTGAGCTAAATGATTCTCTGTTCTGTCTCTGGATCAAACAATATCACTTTTGAAAGGTTAACAAAGAGGTTTACAGGTTGATTTTCTAATACCGTAAAGTCAGATTGAACTCTGGCAGTGATCAGTTTATCTTCAGACCTGAAATGTAATAGCTTTTCACCACCAAGCATTTCAATAAGTTCTGGTATAACTGTGATAGCAGGACAACATTCTGCTTCAACCATAAAATGCTCCGGCCTTATACCAAGAATAATCTCCTTGTTAGCGTAACCTGAATTACAAACAGATGACATAATAGTATCTGTAAGCTTCAGCACTATCATACCAGATTTAAATTCTGCATTTTCAGAAATATTACCTTTAAGAAAGTTCATCGAAGGAGACCCTATAAAGCTAGCAACAAACATATTCGAGGGGTTATTATAGATATTCTCGGGTACATCAAGCTGTTGAATGATACCATCATGAAGAATAACAATTCTATCACCCATAGTCATCGCTTCAACCTGATCATGGGTCACATATATAAAGGTTGTCTGAAGTTCCTTGTGAAGATTTATAAGCTCTGAGCGCATTTGAACCCTTAGTTTTGCATCAAGGTTTGAAAGGGGCTCATCCATAAGAAATACTGCCGGGTCTCTTACAATGGCCCTGCCCAGAGCCACACGCTGACGCTGCCCTCCAGAAAGCTGTCTGGGCTTTCTAGATAAATATTCTGTTATATGAAGTATTTCTGCTGCCTTTTTTACCCTTATATCTATCTCATCTTTAGGCATTTTACGCATCTTGAGACCAAATGCCATATTATCATATACATTTTTGTGGGGATATAAAGCATAATTCTGGAATACCATAGCAATATTACGGTCTTTCGGAGCAACGTTATTAACCAGGCGTTCTCCTATATATATATCACCCGACGTAATATCTTCAAGGCCTGCTATCATACGCAATATAGTTGATTTACCACAACCAGAAGGGCCAACAAGAACAATAAATTCTTTATCATTTATCTCAAGATTAATATTTTTAATCGTTTCAAGCAAATCATATTTTTTAACAAGTTTGTTTAAAAGAACTTTTGCCATTTTATATCCCAATCTCAAAGGTATCATAAGATTCAGAGCTATTATATTATATTTATTTTATCGAAAAAAAACAAAAATGTTTCGTTTTAAAAACGTTTCAATTTATTTCAAGCATTTTCAGATTTATGATAGACTATCATAAAAGAAGGGAAAAACAATGAAAAAAGGATCTTCAGATAATAAAAACCATAAAAAGCACGGTTTTATAATGATTGCAGGATCGCTAATACTGTGTGGAGCATATATAACATATCTTATTGGTGCATCTAAAATGGGGGTTTCCTCTCAAGAAAATAGTATCACTGCAACTATAGTATTTTTATTGCTTTACATGACATTTTACATTCTAGCAGGTTCTAAAAATGTAAATATAATAAGACAAAACAAAATATTAATTATTAATATGCTACTTCTATTCGTACCTTTAGCCGTTGCAATAGCCTGTTATCTTTTAACTAAAAACTTTTTAATAAGTGTCATTGTGTTTATTGGAGGTCAAATAGCCTATACTATATATTACAAAAACTACTTCCCTGTTCCTGGATACAACAAGGCATATAAAGCATATCTTAAAGGAGATAATAACAGTGCAAAAGATCAACTTGAAGAAATACTTAACAAGTATCCTGAAAACTTTGAAAGTTTAATTCTTCTTGGCGTCTTACATATAAAAGAAATGGAATATCATAAAGCTATTACACTTCTAGAAAAGGCAAAAAAACAGAAAGCAGATAGCCCTCTTGTATATATAAACCTGAGCAATGCCCATACAGCACTCGAAGAATTTGATGCTGCAATAGAAAACTCTAAAATGACACTTGAACTCGCCTCAGAAAACTGGAATGCATGCTATACCATTGCTATCTCAAGCCTCTTCACTGAAAATTATACACAGGCTATAGAATACTTTAACAGAGTTCAAATGTTTAAAATACCTGCTCAGCAAGAGTTTCTTATTCACTATGGAAAGGCAATAGCTTTTCAAAAAAACAGCAACCCGGAAGATGCATCAAAGGAGCTTGAAAAATCCGTACAAAAAGCAAATACACTCACTATAACTTACTGGGAAAACCAGTTAGAAAAGATCAAAAACTTTGAAAACAAGCCCAGCAAAATGGTTAAAGATGCAATAAGCTATGTAAAAAGCCAGAACAAAGAAGCATAAACTAAGGTAGCTCCTCCTTAGTAGGAATGATTCCTATTAAGTCCTCTGTGTAATTTAAGAATATTAACAATTTTGTGTTAATTTATGTAAAAATTCTACTCCAGGCCACCGCCAAACTAAAACGCTTCAGGCTTTTTCTCTCTCAAACATGGAAATCAAACAAGCCATAAAACCTCAAACTAGCTATTAATAGCCTGTTGAGAAAACTAAAATCAGCCCGTGGCAAAATATTATTAAAATTTACAATTTTAAACAGTTTAAGCACAAAGGCTATAGCTTTTATTAGAGATGAAGTAGTATAATTAATATTTACTCACAGGGAATTTTGTAATAACATAACCCTGTTAGTGTGTGCCGAAGTGGTGAAATGGTATACACGCATGCTTCAGGAGCATGTGGGCACAGCGCCCGTGTGGGTTCGAGTCCCACCTTCGGCAATTTTTTTATCTCTATTTTTGTTTATATAACCTAAAAAGGAGGATTTACCATTAGTACACGTGGTCCGGGCACTAAAAATATGCCCTTAATGAACGAACGAATTCATGCAAAAGAACTCAGAGTGATAGCCGATGATGGCACTAATTTAGGTATACTGGATACTGCTGAAGCCAAAAGAATAGCTTCTGAAAAAGGTTTAGATTTAGTATTAATTAGCCCTGATCAAAAACCACCTGTTGCAAAAATACTTGATTATGGTAAATTTAAGTTTGAAAATGACAAAAAAGCCAGAGAAGCCAGAAAAAAACAACACACCGTTGAAATAAAAGAAATAAAAATGCGCTATAAAATAGATGTCCATGATTATAACGTCCGATTGAAAAGCGCAACAAAGTTTCTCCAGGCTGGCAATAAAGTTAAAGTAGTCATAATGCTAAAAGGAAGAGAAACACAACACATGAGCATGGCATTTGACCTGCTTAACAGATTCAAAGAGGATCTTAAAGATCTTGCAATCATAGACAAAAAACCCTCAGCAGAAGGCAGAAATGTAACTATGATACTGGCCTCTGATGCACCAAACAACTAAAACAAGGAGTATAACCATGCCAAAGATGAAAACACACCGAGCAGCAGCTAAAAGATATAAAGTTACAGCTTCAGGCAAGATTAAAAGAAGACACGCCTTCAAAAGCCACATCTTAACCAAGAAAAGTGCTGAAAGAAAA
This sequence comes from uncultured Gammaproteobacteria bacterium, assembly GCA_964517135.1. Taxonomy (GTDB): domain Bacteria; phylum Cyanobacteriota; class Vampirovibrionia; order JBFMGH01; family JBFMGH01; genus CAZFBA01. Next base: position 56,937 of record CAZFBA010000005.1, read on the forward strand.
CGCCGTTTGAGTAAAATGGAAGACCTCTTTGAAGGCGAAGTCAAAAGAGTCAAAACCGAACTTCCTTACTTAAAATATTCACGCTAAGTCAGGAGAAGTTTAAAAGGAGCAAGTCATGGTAAGAGTTAAGAGAGGAAATGTCCTCCGTAAAAGACATAAAAAGATTTTAAAACAGGCTAAAGGCTTCAAAGGCGGAAGAAGTCGTATTTTCAAAGCAGCTAACGAGGCTGTAATGAGATCTTTAAGGCATCAATATCGTGACAGAAGAAATAAAAAACGTGTTTTCCGTCGTTTATGGATCACACGCATCAATGCAGCAGCAAAACTAAACGACTTAACCTACAGCAAGTTTATAAACGGACTGAAACAGGCTAATATATCCTTAAACCGCAAGATGCTTGCAGATATCGCAGTCAGAGACAAAGAAGCATTCAAAAAAATTGCTGATATCGTGAAAGAAAAACTTGCAGAAGCATCGTAAACAAAGTATTTAGAGATAAAATAAAGTCAGATTAACTATCTGACTTTATTTTTATAGTAGAGGCATTCACAGTAATGAACATCATCATAGTTGGCGGCGGAGAATATGGGTATCAACTGGCAAAAGAACTGCACATTAACCATGATATTACGGTCATAGATATTGATGAAAAAACACTTGACAGATTTAGCAAGCTGGATATTAGCTTTATTCTGGGTAATGGGGGCAATGCACAAACCCTGACAAACGCAGGTATAGAAACTTCAGATATACTGATTGCCTGTACACCGTCAGATGAAGTAAACATTATAACCTGCTGGACAGCTAAACACCTCTCCAGAACAGAAACTATCTGCTTTGTAAACCACCATGAATACATTGAAACCTTTCAGGAAAAAGATAACAAACTCTTAACAGAAAGCCAGTTCGGCCTTGACCAGATCATATGGCCCAAAAAGTCACTGGCAGACGAGCTAGAAAAAATTATATCCGTACCAGCAGCAATTGATGTAGAAGAATTTGTCAGCGGAAAAGTCAAATTATTTGAATACAGGGCCAAAGACAATGCCCCTGTTATTAATACTCCTCTAAAAAGCTGTCAATTCCCTGAAGGATGTATTATTGTAGCCATCACAAGAGACGATAACCTGTTCATACCAGATGGAAACACTGTCATAATGCCGAATGACAAGGTCATATTCATGGGCACACAGGAATCCCTCAACATTCTGGGGGCAAGCTTTTTTGAAAAGCATCGCCAGGAAGTCAAGATGGTAACAATTATTGGAGGCGGTGCCATCGGACTAATGCTTGCCAGGAACCTTGAATCTAAAGCTATTAATGTTAACATCATTGAGGTTTCTTCTGACAGGTGCAACGTGCTCTCTTCTAAACTCAGCGAAACATCTATTATAAATGGCGATGGAACAGATCTTGAGCTTCTACAGGCTCACCAGATATCCGAATCAGATGTTCTTGTCACAGTTACAAATAACGATGAAAAGAATCTTCTCTGTTCGTTATTAGGAAAACAGCTCGGAGCCAAAAAAGTATTAACCAGGGTTGATAAAACGTCAAACTTAAAACTATTTGAAACAGTTGGCATTGACGTAGCCCTTTCACCAAAAACATCTTCAGTAAAAGAACTAGTAAATACTCTTATATCAACAGATATAGACCTTCTGGCAACAGTAGAAAGAGGCAAAGGAGAAGTCTTTAAAGTTAAAATACCAGAAACTTTTGAAGATACTCAAATAAAAGATCTGAGGTTTCCATACAAAGGCATCATAGGAGCAGTTATGAGACGCAAGAAAGTCATTGTACCCAGAGGTAACACTCTTATCAGGTCAGGTGACAGTCTTATAATCTTTACCACTCCTGATGCCTCAAGTCATATTAAAAATTATTTCGAGAATAATGAAGAATGAGAGCCTGCTTAATTCTTGATGCTATAGGACTTGTGCTTACTTACATAGGGATACTCCTTCTTATACCTATAATAGTTGCCTTTGCCTTTCAGGAATGGCACGCTATTTTACCCTTTGCAACAGCGGCTACCATAGGCATCACAACAGGAGTGATCTTAAAGAAACTAACACCAGAGTATACAGAACTACACAGGACAGAAGGAATGGTTATTGTAGCCCTTAGCTGGGCTACTGCTGCTATTTTAGGTGCTATACCCTATCTGTTTTATGACATCGGTATCATAAATTCTCTGTTTGAATCAATGTCAGGAATAACTACAACCGGTGCAACAATACTAAAAGACTTCTCACTATACCCTAAAACACTGTTTTTCTGGCGAAGCTTCTCCCAATGGCTTGGCGGCATGGGCATCATAGTTCTATTTATTGCTATATTACCTCAATTTGCCATTGCAGGCCGTCAATTATTCTTTGCCGAAGCTCCAGGCCCTACTGAAGATAAGCTAACTCCCCGTATAAGACATACTGCCAAAAACCTGTGGGCCTTATATATTGGATTAACAATTATAGAAATATTGCTTCTGGTCTATTTCGGTATGCCTGTTTATGATGCAATCTGTAACTCTTTCTCAACCCTTGCAGCAGGTGGCTTCTCACCTCACCCGGAAAGCATTATGGGCTATAATAACCCTGTAATAGAGTGGATCATAATTGTATTTATGTTCCTTGCTGGCACGAACTTCGCCCTTCAATTCCGGGTTATTCGCAACAGGAACCCTGCTTTGCTGGGTGAAAATTCTGAGTTTATCACCTATAGCATTGTTGTACTGTCAGCAACTATTCTTATTACCCTTATTTTATTCTTCAACCAGGCAGAAAGTCTCTTTTCTTCTTTAAGATCTGCCGCTTTTCAAACTATTTCCATACTAACCAGCACAGGTTTTGCAACAGCAGACTTTGAACAGTGGTCAGCACCTGCTAAGATAATACTTATAACTCTAATGTTTATTGGTGGTTCAGCAGGTTCTAGTGGCGCAGGAATTAAAGTAGTGAGAGTTCTTTTGCTTATCAAATATGCATTTAAAGAACTACTTCAACTAATACACCCTACAGCTGTATTACCTCTCAGGCTGGATAAACAAACTGTCTCTAACGAAATTATGAGACAGATTACCGTATTTTTTGTGCTCTACCTGGTTTTGTTACTCATTAGTACCATCGTTATTACCTTTGTTGAAGGAAATCTAATGACAGGTTTTGCATCTTCTGCAGCAACACTGGGTAACATAGGACCAGGATTTGGTGCTGTCGGCCCAACAGAAAGCTATGCCGACTTGACAGATTTTTCAAAGGTATTGCTAACTATAAACATGTGGGTTGGCAGGCTGGAAATAATGACTGTTCTCATACTGCTAGCACCATATACCTGGAAATACCTCTCCGTAAAATAAGAAAAGAGCTAATCAGATTATTAGCCCTCTTCTTCTAACACTCTTTTTGCTTACTAGTAGGGGATATACGTTCTTTCTGAGCTATGCACCCAGTAAACAAAATGATTTGGTTTTTCTTTCTTATCTGCTTTCTTTTTCGGCTTTGAACTAACAAAAACGTCCCCGTGGGAATTACTTGAAAAAGTTACATTTTCAGTATTCGTTGTCTTTAAAGGCGATGGAGCTAAGCTTCCTTTAAATGGAAGCCTTCTATCATAGTTATAATCATATTGATACTGCTGCAAAAACCTTGGGGGGCTGTTATAAGCCTGTTTAGCAGTATTAACTCCTGTAAACATTTGGCCAGTTTCTCCGTTAATTTGTTTTAAATGCTGCTTATTCTTTAATAATTGTCATTTTATTGGATGGTAGTATAACTCTAATGAAAACTTTGGCATAGCTATTTTTAGTGTATTTTTTACAATTATTTACATCGTGTATAACATACAATAATACTACTACAACATATTTTATGAGATCTCTGAATAATTTAAAAGTTCACAGATTCAAGAAATTAGTGTCTTTTGCTGGAATCAGTAATTTCTTAATTAATCAGAGGTTCCTTTATGTATTTATTGCAGAAAAATAATATAAAATCTGTTATCAGGAATAATTATCAAACACAGGCTATAGTGAACGCAAAAAAATTACCTCCGGGGTTCATGCCAGAGGTAAAATACATTTTCGGTTTATTTAAGTATCTTTACAGTTAATTAATTCTTTAATGTCATTATTTTTCCTTTATAGCGCTCTTTAAAAAGCGGTACCTTTTTAGCATTAGGATTTTTAATAAATATATCGGGTTTTTGAATCTCATTTTCTATCTTTTCTATTCTTTCTTCAGGTTTAGGGTGCCTGTATGTAAACATATTCTGCGCTTCAGAAGCTCCAGGAGAAGCATCCTGGATGTATTGCATAACCTGCAAGAACTCTGCCAGTGATTCAGGATCATACCCGACATTTGACAGGGCTCTAACACTATAAAGATCAGCATCAAACTCAACAGAAGGCTCGAGAGGATCATAATACCAGCTCTGGATAGCTTTTTTACCGAGAGATTTAGCCCCTTCTTTTAAAGCATCCACAGCAAGATCCATGGCAGACTTCGTCGCAGACCTTGCAGCCCACCTGCCAACGCCTGTGCCATAGCCGCCAGGTATTTTACTTGTTACTGCACTAGCTGCTCTACCAGTCCAATAGTCAGCTGAAACATAGCGACCTGCTCCGGGTATATAATAAGCCATATCCTGAAAGAGTTCAGCGTTATTGGCAATTTTTTCAACTTTTACATCAGCATATTTATCAGCCCTGTGGTTTCTTATATCTCTAAGGCCGTCTCCATGTTCAACGTGACCTATTTCATGGGCCAGAACACCTGCCAGAGAGTTCTCATCAGGAAGCAACTTAAGTAGCCCGGTTGTTACAAAAATGTATCCTCCGGGGCATGCAAAGGCATTTATTTCTTCTGTATCAATAATACCAAACTTATAAATGATTTTAGGCCGTTTTGATGATGCTTTTGCAATAGATTGCCCGACAAGATTAACATATTCATTCAATTCTTTATCTTCAACAACCTTATTATCAAACCTCTGAAGCAATGAATATGCTACTATACGACCAATATTATACTCTTCAGGTATGGTAAAGCCGTACTTTTTAGAAATTTCATCTGAAGCATCATCGTCTGCATTCTGCATATAAATAAATTTTGCCGGCACAAATGTTTGAGCATTGACTTTAACGTGATTAAAGCCAGCTATAACCAGTACCAGCAAGAGAAAACTTAATATAACTTTTTTTATCTTCATCAATCCCATCCTCTTCTCTTAGAACTAGAAACTATTTGCTGCCTGTGCATCAAGCTCTCTTAAAAAGGCATCCTTTTGCGTATCAGTAATTTCAGTACTTGTAACCTCAATCATCTTGAGATTTTTGTAGGCATCATCATCAACTGGCTGAGAAGCAGCATTAGATGAATCACCAGAAGAAGCAGAACTGCTTGAAGACTTCATTCTAGGAGCCGGTATTCTTGGCACAGCGGGTATACCCCAGGCCAGAAGGTCACCGGCTTTTAAAGAGTAGGCTGATTTATCAGGTTCTACATCATAGCTTGTATCTTCGTCATCAAGGAAATCATCTAGAATATCAAGGTCAACATCACAAGGTTCTCCACTACCTGCATCAGGTTTATAATCTTCTCTTACCTTAAAACCGTCAAAATAAGCATCCGTAAAACCAAATTTTTGGCGTGCTTTCAATTCACATGTTGAACGTAATTCAAGATCATTCAATACATCTTTTTCTCCCATGCAGCTGCTAACATCAAGAAGAAACGGTCCGCAGGCTGTTTTCTGGTAACATGCCTGAAGTTCTGGAGAATTTTCAACTTTTACCTTACAGTTTTTTTCATATTTATCCAGATCATCTTTCTTGGCTTTTTTTATTTTATCTGCATATTCTTCTTGCACACACTTTTTAATCAGATCTTTCTGGCATTCACCAATAGTTATAATAGCTCCTGTTTCACAATAAAGAGGTACTGCCGCCTTAGTATTAGCATTAGATCCTGCAACTCCGGCAGTTGCAGCAGATTCAGAAACTTTCCCACCCTTACCTCTTGATAAAGCTTCATCAGCGAGGCTTCCTGAAACTAGTAATGCTACAATCAACATTGTTATTAACTTAACCTTATTGATCATTAAAATTTTCCTCCTTTATGCCTAAAACTTTGTAAATTTTTACTGCTTTTTCTTTTCCCTTAACGGTTTCTTCTCCTAAGCATTCAAAGTCAAATTTATCTTTGACCTTCTCATATGTATATTCACTCACAATAATAGATTTATGAATATCCCCATGCATAGCATACTTTTTGTTTAATCCTTCCAAACGTGAAGCTAAATTTACAGTATCACCTATAACCGTGTAGCTCTTGATACTAGAAGACCCTACATGGCCAACAATGGCTTCACCAGTATTTAGTCCGACGCCTATATTAATTTCCGGCACTTCTTTACCTTCACTCACCCATTTTTGTTTGAGCTTTTCAAGGCCTTCAATCATTTCAAGGGCACCTCTCACAGCAAGTTCCGGGTGGTTTTCGTGTTCAATTGGAGCCCCCCAGAATGCCATGATAGCATCTCCGATAAATTTATCTATAGCCCCTTCGTGTTTCATAATACAATCCACCATGGTATCAAAGTATTCATTAAGGAACTGTACAACCCCTTCAGGGGTGTTTCTTTCTGAAATCGTTGTAAAACCACGAATATCAGAAAACAAAACCGTTATTTCTCTCTTTTTGCCACCGAGTTTAACTGAAGCAGGATTGTTAAGCACTTCATTCAAGATTTGAGGAGCCAGATAATTTGAAAAAACCTTTTTAACTGCTCTTTTATCACGGTCTACGACAATCCACTGATAGGCAACTGAGCAGCCAAAGGTCAAAATAATCGCTGACTGAATATATATAAAGTCAACATAAACATTTTTAAAGGCAAATAATGCAAGGGGTATAAGGAAATACAACCAATATATAAACCCGATACCCAGACTATATTTGGGATCTTTTACCCCTAGAACCGTAATACCCGTTGAAAGACAGAGAATAAAAAGTATTATAAGCATCATAGGTTCAGGCACAGACTTAATATAGTCATCTTTAAGGATGTTATCCAGCACATTAGCATGAAGAAACACACCAGGAAGCGCATTATGAAGCGGTGTTTTGATTAAATCCTGGGTTCCTCCAGACTGGTCTGTAAGGCCAATAAAGACAATTTTATCTTTAAAATCTGAAGTCTCATAGAAAATGGCCCCTTCCGGAAACTGATAAACAAAATCTATTATTTCAGGAGGACATTTTTTCTCATCGGGGTATTTATAATACTCGTCAAAGTTTTTCTGGATTTCTGCTTTAGTCATGTTATATTCACGGGAAGCATTTTCCAGAAGATCCCAGGCTCTAATAATGTCTCCTGCACGCCATGAAACATAAGGGTAAGGATTATCTGCGGTTTTTTCTGCTCTATACCAGTTAATCAGATATTGATTTTTACCGTCAGCAGGTATTTCCTTCCCTTCAACAAGAAGCCCCCTGGCTAACTGAGATACAGAAGGGTTAGCTGAAATATTCAAATATGTTGCAAGAGAAAGTGTCGCAAAATATAAATCTTTAAACTCAACTATTAAAGGTATTTCAAAAACAGTTGTCCGGCCTTCCTGCCCAGCATTAACGATTCCAAGAGAATAAACTGATTCAAACATAGCCTGATAAGGTTTTAAAAGAGCCGGTTCAGGAGATTTTGAGAAAAACTCAGATACATTAAACCCATTTAAAGTCTCTTTCGTCTTTATACTGAGTTTTTTTAACAGGGCAAACTCTTTCTCTGAGTAATAATCTGCCCCTACATTGGCGTTTGATATCGTTGCAATAATAACATTGTTATATTTCTCTATCGTCTCCGCAAAAAGCCTGTCTGCTTGAGGATTTTCTCTATCCTGTGACTCAAAATACAGGTCAAAAGCAATAGCTTTAGCCCCATAAAAATTTAGCGCCTCAACAATCTTTGCATATTTATCTCTCGACCACGGGAAACGCCCGATACGATTGATACTCTCATTGTCAATGCCTAAAATAACAATATCATCAGAAGGTTGTGCATTAAAATGAAAATACTTAAAGCGCCACTCAAGCGTTACATCTTCAAAACTCTTCAAAACATTAAAATGAAACAGGCCAGCAAAAAAAACAAAGACCATAAAGCCAATAAGCCCACCTGCAAAAATTGAATTTGCCAGCAAAGACCTTAGCTTTAAAAGATATCTGTTCTCCGGGGAGGCCTGTTGTGTCATTAATTTCAATCATTCATTTTACGTAAGTCTCTATTATTTTACTAAAAAGCAACAACATTTATGGCTAAAAATATAAATTTTTATACAAAAAGCTAAAATGTGAATGAAAATTAAGCAACAAACAACAATAATAATAACATCCAAAATTCTTTTAGCATACAGGGTTACCCACCAAAGCAGAACAAACTTCAAAGAATAGAATACACATCAGGGAGTTTGTTAACAAAAGTTAAGAAACTACAATTGCAGTAATGCTGGGCTAAAACGTGTACTCCTCAGGGCATTTTGACCTTCGTGTCTATTTTGACACCAACAAAATTTGACTCAACAAAAAATTGGAGGGTTTACGGCATAATAAATGCAGGCTAATATGAATAAAAGGTTAAGATGTTAATAATCAAAGAGTTTCGGATATATTTTTTTACCTTGACCTCAAAATTTAAAGAAATTTGAGATATTCAGACGGTAAAATTTGTGTAGTGGCAGATAATACTTATAATAAGAATTAACGAATTCTGACATAGCTGATGTTATGCGGGGTTGTGCATTTATATTCGTACTATACAAGCATATAGCATACATAAACGTTTACCAAACACTTACATAACCTGAAATTATAACAAACAAGAACGACAGAACTATCTGAAACTTTAAAACCAAACCAATACGGTATGTAGAATGCTCAAAAAAAGTTGAAATTGAATGTTCATACATGCCACAGAGTTTAAAGAATTGTTGAGCAGGCTCTAAAAATAACTGACACCTTAAAACATCCTGAAAGAGTGCGTTTCAAGCCAGAATAAATTCTAAAGCTGACCACCTCTGAAAACTTTTTTAACAAAAACTAGCACTTTTTTAATTTTACTCATTTTACTAGACAATATCACACCATTCTAACTCATTATGATTTTAATTTATTCAATGTTTATATACTAAAAGACCATACTTTAAGACCAAGCTGTAGTATTTCTGGAGCTTATATGTTAGATCAAATGATTAACTTGCGTCTTCAACAAGAAGAATTTGAACTTAACTACCTGAACCACAGGGCAGCAAAAACTTCAAAGACTTCGGGGCGTATGGAATTTGAAGAACCATGCGTTATTCGCACAGAATTTCAACGTGATCGTGACAGAATTATACACTGTAAAGCCTTCAGAAGACTCAAACACAAAACACAGGTATTCATCTCTCCCGCTGGAGACCACTACCGCACCAGACTGACACATACCCTTGAGGTCGCACAAATCGCTAGAACCATTGCCAGAGCATTAAAGCTGAATGAAGATTTAACAGAAGCTATAGCTATGGGTCATGACCTTGGTCACACTCCCTTTGGTCACACTGGAGAAGTGGTTTTAAATGAACTGCTTGCTGAAGGGTTCCGTCATAATGAGCAAAGTGAAAGAATCGTAACACTGATAGAGAATCTTAACCTGACAAGAGAAACAATAGACGGCATCAGACATCATACTGGTAATGCTTTACCAGGAACCCTTGAAGGACAAATTGTCCGTATTGCTGACAGAATAGCTTATCTCAATCATGATATTGATGACGCAATAAGAGCAGGGCTTATTTCACTGAATGATATTCCTGCAAGTATTATTAAAACTCTCGGCTCAACTTGCAGTGAACGTATTGCGGTTATGGTTTGCAGTATGGTTCATGCGAGTTCCGGAAAAGACAGAATACAGTTAACAGATGAAATTCAGAACGCTTCAAATAACCTCCGGGACTGGATGTTTGAAAATGTCTACAATGACCCAGAAAAAGATAAAGAACATTCAAAAGCAAAACGTGTTATCACAGGGTTATTTGAATACTACAAAAACGCACCACACCTTCTTGCAGACTATCCACAAAGTGTTAACAGCACACCAGAAAGAACTGCCGCTGATTATATTGCAGGTATGACTGATAGATACGCCATACACGTATTCAAAGAATTATTCCTGCCAATACCTCTAAATTTTACAGTACCACAGTAGGTAAAGGCACCACTTAATGGCAATATTGCAAAATAATGCACTAGAAGAAATAAAAGGCAGAGCAGATATTGTAGATATCATCTCTGAACATGTAGCACTCAAGAAGTCTGGCAGAAACTGGATGGGCCTATGCCCGTTCCACCCTGAAAAAACACCCTCTTTTATGGTCAGTGCAGACAAAGGTATATTTAAATGCTTCGGTTGTGGTGCCGGTGGTGACGTTTTCTCTTTCTTACAGCGTATTAATAATCAGAATTTCGCTCAAACTCTAGCTGACCTTGCTGCAAGGTATGGCATAAAGATCGATTATTCTGATGAAAAAGTTGAATTAAAAAATCTTTTAATTGATATCAACAAAGCTGCAACTAAATTTTACACTGAAAGCCTCTTTGATGAAGGTAAAGGCAAAGAAGCCAGAGATTATTTACACAACAGAGGTATAACAAACGAAATAATATTCCAGTTTAACCTTGGTTACGCACCAGAAGGCTGGGAAAATTTATTTAAATATCTCACTAAAGAACATCAATACACTGCTGAAGTTATTGAACAGGCAGGCCTGATAACAAAAAGAGCTAACTCTGAAGGTTATTATGACAAATTCAGAGACAGAATCATCGTTCCAATTCATAACGATAGAGGGCAAATAATAGCTTTCGGTGGCAGAACCCTTAAAAAAGATGATCAGCCCAAGTATCTTAACTCACCTGAAACACCTGTATTCCACAAAGGCAAAAACGTCTACGGCTTATATCAGGCGAAAGAAGCTATAAAAGCTGAAGACTGTGTAATATTAATGGAAGGATACTTTGATGCCATTTCAGCTCACGCAAACGGCATTTCCAACGTAGTTGCTACGTTAGGAACAGCATTGACCAGCGACCAATTACGCATCCTGGGCAAATACACCAAGTCTAAGCGCATCTTTATTGCTTTTGATGCCGATTTAGCTGGAGGAAATGCTACTGACCGTGGCATAGAGGTTATAAAAAACACCTTCAGTGGGCTGGGTGGCATCAAGATCTTTGATAACAGCTATTCAAAAGATAGTGTTTACGAAATACGCATCATTACAATTCCGGAAGAAAAAGACCCGGATGACTATATCAGAAGCAAAGGAGCTGAATCTTTCAAAAGACTAGTTAAAACCGCACCATTACTGTTAGATTTTCAGGTAGAACAGATTCTCAAAGCCAATGACCTTGAATCAGCTACCGGCAAACTAAAAGCTATCAAAGAACTTTCTGTTATTTTTACTGAAATTTCAAGCCCCATTATTAGAAGTGAATATATTAGAACCGTTTCCGAAAGATTGGGAGTAAGAGAAGAGGATTTTTCAACTGAATTAAACCAGCTTAAAACAAAAAAATCGAATAGAAACAGACACTTTGAGGATAATTCTCCTCAAATAACAAAAAGACGTGACTCAAAAGACTTCATAAAAGAAGCAGAGAAAAATTTAATCAGCCTTTATTTTGTTAAAGAAGAATACTGGGATCTAATATCCAGTAAATTGAAGGAGGTACAGTTTTTAGATACAAATCACCAGCTCTTAAAAAATTCTATAGAAGGATATATGACCGAATGTAGAACCATTGACAACCTAACAGAATGGCTAACAACAAACCTAGCAGATAATATGCAGGCAATGGAAACATTTTCAGATATTATATTCTCTCTAGAAGACAAGCTATGTATGAATAATGAAGAAAAAATCAACCTTTTTATTAAAGAAAATTTAGCTTGCATATCACGATTTAAAGCTCAAAGTGAAGAGCAAAAGGTTAAAGAGGAATATTATGCAGCAAAAAACGACGAAATTAAGTCATTAGAATTACAGTATCAAGTAAAAAGTCTCATTAATTCAAGGTTGTCGACACTGTAGCTACGTATATTGGAGAAAAATAAATGAGTAAAAAGACTAAAACAAATAAAAACGAAGACATGATCCTTGATATGATTGATAAAACAGAGCGCTTAGGGCATAGAAGAGATCGTAGTGGCATAGATGAGATACTAACGTCAAGCGACGACGAAGATAGAGATCAAATCGGTTCCTTATTTGGTGCCGGTAGCGCAGTAAGTATCATCGACCCCGACGCTGATGAAGCAGTCATAATAAAAGATGAAGAAATAGAACTCGATATAACCCCACCAAGAGGCATGACCGTTGATGATCCGGTTAGAATGTATCTCAGAGAAATAGGCAGAATACAATTATTAAGCGCAGATGAAGAAATAGAACTGGCACGTAAGATTGCAAAAGGAGGAAAAGAAGGGGCCAGAGCAAAACGCAAACTCGTTCAGGCTAACTTACGCCTTGTTGTAAGCATTGCCAAAAAATATGTCGGCAGAGGTATGCTTTTCCTTGATCTCATTCAGGAGGGAAACCTTGGCCTTATCAGAGCGGCTGAGAAATTTGACCATGAAAGAGGATATAAGTTCTCTACATACGCTACCTGGTGGATCAGACAGGCTATTACCCGTGCCATCGCCGACCAAGCCAGAACCATCCGCATACCTGTTCACATGGTTGAAACCATAAACAAGCTTAAAAAAGTTACAAGAAAGCTAGCTCAAGACTTGAGCCGTAAACCAACTGAAGAAGAACTCGCTGAGGCAATGGGTATCAGTGTTCCTAAACTGCGTGAAATCATTAAAGTCGCACAGGAACCTCTTTCACTGGAAACACCTATCGGCAAAGAAGAAGATAGCCGTCTTGGTGACTTCATAGAAGATAGAGAAGCTGAAGCTCCTGCAACAACTGTTGCCCATGAACTCTTAAGAGAAGACCTGACCGACATTCTGAGTGGCTTATCACCTAGAGAAAGAGATGTATTAAGACTCCGCTTCGGTATGGACGATGGTCGCCAAAGAACATTAGAAGAAGTCGGACAGCTTTTTGGCGTTACAAGAGAACGCATTCGCCAGATCGAAGCGAAGGCACTCCGCAAACTACGCCACCCTAACAGAAGCCGCCGCCTTAAAGAATACATCGAGTAATATACCATCTTACAATAAGAAATACCCTCATAGACAATAGTTTATGGGGGGGGTTTTTGTTATACTTAATTAATTCACTTAAACATCGCTTTTGTAAAAAATATGACAGGATATACAGCAAAAAAAATAATGTCAACCAGGCTAATAACAGCAGAGCCCGAGCAAAGCATACTTGAAGCCTACTTGCTAATGTCTCATCACAGTATCAGGCAGTTGCCTGTCTGCAAAAATAAAAAAATTGTCGGAATTATAACAGATAGAGACATTAGAGAAGCAGTAGGAAAGAAAATCAAAGAGATTAAAGAAGAAGAAATTAAAGATTTAAACCTGGATAAAAAACCCATATCAGATTTCATGACTTACAATCCAACGACAATAACACCTGATACACTTATAGAAAAAGCAGTACAAATCATAAATGCAAAGAAAATCGGTAGCCTGCCTGTTTGTAAAGATGATAAAACTCTGGTAGGTATAGTAACCGTAACTGATATTTCAGGCTTGTTGCTAAAATTACTTCAGGAAAAAGCTAAATCGACTTCATTGTAGATTTAACCAGTTCACAAAAGACACCAAGTTTATCATTAGCTTTTCCATAATGAATCTCATTGTATAAATGGGTAATTTCACCGAGATTATCAAGGCTATTACGCAAAGGCAGATGAACTTGATGGTCACTTTCTTTTTCCAGGGCAACTTTAATATTATTAAAGTATTCTAAAGGAGTTTCATTGTGCTTTTTCAGGAACCCATATCTCTTTAAACGATCACATAACAGACAATATTTATCAGTAACAACATCACCTGATCTGTATTTTCTGGAACAAACCAACCGGAACAAAAGCAAGATAAAGACCAGCACAGAAAGACCAGCCCCTATAAAATAGAATACATATGTATTACCTTTGATAATAAGATCCCCCAGCACAGGAACCCTTGTCACAAGATTTACTACAGAACCAGCAATCGTTAATATGCCTGACATAAGAGGCTCTATAGCGCCAGCAATCCTTTCCACAGGAATATTATTATATAAATACCTTATGAAACTTTCCAGAGGCGACTTATGCCTGGTTCCCAGCGTTTGAATATTATAATCTGCACTCGTAGGATCAAAAGGCACCCACCCATAATACTGAACAAAAACCTCTACCCAGGCATGAGCATCAGAGACCTTTACCTCATAATAACCAGTAAAAGGATTGTATTCCCCGGGAGAATAGCCAGTTACTAGCCGAGCAGGCACATTTAAAGATCTGAGCATTACTGCCATGGCTGTAGCAAAATGCTCACAATAACCTCTTTTTTTCTCAAACAAAAAATAATCTGCTGTATCACTGCCGGAAGGAAATCTTTCAACATCAAGATCGTACTCATACTTGGTTTTTAAATATTTATTAATCTTATAAGCTTTTTCATAATCATTTTTAGCCTCTGAAGTAATCTCTTTTGCAAGCTTCTTAAGTCGCTCAGGGATATTTTCAGGAAGCTGAAGATATCTGGAAAGCTTTTTTGAAGCCTTTAATTCTTCAAGATAAGCCTTATTTTCTTTCGTCTGAAGCAAAATTTCTGGTTTTATTTCTGGTATATCAGAGACAACCGTATACGTAATACCTTTTACCATTTCTATGTGGCTTCTTAAGCCATCATAAGGATCAACCATCACCATATCTACAGGGAAATAAAGACGTACCGGTTTATAAGCTGCTGGTACCAGGTTTGATTGCTTCTTAGCAATATAATACACTTGTGTTAATTCATAAGTTCTGGCAATAGAAGATTCAAAAGGCGGTAAATATATAACAGGAGGAGGAGACGCTTCAAGTTCTGTAACCTTATCAGGCATACTTAGCTTCCAGGTTTCACCCGTATAGACGTCATAGGCCATAGCACGCCAGTACTGAGGTCTGGAACTTCTTACTTTCATTGCTATATCATCAGACAACGTACCCCTGAAGTTTAAAAACAACTCAGGGGCAAACCCAAAATAAGCCTCAGGGTCAATAGTAAGAGACTTCAGGCGCTCAGGATCACTGTAGGCTGAATTTTTTATAGATCTTTCAAGGTGCTCTGGAAGCTTTATCTTAAATGACATACGAAAATCATGCATATAACTAAGCTCAAACCTTGGCATAACAACAAAAATTAACGTCGTCAAAACAATAACTACACCAAAAAGCCCCCAGAGGAAAGGCCTGTTTACTTGCCCAAAAGACTTACTAATACTGGAAAAAGGAGAAATATATCCACGGGAAAGCAAATCATTGTAATAAAGTACCAGTATTGCAACAAAAATAAACACAATCAGAAAAACACCAAAGTAGTTATCTTTACTCAAGCTGGCAGCAAAACTAATTAAAATCAACGCAGAAAGCGCAGATAGCATAATATTTGTACGTCTCGGAGAATCAAAAGTATGCAATGCCTGTAAGCCAAGAAGAAGCTGAAGAACCGGCTTTCTTAAATCCGAAATATTATTAACCTGAAGGACAACAATCTCATAAAAACAATTAGCCAAAAGTAGAAGCATACCAACAGAAAGAAAAATCTTAATCCACCAGTTTTTTCTGTAAAGAGAGTTATAGCTGACGTAAGAACCTACAATTGTACCTAAAACAACCAGAATTATAATAACAGGAGAAATTTCAGCTGCCTGAGCTGAAGAGAATATACCTATAAGCAAGAGGACTAAGGTCAATACCCTTAATATTATAGACTTTTCTTGTGTATCATATTTGTTTCTATTTATTTTGTAAACGTTTTGAGACATATTAAATAAATTTCAAATCCTCTTCTGTTTTCACTGTATAGTGAACAAACTCATCAGGATACGGTGAGACTTTAATAGAGATAATATTCGCCCTATTAGCAGAATAATTAGCCTTATACTGAGATGATACCAGAACATAAGAAGGCTGCAATCCTGGATACTGAGAGATTAACCCCTGATGAACAGTATCAATTTCAGTACATATAGATAACTTTGAAACGGGCTGAACCCTTGCCAGCACTTCTAGTTGAGAATACCAGTCAACTTCATCTCTATAATCTATTCCCTGCAATGCATCATACTGGGTGATAAAGCGTGATACCAGACCTTTCTCGTGAGAAGCATTCAACAATGACGATACTGTCGTAACAGCAAGGTCAAAATATTTTTCATCAATATAATCATCATAAGAATCAAGGAAAATAACAATATACCCTGAAGCCTCAACCTCAAAATCACGGACAAAAAGCTTATTAACTCTGGCACTGGTAGGCCAGTGAATATGTCTCGGGCTATCTCCTGGTACATATTCCCTGACACTTCTGGTTATTCCCGGAATGCTGGTCGGAGTATAACTGTATGACAATTGATTAACCATTGATCGACTGGCAATACGATTAACCCATCCACCTCTTATATCAAACACTTTAGGATAAATTACAACTTCTTGCTCATTTTTAAAGGTTTTAGAAAATGTTGCAATACCCAGAGGAGAACTGGTAGAAAGAGTTGTCAGCCCAACCTTATAAACCCCTCTTTTTTCAGGTATAAAATCATAATTAAAATCTATAAAGTGCCTTGCAGGAATAGTATTCACAAAAAAATTATACAAATCTTTCTTCCTAGAGAGAGTAGACACCAAAAAAGTTACCAGACGCTCAATTAAAAGCCTTGAGGATAGCGAATAACCAGCCGAATCAGCACTGGAAACAGGCGATTCGACAAGATTAAAGAACCATTTATTTCTCTGGGAAAGATTCTCAATAGTAATATTAACAACAGAAGATTTGCCTGCATAAAGCCTTACAGGAAGCTCTTTCAGCACATTTAAACCTTTAATCTGCATCCCGGGAATAATTACACCTAAAATAACAATGGCAAAAAGCAATGCACTGATAATATATTGCCATCCAGACTGTGTATTACTCGCAGCAGCAAATAATACAAACGCCATGGCAATTAAAATAAGTCCATTATACTCAATTCTCACAGTTATGGCACTGTAATCTTTTTAACTAATTCAGAGATTATACTGTTATTAACGAGCAATCCCCTTTTGTGAGTGGGTATTACCCTATGAGACAAAACTTCAACGGCAACATTTTTAACATCATCAGGTATAACATAATTTCTTCCAGCAAGAATAGCAGAAGACTGGGCCATTCTTAAAAGAGCAAGAGTTCCTCTTGGGCTGGCCCCAAGTTTTATATTAGTATCATTTCTCGTTGCATTGATTATATCAAGAACATATTTCCTAATTTCCTTACTCACAGAAACTTTTCTGGTACACTCATGAAGCATAAGATAGTCTTCAAGAGATATAACAGGTTCTACATTATTGTAAACGTTGTTTAAATAGAACTCTATAATCGTATCTTCTTCTTCCTGATCGGGATAGCCGATGCCAAGCACAATTAAAAACCTGTCAAGCTGTGCTTCAGGAAGATCAAAGGTACCATGATATTCAATCGGATTCTGAGTTGCTATAACAAAAAAAGGTTTCTCCAGCTTTTGAGAGGTTCCTTCAATAGTTATCTGGCTTTCTTCCATAGCTTCCAGCAAGCATGACTGCGTTCTGGGAGCAGCTCTGTTAATTTCATCCACCAGCAAAACGTTTGTAAAAATAGGCCCCTGAATAAATTTAAACTCTCTCGTCTCAGGATAAAAGATACTAACACCTGTAATATCTGAAGGCAGCAAGTCAGGAGTACATTGAACACGCCTAAACTTTGCATCAATTGATTTAGCAATGGTCTTAGCAAGTAATGTTTTTCCTAGACCAGGAACATCTTCCAGAAGAACGTGTCCACCTGCCAAAAGTGCCATCAACATTTTATCTACTGTATTCTGTTTCCCGCAAATAACAGTATTTACATTCTCATAAAGTTTATTAATAAGAAATTCAACTTTCTCAGGCAGCAACAATTGAGACATAACATTAAATCCTATATTTTGATTGAAATAATAACATAAAACAGCTCAATATTTTAGCTGACATCAAATTTACCCAGTATCATTATATACTTCTTTGGGCAAAAGACCAAATTAATGAGGTTTTTATACCATAAAAAAGCAATAACTCAATAAAATACCCGCTCTTGAGTTATAGAACGGGTATAATTGCTTTATTTTCGTTAAATATTATATCGTTTTAAGTAACTCATGAAGCTCATGAAAGCCATTTTGAGGCTTTTGTTTATTCAACATCAGGCCATAATCGATACTATCTACGATAGCAAAATAAGTAGCCTCAATAATATTACGGCTAACAGCTACAGTATCCCATCTTTCAAGGCCATCAGAAGTTTCAACGTGTACACGGGTCTTTGCACTGGTACCATCAGTACTATCCAGAATACGAACTTTAAAATCAGTCAATTTAAAATCTCTTATCTTAGGATAAAAAGGCCTCAACGCACGCCTTAAAGCTCTGTCAAGAGCATGACCGGGGCCATCACCTTCACTGACAGTATGAATAATCTCATCACCAACCATAACTTTAACAGATGCTTCTGTATTTAAAAAATCATTTCCAGTAATATTGTCAGATATAACCCTGAAGCCCTTTACTTCAAAGAATTTAGGCTTCAGGTCAAGAATTCCAAGAACCATTAATTCAAAAGAGGCGTCTGCATCTTCAAAAGCATATCCCTGCCATTCCAGTTCTTTGATATGGTTGAGTATTTTACGGTAATCATCGTCTGTGATCTTCATTGTAAGGGTTGGTAAACGCTTGATTTTATCTTTAATTGAAGCAATACCAGATTGATCACTGATAAGGATCTTTCTAACATTACCAACCAAATCGGGTTCAACGTGTTCATACGTACGAGACTGCTTTCTGACACCGCTTGCATGCACTCCACCTTTATGACTAAAAGCACTTCTGCCTACATAAGGGGCATATTCATTAGCGCCCATATTTGCTATTTCACTAATTTGACGAGAGACATAAACCAGATTCTTTAGTTTGTCAGCCAGTACGTCATACCCCATCTTAATTTGTAACGTTGGCAATATTGAACAGAGGTTGGCATTGCCGCATCTCTCGCCATAGCCGTTCATAGTTCCCTGAATTTGAATGATACCTGCTCTAACAGCCGTAATAGTATTTGCGACAGCCAGGTCACTGTCGTTGTGAGCGTGAATACCTAAAACAGCATCAGGAAACCGCTCTTTAACAGCTCTGGTTATTTCATCAATTTCAGACGGAATGCAGCCACCATTGGTATCACATAAAATCAAACGCTCAGCACCTGCCTGATAAGCAGATTCCAGTGTTTTTAAAGTATATTCAGGATTATTTTTATATCCATCATAAAAGTGCTCTGCATCATAAAATACTCTTTTCCCCTGAGAAATAAGGTATGAAACACTGTCACTTATCATTTTTAGATTCTCTTCAAGGGTTGTGCAGAGGGCATGTTCAACATGAAAATCCCAGGATTTCCCAAAAATTGTAATAACATCAGTATCAGCGTCTAAAAGTTGCCTAAGTACATTGTCATCTTCAGGACTAACATTAGCTTTTCTGGTGCAACCAAAAGCTGTTACTATTGCATGTTTAAGCTTGATACTTTTCAACTGTTGAAAAACCTCAACGTCTTTAGGGTTTGCACCTGGCCATCCACCTTCTATGTAATCGATGCCCAGTTCATCAAGCATTTTAACGATTTTCAGTTTATCACTAACCGAAAACGAGACACCTTCAGCCTGATTGCCGTCTCTCAATGTTGTATCATATATCTCTAGTGACAGATTACTCATTGATTACTCCTATAGGCTTAATACTAAAATAGTCTAAAAGCCAGTTTATACAGTGGTAATAGCGTTTATTTAGTTTTTATCTCTATCTATAACTTTATCCTGTTTAAGCCAAGCCATCATATCTCTTAATTCAAGGCCAACTTTTTCAATTAAATGATCTTCATCAGCCCGGGTCAATGCATTAAAATTAGGCTTACCGTTTTTGCATTCTTCAATCCACTCTTTAGCAAACGAACCGTCCTGAACTTCTTTTAATATCTGCCTTAAGCGATCTTTTGTACCGGCATCAATGACTCTTGGGCCACGAGTAAGATCACCATATTGCGCTGTATTGCTTACAGAATAACGCATATCTGTGATACCACCCTGTTGTAAGAGGTCGACAATAAGTTTCAACTCATGGAGGCACTCAAAATAAGCCATGTAAGGCGAATAACCTGCTTCTACCAGTGTTTCAAAAGAAGCCTTAATCAGCGCAACAACACCACCACAAAGAACGGCCTGTTCTCCAAAGAGGTCTGTTTCTGTTTCTTCCCTAAATGAGGTTTCTAAAATGCCAGCTCTTCCTGAACCAACAGCAGCAGCATAAGCGAGTGCAACATTTTTAGTGTTCCCTGACGGATCTTGATGAATAGCTATCAGAGATGGTACACCTCTACCTCTTTTATATTCTTCTCTTACTAGATGGCCCGGGCCTTTTGGCGCTACCATAAAGACATTGACATTCTCTGGAGGTACAATTTGTTTAAAATGGATACTAAAACCGTGGCTGAATCCAAGATATTGACCTTCTTTAATGTGTGGTTTAACTGATTCTTCATAAACCTGGGCATGAAATTCATCAGGAACAAGCATCATGACTACATCAGCCCACTTAACAGCATCTTCTATACTCATTACCTGAAGGCCTGCCAGTTCTGCTTTTTGTTGAGAGTTGTCCAGACCCAGTTTTAGGCCACATTTAATATCTACATTACTGTCTTTAAGGTTTAATATTTGCCCGTGTCCCTGGCTTCCATAACCAATAACAGCAACTTTTTTCTCTAAAATATCATTCATATTGATATCTTTGTCATAATATACTTTTAATTCGGTTTTCATACTCATATCTTCATCTCCTAACTACACTCAACTATAGATTAACAAGACTGAGAGACTGTTTTACACCGTTAAGTTGCATTTCTCTCGTTATAGCAACCTTACCTGACCTTACCATTTCTTTTATACCCAAAGGCCTTAGAAGCTCAATAAAGGATCTAATCTTCCATTCGTCTCCACTTACCTCAACTGTATAAAACTTTTGTGAGGCATCTATTACTTTAGCGTCAAAGATTTCTGCTATACGCAAAATTTCAGAACGATTTTCTTCTTTTGCAGAAACCTTAACAAGGACCAACTCACGATCAATGCTAACATCACCAGTTATATCCTGAACTTTTATTATATTAACCAGCTTATTTAACTGTTTAACAATCTGTTCAATGACTTTATCATCACCAACCGTCACTAAAGTTAGTCGTGAATATGCAATATCCTGAGTTGGAGCAACAGTCAAGCTTTCTATATTGTATCCTCTCCCGCTAAAAAGACCTGCAATTCTTGCAAGAACACCAAATTCATTTTCTACTAACACTGAAAGAGTGTGCTTCATTTTATATTCTCCTTAAAAATTTGATAATTAACAACAGTCATCACTTAATAAGATATTGCTTATAGGATCTCCGGCCAGTACCCAGGGATACACAGATTCTTCAGGCTCTGTAACGAACTCAATAAAAACAGGACCTTCTGTATCAAAAGCTTTTAAGAGCATAGAATCTATATCTTCTTCTTTTGTAACCCTGAACCCTGTAGCACCATAGGCTTCAGCGACTTTAACAAAATCAGGACCAGAAATATTTGTATGAGAAAAACGCCTGTTGTAAAGGCGATCCTGCCACTGCCTTACCATACCAAGATAGCTATTATTAAGGATACAGACCTTAACAGGTATCTTATACTCAACACATGTAGCCAGTTCTTGAATATTCATCTGTATACTACCGTCTCCAGCTACATTTATAACTAACCTGTCAGGAAAAGCTACCTGTGCACCCATGGCAGAAGGGAACCCAAATCCCATTGTGCCAAGACCTCCAGAGGATACAAATCGTCTTGGCCCTCTAAACTTAAACAACTGAGCAGACCACATCTGGTGCTGACCAACTTCTGTAGCAATAATAGGATCTCTGTCTTTTGATAGCTCATGAATTCTTTGAATTACGTGCCGGGGAGAAAGTTTATCTGTCTTATTGGCTTCTGGCACTTGAACTTTTTTCCATTCCTGAACTTTTTGATGCCATTTTTCCTTAAGTTTAGAGGATTTATCAATCATAGACTCTTCTATAGAATTATATAAGTCTTCCAGCACATTAGCACAATGACCAACAATAGGAACATCCACTCTAACATTCTTACTAATAGAAGTAGGATCAATATCTACATGAATTATTTTAGCTTCCGGACAGTATTTATCGAGACAACCGGTTACACGATCACTGAATCTTGTACCAATAGCAAATAAAACATCAGAATTTGTAATTGCCATATTAGCCCAGTAATTGCCGTGCATTCCTGTCAGGCCAAGAGATAACTCGTCATCTCCTGGAAAAGAACCCGTACCCATAAGAGTATTGGCAACCGGTATATCAAGTTTCTTTGCTATTTTAAAGAGATATTCAGAAGCATCAGAAGAAACAACACCACCACCAGACAATATAATAGGCCTTTCTGCTTCATAAAGAAGTCCCAGTGCTTTATTTATCTGAACAGGGTGACCGGAATAAGTTGGATTATACCCTGGAAGCCTTACTGTATCAGGATATACAAACTCTGTTTTACCAACAAGAACGTCTTTGGGGAGGTCAATAAGCACAGGCCCCGGCTTTCCGGTTGTAGCTATGTGAAAAGCCTCTTTTATAATCCGAGGAAGATCTACCACATCTTTAACAAGATAGTTGTGCTTACAGCATTGTCTTGTAATACCAACAATATCAGCCTCCTGAAAAGCATCATTGCCTATTAATGACGACGCTACCTGACCTGTAAACACTATTATTGGGTAGCCATCATAGTAAGCATTCGTAATGCCAGTAACTGTATTGCAGGCACCCGGGCCGGAAGTAACCAGTACAACACCTGGTTTACCAGTAACACGGGCATAACCTTCTGCTGCATGAACCGCACCCTGCTCATGTCTTACCAGATAGTGAGTTATTTCCTTACAATCATATATTTCTTCATAAATTGGCAGCACTGCGCCACCCGGATAACCAAAAATAGTATCCACATTTTCTTTTTTTAAACTCTCAATTAAGATACGTGCACCATTTAAGACTGAAGTACTCTCCTCTGTTGTGCTGGTTGTTTGAATCTTCATCTTAGTCATCGTGTTCTCCATTATTCTAAAAACTTCTAAAGTAAGCATTATAATTAAAAAAGCTGTGGGTTTTGTTATTATACCTCACAGCCTTCTGAATTTACATTGATTTTGTTTATTTAAACAGCTTATTAGGCAGTGAGGTGTCTTCAAGGAGAATAATCACTGCTAAAATCACTAAAAGCACTAAATTCTGTGTTAAAAAGTATTCCATCGTATACAGTCAGCCTTTTACTTACAAAATTATATGTCAGTGTATTTAGAATAAACCAAATAAGTATTTTGTCAATATCATGAGCATGATTTCGCTTAACTTTTGTAATACTTGAGCAGTTTAAACCTATTTTTTAAAGACAGCGCCAGTTGAAGCACTGGTTACAACTGCTGCATAACGTGCCAGATAACCCTTCTCAATCTTTGGTTTAATCGGCTCCCATTTTTGTTTGCGATTATTGATTTCTTCTTCTGACACCTCAAGCTTCATGGATCTGTTATAAACGTCAATCTCAATAATATCACCATTCTGTACAAGACCTATAAGGCCTCCTTCCATGGCTTCAGGAGAAACATGGCCAACACAAAGCCCTCTTGTTCCACCAGAGAAGCGACCATCCGTGATAAGAGCTACATGCTGCCCCAAACCCTTACCAACAAGTGCTGAGGTAGGAGCTAACATTTCTCTCATACCCGGTCCACCTTTTGGGCCTTCGTATCTAATTATAACCACGTCTCCTTTATTGATTTCATTTGCCATAATAGCCTTTACAGCGGCCTCTTCAGAATCATAAACTCTGGCTATTCCTTTAAATTGATACATTGAAGGATCAATACCCAGGGTTTTAACAACAGCTCCTTCGGGTGCAATATTACCTTTTAGAACTACTATTCCGCCTTCTTTAGAATATGGATTCTCCAGACCATGTATAACCTCTGAATCGTGAACCTGTGCTGCTTCTGCAATCTGCCTCAAAGAGAGCTGTGATACTGTGAGAGTATCGTTTATTTTATCTTTCAGTATGTTTAGCACTGCCGGTATTCCTCCGGCAAACTCCAGATCTTCCATAAAGTGGTCACCAGAGGGTCTTAGCTTGACAATCTGTGGTGTTTCTTTGCTTAACCTGTCAAAATCTTCTATTGACACTTTAACACCTGCTTCGTGTGCAATAGCAAGCAAATGTAAAGCAGAATTTGTTGAGCCACCAAGAGCCATGTCAAGCCTGATAGCATTTTCAACAGATTCTCTTGTAATCAACTTATCCGGTGTGAGGTCTTCCTGTATCATCTCAACAACCCTGACACCTGAGTCATAGGCTATACGACGCTTTTTAGCAGAAATAGCCAAACCCGAGCCTGACCCGGCAAGGCTTAACCCCATAACCTCTGTCAGGCATGCCATGGTATTAGCGGTATAAAGCCCCTGGCAGGATCCTACTCCCGGGCATGATTCCATTTCAAGCTCTTTTAATTCGTCTTCTGACATCTCTCCATTGCAGCATTTACCAATCGCTTCAAAGGTATCCCTTACAAAAGAAAGCCTTCTGTTCTTATAGTTCCCTGAAATCATTGGCCCTGCAGTTACAATGATAGAAGGTATATTCAATCTGGCCATAGCCATAATCATTCCCGGAGTAATTTTATCGCAGTTAGTCAATAATACCAGGCCATCCAGTGAGTGGGCAAGGGTTACTGACTCAATAACATCAGCAATCAGTTCTCTTGATGGCAAGGAATAGTGCATGCCCTGGTGCCCCATGGCAATACCATCACAAATAGCAGGAACTCCAAAAACAAAAGAAGCCCCACCTGCTGCGTGAACTCCTTTTTCTATATGTCTTTCAAGTATACGCAGATCCACATGACCCGGAACCAAATCAGTAAAAGCACTAGCCACACCAACAAAAGGCCTATCCATCTGTTTTTTAGACAACCCCGTACCATATAAAAGCGCCCTGTGAGGGGTTTTTTCTATCCCTTTTTTTATTGCATCACTTTTCATCATTATACTTCCTCAATATATTGCTGATTAACAACTTTAATATGATATAACATATGTGGTTCATATAACAGAAAAAATTATACGCAAACGGCTTTAATACTTTTCAGAAAGGAGAAAAGAAAGCCAACACATATGTATTACTTTCTGGCGGCCTGAATAGAAACAAAACCCCAGAATCTTTCTAATTTAATACATTCAAGAAAGCCGTTTTGTCTGTAGAGTTTCATCAGGTTGTCTGGAGAAGGGAATTCCTGTATAGAGTCCAACAAATAGGTATATTCCTGTTTCCTCCCAAGCATCCAGCCATAAAAAGGAACGACAAACTTAAAATAAAACCAGAATAGGATTTTTGTAAGAGGAATTACAGGCTTTCCGAAATCAATATTTACAAAAAAACCTGGCGTTTTCAGGACCCTGTTAATTTCCTGAATGCCAATGTCTATATCTTCAAGGTTTCTAAGGCCAAAACTTATTATAGCGTGAGAAAAAGAAGCATCTGCAAATGGAAGTTTGAGCACATCAGCCTGTATAAAGCTTATTTTGTCATGTTCTGCAAGTCTTTTTCTGGCAATTTTTAGCATATCAGGTGAAAAATCAACAGCTGTTATATCAACATCCGCCTGTATTTCATTCATTATCAAACTTGAGATATCGCCACTACCACAGCAAAGATCAAGAACACTATCGCCATCTTTCAGGTTAAGCTGCTTTACTGCTTCAAGTTTCCAGGTTTTATGAAGTCCGAGACTCATAACATTATTTAATAAATCATACACCGGGGCGATATTATTAAATAAATTCAAAACAATATTACTTTTAGATAGATCCTGTGTCATTACCTGCAATGGATTATTCCGTATAAAAAGTCTTATAATCAAGTTCAAGTGGGGGATCAAGCAATTCTTTATCTTTAACAATTTGAAAAACTCTGGGTTTTTCTTCATTTTCTGAATAAGACAAAGTTCTGGCCCTCTTCATGTGGCTTTCAATATCTGACAAATTCATTATCAGATCAAATTTTATGCCTTTTTCCAGGGCTCCGGCACCTTTATATTCTCTCTCCAGAGTTGATTTCATATACTTTTGATATTTTGAAGTATTTGTCTGAACGTTTCTATCGAGATAATAGACCACATTAAAGCTTCTTGTAACCGGTAAAAGGAACTTCTCAATACTAATATCTTTATATCTGGTAAGTGGGAGGAAATCAGCTATTTCAACAAATGAAATCTCTTCTACCGGAGGGAGGATACTCAGGTAAAGATTCTCATTAAGATTCCTGTCTCTGGCTAAAGTATCCTTAAGTGTATTTAAAAAGAGCTCCAGCCTTAACTTTTTTATACCAATAAAATTGAGTGACTCATTCATAATATCTTTTTAAATCCGCAAAATGTATGCTGGCCAATAAAGTGTATTTTAACATAAATTTTAAAGTTAGAAATAAACAGGGCTTTCAATTACGAGCAGCACCCAATTTCTAAAATAATAGAAAAAAACTGCTCATTAGTTTCAGTTTTGCCTGCCTGGCATATAAATTGTCTTCAGAGCATCTTCAGAAAGTTCTTCCCACGGGAAGTTTATTTTATTTTTCTCCTGCATTTTTCTGAAATTATTGTACTCGATCAATCTTTTAATATCATCTTTTACCTCTACTTTAAGAGCCTTCTTTTTAAGTATATTCTCAAGCTGGCTGTTCATAAAATTGCAATCATTTATTATACCAAGCTTACCCTGCATTTTTTTCAGGTATTTAATGATTTTTTTAGCTTCTGAATCTTTAAGATTGATAAATTCAAGGTTATATCTGAGATGTTTAATTGCAATTCTCAGGTTATGCAGTTCCTCTTCTGAATTAGAAAGATTTTCACTGCTTTTATACTTGAAAACTTCATCTATAACATGTTCAAAACTGCTATAAAATGTCTCATATGAAGGATCATACTCATCACACAGTGATTTATGCTTAATATTAGCGGCAAGTGCCATCAGGTTTTCTTTCAGTTTTCTGTATTTCTTTTTCTTTAAAAAGCTAATCAGTTCTTTCCATTTCTTTTTTCTTTCTTTCTTATAGTCTTTAACAAGAAGTTTAACGCCACTATTATCAGGGTTTTTCGCAAGATACTCGGAAAAATAAAGAATAGATACATCAAGATCCCTGACCTTCCCAAGAGTTCTGGCAAGTTTTCTCAGGTCAGCTCTTATTAACAACATAAATTCAGGCTCAATAAAAGGCTTAAATGACCTTATAGCAGCTCTGAATCGCCTTGCAGCCACCCTCATCTGGTGAACATCTTCAATATCTCTATCTTTTAAAACACCCTGCTCATACTTAACTAAAGCAGAATACTGCTTTCTGATAACTTTATAAAAGCATTCGTAGATATTGAGCATATTTCAAAATTATCAGGTGTTTACTTTGGTATCTTGTGAGACAATAACAGCATAATCATCAAATGCTTCATCAGTATTAGAAGCATTTCTGACCTCTTCAAAAAACTTTTGCTTTTTGAGAAAGATATCTACAACCATGGGGTCAAACTGCGTATTTGCAC
The DNA here is from genome assembly GCA_964517135.1 of uncultured Gammaproteobacteria bacterium. GTDB lineage: Bacteria > Cyanobacteriota > Vampirovibrionia > JBFMGH01 > JBFMGH01 > CAZFBA01. The sequence goes on from CAZFBA010000005.1 coordinate 84,906, forward strand.
AGCGCTGGATTTCAGCAACAGCAACAGAATGAGGCAGGCCTTTTCTGTAAGAACGGTCTGAGGTCATCGCATCATAAGTATCAGCTACCGCAAGGATACGGGCAGGCAAGGGTATTTCATCTGCTTTCAAACCATCAGGATAACCAGTACCATCATAACGCTCATGATGGCTTCTTAACCAGCTAGATATTTCTTTTAGCTGTCTGATATCTTTAAGAATTTCTCTTCCTTTGCCCGGATGTTCTTTTATTTTAGCGTATTCTTCGTGTGTCAGGCCACCAGGCTTGTTTAAAATACGCTCAGGAGTACCTATTTTACCAATATCATGCAATAAACCAGCCAGTTGCAGCTTTTCAAGTGTTGTGTTATCAAGATTTAAAGATCTTCCAAGAATAAGGGCATAAAGCGTTACACGTTTAGAATGCCCGTGTGTGTAGGTATCTTTCTGATCAAGCGCATCTGATATTGCTCTGATCGTCGTATACAATAGCTCTCTAAGTTGTTTAAGCAGTGACGTATTGGTTAACTTTAAACGATACGTCTCAATAGCTTTTGAAACAATTATTTTAAGCTCTGAGGGTTCCCAGGGTTTGGTTACATACTGGAAAAGTTCACATTTGTTAATACCATCAATCATTGCATCAATATCAGAATAGCCTGTTAACAGTATCCTGATGGTATACGGATTGGTATCCATAGTACGTGTCATGAACTCAGTGCCTGACATACCCGGCATTCGCTGATCGCTTATAATCAACGCTATTTCTTCTTCAGAAGAAGCCAGTATATCAAGAGCCTCAAACCCGCTAGTTGCACCAATTACATGATACTCCCTTCGAAGAGTTCTCTTTAGCAGGTTGACATTATCGATTTCATCATCTACAACCAGTATGGTATACTTGGTCCCCTCTAAGTTTCGAGACTGCATTTAGTGGAAACTCCTTAACTTCTCGCTGTTTTCATATCTAAAAATAACTCTATAACATGTTTAGTTTCGACAGAAGTTGCCATAAAGTTTAAGAACTTTTTGAAAGAACTAATTATAGTTTATATCAATTATGCACTAACAAGCAATTTTATTTTTCCAGAAAAAATTAAAAGTTCAGTTATAATAATATTTTTGAGAAATTTTTAATTTTATTATATGTGTTATAAAATAATAGAAAAGTTAATACTTCGTTTTAGGAAAAAAGAATGGGGACATACTCAATAGAACATTATTCCAAAGGTGATTTAATCATCAAAGAGAGCGAAACCGGCGACAAAGCTTTTCTTATAAACAAAGGCCATGTCGAGGTAAGAAAGAAAACACTCGGAAAAGAGTCTGTTGTCCTCGCCAGATTAGGCCCCGGGCAGATGTTTGGAGAGATGTGCCTGTTTGATAACAAACAGCGCTCTGCTTCTGTTTATGCATTAAGTGAAGTTGAGCTTAGTGTCATAAACAAAGAAGCCTTCTTAAATTATCTGGAAGACACTCCTCCACAAATAAGAGTCATTATAGAGCTACTTTTAAACCGTCTGCGACAAACTTCTTCTCTTGTTGCGCTGCTCAAAATGGACATCAATGACCCGGCTAAACATACACAGTTAATTAAAGAAAAACTCAATGACATTCATTTCCCAACATAAAAAGACTTTTATACCCTGTTGTTCAACATTGAGTTAACTTTCTCTTTTTTAACCCTGTACAACCCCAGTACTGGTTTGCCTTCATCAGATGTAATAGTCTTAAACTTACCAGAAGGATAAGTTTGATTAAGTAGTTTCAAAGATTTTTCATAATTATCAGGGAAAAAGATAAATAAGACATCTTTATTTTGCCTGTTCTGAAGAGGTATAGCATGTAAAGCATCAGTTATTTGTATGGCATTATTATCTTTTAAAAGAAACTTAACTGTCTCATATCTTATATCATACAAAACAGGATCTGATTTAAAGTTAACAAGGTAAATGTTATAAAAACCGCCCATTGTATTAATGTGATAGCCTGTCATTGTTGGTATATGATACTTAACATCCGCTATATTGTTTTTAATATAGTAATTAAAGTAATTATTAAAGTTCAAAAGTATTATTACTATTGTTAGAAGATAGACAAGCAACAGGTTTGCATACCGCAAAACATTGTTAGATTTAATTTTTTCTACCAGGATATCAGATATTTCCATTATCACAATAGCAACAAGCATAGCAATAAAGGGTAAAAGCATAACAAGTTTGAAAAAGCGGGGAGTATTTACATCAAACACACCACCAGAAAGAGCAACAATCAAAAAACCTGTTATAATTAAATAATATCTGTCATCCTTAAACATGTAAAGAGCTGCAAATATAGCCAGAATAAAGAATACAGCAGAAAAGAAATCCAGCATCGACTTATTATTTCCATAAAGATAACTATTATCAGATTCAGAATTCAATGCCTTGATTGTATACCCAGCGTTTTTAGCCAGCACTACCAGCACACTGGAAGCCTGATAAACATTCTTCATATGCTGCATATTCTGATCAGAAAAAACAGGTGCAAAGTTATACTGCGCAACAAAAGAGCTGCTATATTTTAGCATAAAAGGCATAACAAAAAGAATAAAAGCAACAACCGCCAGCAAAATGTATTTTAATAAAGCCTTTCTACTTTCTTTATACTTAAAAAACATCACAAAAAGATAAACAAGCAATATAAAGACTGCAATCGCAGCACTTTGATGAAGATAATATCCCAGGCCTGCCGCCAGACCGGCAAGAAACATATAGAAATAAGAGCCTTGCTTTACAGCCAAAATAGCCAGATAGAGGACTAAAACAAGAACAAAAACACCAGAAGAATACTCCACAGCATTTCTTGCCATGGCAATAAAGGGGTGATAAAAAGCTAACAGCAAGGTCGCAACAACAGACACTCTTATTGAAAAAAGCTCCCTAACGAGAAAATAGAATACAGGAATACTCAAAACCGCAAACAAAGCAGAAACAAACCTGAGCCCAAAAACGTCATAACCAAACAGGTCAAAAGATAACTGATGTAAATACATTAAAAGAAAACCAGGCAAGAGAATAAGATGTATAAGACCATCTTCAACAATCGACCTGACGTTTATTGCTATAACAGCTTCCTCTGCATTCAGCTTAAATGGCGTAACATCAAGGTTATAGGTATATAAAAAGAATGCAATAATAGTTACAAGCACTGCAAAAACAAGGTCAAATCTGGTATAAACAAGCCTTATCAGATTTTTACCATCTATAATAAAAAAAGCAACAGAAGCCAGAATGAATGATACAAGCATACCCAGAAAGCATGTAACGTGTTTATCAAGCAATATAAACAATACCATGCTAATCAGATAAACAATAAGAGCAATTAAAATCAGTATGCCAGCTTTTCTGTTTTTAAAAAGAGGTTTTTCAATATTAATATCCTTAAACAGGTCTGCCGCCTGAAGATTTTCTCTAACAGCAATAACAAACAAAACACCAGCTAAAAGATATAAGAGTATACCCGCAAGTAAAGAGACCTGTGGATCAAGAGAAACACTGGAAAATACACCTGCTAAATCAACCCCTTTAGAGAGATATAACATTAACTGGGCAATAAAACCTGCTAACAAAGATAACAACAAATACATAATATCTTTATTTGCCCTGACTTCAAGGTTTTTATCCATATCAACACCACCTTATTAAATTGCCACCTGCTAACTAAATACCCTGCTGGCTTCAGGTGCTTTTGTGTGTTCTAAATATTATACCCCGGGAAAAAAAGACTTAAAACAAATTTATATGTGCAGGTTAATACCGCTTTCAAGGCATAACTTTTCACCGAATTAAATTCGACCTAATAGCTCTGGAATCAGTTGACTTATTATGGCAAACTACAGAATTTTAAAACCTCTTCATTTTATAAGCTATTCAAACGATGCAGGCAGTATTTATTGAGTTTATAATTCAGAAAAAATTAAGCTGCACAGCATTTTTGTCAGATTATTTAAGTTATATACAAGCACAAGTCAGAAAAAAGAATGTTTAGAGACTATATAAGCCTTATAAGGCCCCACCAGTACCTAAAAAACCTGATTATTTTTTCGCCACTGGTTTTTTCTGTAAAGATTACAGACCCTGTTTTACTTCTAAAAACAGTTATAGCTTTTATTTCCTTTTCATTAATTGCAAGCTCTATCTATATATTTAACGACATAAAAGATCTTGAAGAAGACAAAAAGCACCCCGTTAAAAGCAAAAGACCTATTGCAGCAGGTAAAATAAAGATTTTTAATGGACTAATACTGATGGGAATTCTCTTTTTAGCTGGCTGTAGCATAGCTTATTATCTTAATATTCACCTATTGCTTATAATTCTGATCTATTTCACTATCAACATATTCTATTCACTTGGTTTAAAACATTTTTCAATTATTGATTTACTCATAATATCAACTGGCTTTGTACTCAGAGTCTTTGCAGGATCTGCTGTTGCAAACGTAGAAACAACAAACTGGATTATAATCATGACATTTCTTTTAGCCATGTTTCTCGGGCTGGCAAAAAGAAGAGATGATGTAATGCTGGCAAATACAGGCACAAAAACACGAAAAAATATTGATGGCTATAACCTTATCTTTATTGATTCTTCTATGGTAATAATGGCATCAATAGTCATCGTTGCATACATTTTATACACCATATCACCTGAAATAACTCACAAATTCAACTCTAATTACTTATATTTAACAACTATCTTTGTCATAGCAGGTATCATAAGATACATGCAGATAACTTTTGTAGAAAAAAACAGCGGCAGCCCAACAAAAATACTCATTCAAGACAGATTTCTTCAAATAACAATTATTTTATGGCTAACCCTTTTCATAAGCCTGATTTATTGAAGACACAAAAAATTTATATGGGATAATAAATAGATGGTCAGAAAAGAAATCTCCAATTGGGGTAACTACCCCAAGATAGAAACCAATTATAAAAGCTTCTCATCAGAAGACGAGCTAAAAAAAATACTTTCTAAAGAGCCAGAAGCTATCGCAAGAGGGCTTGGCAGATGCTACGGCGACAGTGCCCTCTCAAAGACAACAATAAGCACATTAAATTTCAAGCGAATGCTCGCCTTCAACAAACAGGAAGGAACAATAACCTGCGAAAGTGGCGTCAGCCTTGAAGAAATAATAGATGTATTTATGCCAGAAGGCTGGTTTCTCCCTGTTACACCGGGTACAAAATACATTACAGTAGGCGGGGCAATCGCTTCAGACGTACACGGCAAAAACCATCATGTCTGTGGCTCTTTCTCAAACCACCTGATTTCAATGGATATAATGCTTGCCGATGGTACTATTATAACCTGCTCAAAAGAACAAAATGCCGATTTATTCTGGGCAACCTGCGGAGGAATGGGACTTACAGGAGTTATATTACGAGCCACATTTAAACTGCACGAGATTGAAACATCATGCATAAAACAAGAATCTCTCAAAGCAGCAAATCTCGAACAAATAATGCAACTCTTTGAAGAATCAAAAGACTATACCTATTCAGTAGCCTGGATAGACTGCCTGTCAGGAGGAAAACAACTGGGAAGAAGTATTCTCATGAGGGGCGAGCATCTGAAAAAAGATGAGTTGAACAGCTCTAAAACAATCATAGTAGACCATAACCCCCGATTGACAATACCTGTTATGTTTCCTGACTTTGCCCTGAACCCACTGTCAGTAAGAGCATTCAACTTTTTATACTACAATAAACAACTAACAAACAGGCAGAATAACATTATTGACTACAACAAATTCTTTTATCCTCTTGATAGCATCAATGACTGGAATAAAATATATGGAAAACGTGGATTTACACAGTATCAATTTGTCATACCAAAAGAAAAAAGCTATGAAGCACTGAAAAAGATACTCTCTAAAATAAGCAAAAGCGGTTCTGCTTCTTTTCTTGCAGTGCTTAAACTCTTCGGAAAACAGGATGACCTAATAGCTTTCCCTGCTGAAGGCTACACCCTGGCACTTGACTTCCCTGTGAGTAAAAAAGTCTTTAAACTACTCGACGAGCTTGACGAAACAGTTCTGGAAAACGGTGGCCGGCTTTACCTCACAAAAGACTGTAGAATGACCGGAAAAACCTTTGAAAAAGGCTATAAAAACGCAGCTAAGTTTAAAGAAATAATCCACAAATATGATAGCAAAAGGAAATTTCAATCAGAACAGTCAAAAAGGCTAGGTATTTAAGATGAAAGAAATACTCATACTCGGCGCAAGTTCAGATATTGCAAAAGCTATAGCGAATGTATATGCAAACAATGGCTATAATATTCAACTGGCTGGCCGCAACATTGAAGAATTACAGAAAGACGCTAAAAATCTAGAACTAAGATACAGAATAAGATCAACATCACACTATTTTGATGCCCTTGATTTCAACAACCATAAAACATTCTATGAAAAACTGAATCCAGAGCCTTACTGTGTTATCAGTGTATTTGGCTATATGCCATCACAGCAAGAAGCACAGAATAACTTTGATGAAGCCCACAAAATTATTGACACTAACTATACTGGAAATGTTTCAATACTAAATATTGTTGCTAATAGCTTTGAAAAAAGAGAATCAGGCATAATTATCGGTATTAGTTCCTGTGCTGGAGATCGTGGACGAAAAAGCAACTATATATATGGTAGTTCTAAAGGAGCTTTTGCTCTATACCTATCAGGTTTAAGACATAGATTACAAGAATCAAACGTTCAAGTAATAACCGTAAAGCCTGGTTTTGTGGCCACAAAGATGACAGAGTCGCTGGATCTACCAGAAAAACTAACCGCTAGCCCTGATGAAGTTGCAAAAGACATTTATAACGCACAAATCAAGAAAAAAGATATCATATACACTAAATGGTTCTGGTGGGGAATAATGTTTATCATTAAAAATATACCGGAAATAGTGTTTAAACGGACAAATTTATAAGCTAATTCTAATCACATAAAGACTTTTAAATTAAGTTTATGGAAAAAACACTAACATATAAAACATGGCAGAAAATTGAAAAACATAAATATGTGATAATGTGCATACTCATTATTATTCTGGCTGCTGTTCTTAGATATTCAGGGTATAACTGGGATGGTCTTTATAATATACACCCTGACGAAAGAGCTATAGGTTTTGCAGGAGACAGAATTGATTTCCTCAAGCTTAAACTGGATCCAGAATTCTATGCATATGGTTCTCTACCAATATACTTAACAAAAATTATCAGCAATTTTCTAACACTATTTGACAACATCTGGCAAGATTTCAGCTATTACATACTAATAGGCCGACTTATATCCGCCACAGCAGGGACATTAAGTGTATTTATAGTCTTTCTAATAGGCAAAAAATTATACGACACAAAAACAGGGCTTCTAGCCAGCTTATTTCTCGCATTAACTGTTTCACACATACAAGATAGCCATTTTGCAACTGTAGACATTTTGCTATCCTTCTTTATAATACTATCAATTTATCTGATGATAGATATATACAACGGAAAAGCTACGTATAGAAACTATCTTGCTGTATCTATCTCAATTGGACTGGCACTGGCTGTCAAGATAAGTGCATCACCCTTGCTTGTTGTCTTTTTTTTCTGCCATGGTATTAACCTTTACAGAAACAATGAACATTACAACTATAAAAAATGGCTTTCTTTCGGCCTTTACGTACTGTTAATAATCGCTGTTAACTTCTTAGCACAACCTTACGCCTATATACACTTTAATCAATTTTTAGAGAGAGTACACTCAGAATTAAGAATCGCTAAAACAGGCGATATTTGCTATGATCAACAATACATACACACTCCATTTCTAATCTATCATTTAAAAGAACTTATTTATAGAAGTATGGGGCCACCTCTGGGTATATTAGCAGTAATCAGCTTTGCTTTAAGTATAATATTTTCAATAAAAAACCCGAAAGAATCCCGGCATATATTACTATTAATGTGGGCTCTTCCATATTTTATTACAATAAACACATACACTGTAAAGTATATTAGATATATGGAGCCACTTTTTCCTATCTTATGCCTGTTCTCTGCATATTATCTTATAAAACTAATACGATATTTAAGCACCAGCAGGGCTAAAAAGATACTTGCTGGCAGCATATGCTTCATTGTTATTGGATATACACTGTTCTATTCCCTGGCATTTTTTAGCATTTATATGCGACCACACACATTTATCGTTGGCTCAAAATGGGTCTACAACAATATTCCAGAAGGAAAAACAATTCTTAGCCAGCACTGGGACGAGGGTTTTCCACTTCATATCAAAGGTAAAAGCCCTCAAAGCTATACTATAATAGAACTAGAACTTTATGAGCACTTTGGCAGCAAGACAGAAGATAGAAAAAAATCAGAATATCTGGCAAAAAACCTAAAAAAAGGTGACTATATAATCCTTCAAACCAGGCGACTATACGGAGCTGTTTCTAACGTAAAAGAAAAATACCCCATAACAACAAAGTATTTTGACCTTTTATTTACGAATAGACTTGGATTCAAGTTAATAAAAGAGTTTAACTCATATCCAACTCTACTGGGTATAACCATTAATGATGATCTATCAGATGAATCATTCTCTGTTTATGACCATCCAAAGATATTAATATTCAAAAAAACACAACAATTCAGTGAAGAAGAATACATTGAAATGCTTGAAGACTATAATAAGTACACTTTAAGCAAAGAAGACATGCTTTCAATACACAAAGAAGAAGCTTTCAAGCTTCCAGAATATACCATAACAGACGAGCTCATCATTATTTGCTTCTGGCTAATCTTACTGGAAGCATTTGGCCTGATTGGATTCTGTCTTACATACTATTTGATAAAGAAAAGCAATGGTGCTATTATCTTTTACTCTCACATTACAGGCATATTGCTTTTCTGTTACATAATATGGATACTTAACAACCTTAAAATCATTAATTACACGAGTATATACATAATTGCATTCTTTATATTAGCTTTAATAGCAAGCATAGCATATATCTATAACAGGCTATACGCTTTTAAAGAAATATTAATAACCAATCTCGACACAATTGTTCTTTCAAAATTAATGTTTGCAGGTTGTTTTGTTACTTTTTTAATTATAAGAGCTCAATCTCCAGAAATATTCTGGGGAGAAAAACCAATGGATTTTGGCATCTTAAACAACCTGGTACTGATTAATAATTTACCCCCAGAGGAAATATGGTATGCAGGTAACCCTTTAAACTACTATTACTTTGGACAATTCATATATGCAACACTAACTAAACTTTCTATGATACCTTCTTACTTTACATATAATCTATCATTAGCCACAATTGGAGCATTAGGATTTACATGTACAGCAGGAATAGTTTACTTATTTACGAAAAACCACTTATGGGGATTGTTAGCTGGTATTACTACAATGTTTGCAGGTAACCTTTCTGGTATACGAGAGTTAATATATGGAAACGAACCTATTAACTTCCATTTCTTCTGGGCAACAAGCAGAGTTATACCAAAAACAATAAATGAATATCCTCTCTGGGGAATCATTTTTGGAGATCTACATGCTCATTTAATTGCCCTGCCACTATACTTACTGGTCATGTTCCTTGGGATTTTCATAGCAAAGCTTTATATAGAAAAAGAAAAGTTACCCATCTCTTTACTATTCGCCCTTAGTTTAAGCATTGGAACAGTCTCAGTCACAAACTCATGGGACTATCCTGGTCTTTGCATCTTATTATTCGTCATAACAACTGTTGCCCTGCACCTGAAAATAACAAGCAATAATGAAAAGCTTACCAATACATTAAATACCACAAAATATATTCTATTAAATGCTTTTAAATACTATGGAACACTCATTGCAATTGTTGCATCAAGCTTCCTCTGGTTTCTACCATACTGGCTAACCAGCAAAAGTGCATCAGTACTAAGATTTGGCATAATCAATGATGACGAATTTATACGAATTAACGACTATTTAACCCTGTGGGGACTTTTCTTATTCATCATAACAAGCTATTTCATTTATGAAATATATCGACATACCAACACATATGTATTTAAAAATAATATAAAAACATCCCTCTTTATCATATCCACAATTGGGCTTTCTGCAATTATAATCCACTATACAAGTATCTATTCAGATTTTGGGACAACAGCTCTTACAGCAATTCTTTTCTTTACAGGATTATCAGCCTATTTTATAGCAACAACTCCAGTAAGAAAGATTTTTATATCACTTGCAACCCTGGGCATTCTTATTACACTTCTAACAAACATCTTTTTTATGATTGATCATATGAATACTATTTTTAAATTCTTCCTTGAATGCTGGTATCTCTTTACTATTAGCTCAGTATACCTGCTTTACTGCATTGTTACAGATCAATCAAAACACTTTAAATCAAAACAAAAACTAAAAACAAAGGTTTTATTAGGCACATGGATAATAACACTAGTTATTCTTATTTTACTGTCAGCCTTTACCAGCATTACTGCTATTGCTGGTTTCACGAAAAGCAAGCATGTCAGAGATTACAAACCTGTAAATACAATCAATGGGATTAAATATCTTAAGTATCAAAACCCAAATGAATACCAGGCAATAATCTGGATCAGAAAAAACCTTAAAGAAAGAGCAATAATGCTGGAAGCCCAGCTACAGGAAAACAGCGCATACAACAATTATGGAAGAATTGTCATGAACACGGGCATACCAGCACTGGTAGGCTGGGAACACCACCTAAAACAACGAGCTATTAAGCCAGATGACATAGAAAAAAGATATAATGACGTCGTAACCATATACAAAACAAAGGATATAAACAAAGCATATTCTCTTCTTAACAAATATAAAGTTGATTACATCTACGCAGGCTGGCTGGAAGTAGAAGAATTTGGAACAGCCGGTCTCAAAAAATTTGAAAGAGCAAAAGATAAGTTTGAATTAATTTACTCAAACCCTCGAGTTAAAATATACAAGGTATTATAAGATTTAAAACAGCAGAAATTTATATATCAAGGTTCTTCACATATGTTGCATTCTTCTCTATAAACTCTCTTCTGGGCTCAACCCGTTCACCCATAAGTATATCAAAGAGATTATCACAAAGTGCAGCATCTTCAATATCAACTTTTTTAAGGGTTCTGTTGCTTGGGTCCATTGTCGTTTCCCAGAGTTGCTGTGGCATCATTTCTCCAAGCCCCTTGAACCTCTGAATTGCTGCTCCTTTTTGGCCTCTTTCATATATTAACTGGTTTAAGTGTTCATAGGCAGTGATTATATGCTCCTGCTTGTTATCAAAAACCATTATTATAGGCCTTGTTTCATAGATTATAAAGTCTTTTACTTTGCTGTAAGAAGCTCTTACCCTTTCGTATTCATTTGTTTTAAGTAGAGCAGAATTAATATGCTGAACTTCATTTTCTCCTGAGCCATTTATAATGCTCAAATTGTTTTTATTTGACTCTGAATCCAGCTGGGTTTCAAGCTTATAACCAAACTCATATTTATCTATATACGCTTCAAGCCTTTCTTTTAAAGCCTGAAGTGTTTCCATAGACTCAAAATCTTCAACAACAGCTTTGTTTTCAATCAATGCAATAATCATTTCCTTAGGGAAGTGGCCAATTGTTGGATTATGAAAACTATTATAGAAAGAAGTCAGACTTTTTAATGTATTAACAAGTTCTTCATCTTTACAGGAGATAGTTTTTTCACCATTAAAAAGAGTAACACCCCTGGTACCTCTTTCTATTAACATTTTTTCAAGTGCTCTATCGTCATATAGATAAGTAGATTGCTTTCCGACTGTTACTTTATAGAGTGGGGGCTGGGCAACATACACATAACCACTCTCTATTAAGGGCCTGGCATAACGATAGAAAAAAGTTAATAAGAGAGTTCTTATGTGTGCTCCATCAACATCAGCATCTGTCATGATAATAATGCGGTGATAACGCAACTTATCCATTTCAAATGCTTCATGATCTCTGCTGATTGTAATACCTAGGGCTTGAATAAGAGCTTGAATTTCATTATTATTATATATCTTATCTACCCTGGCTCTTTCGCAGTTTAATATTTTGCCCCTTAAAGGCAAAATAGCCTGAAACATTCTATTTCTACCCTGCTTAGCACTTCCTCCAGCAGAATCACCCTCTACTATATATATTTCACACTTGTCCGGTTCTCTATTAGAGCAGTCTGCAAGCTTTCCGGGAAGGGCAGAGTTTTCAAGAGCAGATTTTCTTCTTGTAAGCTCTCTAGCTTTTCTCGCTGCCTCTCTTGCTCTAAAAGCCTGTATAGCCTTAGAGATTATGTTTTTAGAGTCTTTCGGATTAAGTTCAAGCCAGTCATTCAACTTATCTGTAACAATACCCTGAACAATACCCTGAACTTCACTATTGCCAAGCTTTTCTTTTGTTTGACCCTCAAATTGAGGCTCTGGTACCTTGACACTTATAATAGCAGTAATACCTTCTCTTACGTCATCACCGGTTAAATTATCATCATTTTCTTTTAAAAGGTTGTTTTTGCGGGCATATTCATTAATAACCCTGGTCAAAGCATTTCTAAAACCAGTAAGATGAGTACCACCATGGTGTGTATTTATGTTATTAGCAAAGCTCAGAATATTTTCATTAAAGGTATCAGTGTACTGTATAGCAACTTCAACCGTCACTCCATCTTTAAAATCTTCCATATAACAAGCTGTTGACTGAATAGAAGTTTTATTTTTATTCAAAAACTCAACATAGCTGGCAATACCACCTTCAAAATAAAAGAGTTCTTCTGTCTCATCGTTCTTATTTATAAATACAATCTTTAAACCTTTGTTTAAGAATGCCATTTCCCTGAGACGATTACTAATAATATCAGCATCCACAATAGTTGTTTCTTTAAAAACCTCTGGATCAGGCCAGAAAGTTGACTTTGTGCCCGTATTCTGTGTTTCTTTAACCTTTGTAACAGGTGATGTTGGCTCTCCTCTCAAATATGTTTGTCTGTGTACCCAGCCTTCTCTGGAAACATCTACAACAAATTTTTCCGAAAGAGCGTTTACTACTGAAGCTCCTACACCGTGCAGGCCCCCAGAAACTTTATAGCCTCCATCTCCAAATTTACCACCAGCATGCAAAACCGTATGTACAATCTCGAGAGCAGATTTGCCGGTATCTTCTTTTATTCCAACAGGGATACCCCTGCCATTGTCTTCAACTGTTATGCTATTATCCAGGTTTATGATGACTTTAACTTCTGTACAATAGCCTGCAAGGGCTTCATCGATAGAATTATCAACTATTTCATATATTAAATGATGCAAACCTTTAGGGCCTGTAGACCCTATATACATACCCGGTCGCAATCTTACAGCTTCTAATCCTTCTAATACTCGTATATTATTAGCATCATAAGTCATCGTTGTATTATCTGCCATTACTCTTCTGCCTCTTTTTAGCCGTCAAACCTCTTTTTAAGGTCCTTTTTCTGATAACCGGTAGTGTCTATTATAAATTAACACCATGTTTTAAGAGATTCTAATTACTACAAAAACCCTGTATTTTAAGCTATTTTCAATCTTTATTTTATAATATCAAATAAAGATCTAAAGTAAACAAAAAAATGATCAAAATACTTTTGCTATAAGAAACTATCAACAAAATATTATTTGGCTATCTGTTATAGAGTAAGATTTTCAATAATAATTATCATACGAACAGCCTGTTATATAGTGATTAATTTTCAGAAAAACTGGCCAAATGTTAGTTTTCAAGTATACTTAAAGTAAAATTTTTTCTAAAAAGCACTTAAACCTTGTTCATATTACTTTGCAAAACTAAATATTAATTCTGCTAAAAGACTCTAATATATTATGCAACAATCTAAAATGGGTATTTACAAGCTTTTTAAAAGAAAAAACAACTTTAAAGCTGTTAATACTTTAAGAAAGGGAAATAACTACAACAAAAAGCAAAAACAATCATGATTTTAAAAGAAAAAACAACTTTAAAGCTGTTAATACTTTAAGAAAGGGAAATAACTACAACAAAAAGCAAAAACAATCATGATTTTAAAAGAAAAAAGGTCTGCAAAGGCAAAAAGTCTGGTTCATTTAAGGCTGAGCGATCCATAAATCATCTTAAGAGATTATCGCCATAATTTTACACATCAGTAACACAACTCTTCAAAAAACACCTTTAAAAGCCTGTTGGGCAAATTTTCAAATCATGTATAAAATTTTAACTCACTCTTGATCACGACAAAAAGGGCAGAACTCTTCATTTTGCTTACCTAGAGTGACACCACAACGCATACAAACAGGAAAACCTCTTTGTTTCTTATATAATTTTAGTTTAGCATCTCGCTGCATAACCAGTTTAAGCTTGTTTTTGATATCTTCATCAAAATCAAGTTGCGCAATTGTATCTTCTATAAAGAGTTCCTGTTTTTCTGATAATTTAAGATTATCAATATTAAAGTCATCCTCATGTTTAACCTGTTCAAAAGTCTTTAATTCTGGCATTAATTGAATATTTTCGCTTGTTACTTCAGCCCAGTATTTAGTTGAGAAGACTATATTTTCTACTCTAAGACCTATTTGAGAGGCCATAACATTAAGTTTATCCAGCAAATGTATTTTAACCATATTAAGTTCCTGGCATGCCATGGCAGATTTTGCAGCTACATAAAGAATAAGACCTTTCTGTGTTCTCACAAGCCTGTGTGGTCTGGAGTCCTTACCAGTTTTGCCCTGTGCAATTTCAGACCAGTAGTTCATAATCATGAGCTCTTTTAATCTTACGTCAATCCCCAATCGTTTAGTAACAGAAGGTAAAAGGTTTTCAATACTTGTTAATTTACTTCGTTTTTTGCTCATCAACCACTTTTCCCTTCTCTATCTTAATAATATCAACGTCTTTAAGCCAGCAACTATCAAAAGAATCAAGATCGGTAGTAGTAACAATTGTCTGGTGGGCATTTTCAATGCTATCAAAAAGATACTTTTGCCTTTTTAAATCCAGTTCTGCCAGGACATCATCAAGCAAAAGAACCGGTTCTTTGCCGAGAGAATTTTTAATCAGTTCCTGTTCAGACAGTTTAAGAGATAGAACAACCGTTCTTTGCTGGCCCTGAGAAGCATAAATTTTGGCTTCTCTTTCATTCAGGTAAAAATTTATATCATCTCTATGCGGTCCTACAAGCACCTGTGATTTTACAATTTCTTCTTCTATTTTATTGTTTATTTGTTGCAGGTATTTGCTTTTTATTTCTTCTATTGTCGGCAATTTATGCTCAAGACAGAGAAAAGAAAATCCTAAAGTGCTTTCATAGGCTATTGTCAGAGAATCTTCTTCGTTAGAAATCTGGAGGCATTTTTTTTGCGCATATGGATAAATTTCCTTAAGAAATCGCTCTCTCAGATATATAAGATTACTGCCAGATGTTGCTATTTGTTCATTCCATGAATCAAGCATACTTAACTGCATTGAGCTCAGGTTATTTACATGACCATTAAAAGTCTTTAAGTAAGCTTGTTTCTGTTGTTTTATCCTGCTATAATTCTGAAACTTATCATAATAAGCTGGATAAAGTTGACATATAGAGGTATCAATCCATTTCCTTCTGTCTTTAGGTGCCCCACGTAAAAGTAATAAGTCGTCTACTGAAAAGCTTACAGCAATAAGACTACCTAAAAATTCCTTATATGATTTCTTTTTAACTTTATTTAATTTTAGAATTTTTGCCTGTCCTGGGCTAATAACAACATCTACTTCTGAACAAGAGCCATTCATTTGATCTACAGTAGCATTAACAAAGGCATGAGGCATACCCCACATAACATATTCAGTATCAGTTGAGGCTCTTGGAGAGTTCAATGTTGCAAGAAAATATATTGCTTCAATCAAATTCGTTTTTCCCTGTGCATTATCGCCTACAATAACCGTTTTAGGCTTGCTAAACAATAACTTTAACTTTTCATAATTACGAAAATTTATTAAATTAAGGGCTTTCAAGTACATACTATTTTCTTTTCACTAACTCTAATAAAAGATCAGTGCATAGCTTAAAAAGGTTTCGATTTTCAAACCCAAATCCCACCCACCCTAAAGGAAGGCCTGTGGTCTCACTCCCAGGCAACGCCTGCTCGTTCAACCCATATTTTAAATTTATATTTTTTGAAAATCGAAAACAAAAAATCTGTCATTATATTTATGCATTAGTCTTAATAAAGTTTAACTCAAATATTTTTCAGGGTCAGCAAGGTATTTCAAGAATTTTACATAAACTCATTAAAAAAGACCGGGGGCTTTTCTCCCGGTCTTCTGTCTTTTTCAGTATTTTTACTTGACCTGCACAGGCATAATAAGACAAAGATAATCATCATCGTCGTCAGGCTTAAGTAGTGCGGGTGCAAGGCTACCTCCAAATTCCATTTTAACGTCATGACTTTCTAAAACCTGAAGAGCCTCAACAATAAATTTATAGTTAAAGGCTATTTTAAGCCCGCCTTCTTTAAAATCCACTTCCATGCTATCATAGGCATCTCCCATATCAGGGGTATTGGCCATTAAGTTGAGTTTATGCTTTTCAAATTCGAGTTTAATAATGTTTGTTCTTTCATTAGCCATGATAGAAGTACGCTTGATAGAGGCTACAATATCTTCTCTATTGGCTATAGCAACTGTTTCATAGCCAGACGGTATTAATTTAGGATAATCAGGATATCTTCCTTCCAATAACCTTGACAGCATATATCTGTCAGACAGCCTAAAAGATATTTGCCCTTCTGCAATAGCTATATAAATTTTTTCATCTTCGCTAAAGGTTGCTATTCTAAGCAATTCGTTAAGGATCCTGGTAGGTACAATAGCTGAAAGTTCTTTAGCAAGAGGTTTTTCAAGTCGTGCAATTTTTCTTGCAAGCCTGTTTCCATCTGTTGCAGCAACTTCAAGTTCTTTTCCTTTAAAGCTAATGTATACTCCACTTAGTACATTGTTAGTTTCGAAGCTTGCAGCAGCAAATGCAGTTTGTTTAATGGAAAACAATAAAGTTTTCAGATCAATTTCAACCTCTTCACTTTCATCTATCTTGCTTGTTTTAGGAAATTCTTCAGCAGAAATACCCATAAGCTCAAATTTTGCTTTACCTGACATAATTTTAGCAATCAGCTTATCAGGATCAATCTCGAAGGAAACACTTTTATCAGGCAAGTTTGCTGCTATCTCTAACATTTTTTTTGCCTGAAGAGTTATTTTACCTTCTTCTGTTACCGTTGCTGGAATTATTGCCTCAATAGTTATATCAAGATCAGTTGCTACCAGTTTTAAGCTTTTTGAATCTATTGTATCGATAAAGATATTGGCCAATATTGGTTGAATACCTTTACTGGTTGTTGCCTTTGCAACAGCATTAAGGGCATTTAAAAGACTTTCTTTTTGAACTACAAATTGCATTTCCCCTCTCCTTACAATTGATTTATCTATATCATCATATCAACAAACTTGTTTGATACAAAGAAAAAATTATCCATTTATAATCATATTACATGATCCTCATACTTATAATAATTTATTTATATTAATAGATGTAGCAGGGGAATAAAATAATTGTAGAAAACCCGGCAAACCTGGCTAATAGGTTAAAAGTAGCTTGTTCAAAAGTTGTTTATAAACTGTCGATAACCGGTGTTTTTTTCTACAGGTGGTTTTTTTTAAACAGGTTGCTTAAACAGTTATTCAGGGCATGTTGACAGCTTTTCTACAGGTTTTCTACATGGTGTTACATGTCTTTTGCTTATTGAACAAGCTGAAGTGCATGCCAGTCTTTGTTCTTCAGTTATTATTTCATGTAAAAAGTTTATTTGTCATGTTTTTGGGTTTATTGTGTTTTTCTTTTGGCTCTCCTTCATGGTGTTTGTCTTTTCTTAATCATGCAAGTATTTTTGTTCAAAAGGTTATGGATAGTTATGGTTTTGTTTTCCTTTTATTTATCATGGTTTTGTTGTGACTTATTCATGGAAGTTCAGCTGTGGCATGGCTTCAGGCTAGGCAACATATACGTTAATAACATTATACCATACTAAACAATATGTGGTATAGTGCCATATACTAACGGATAAAAGCAATATACTGAAGAAGCTTAACTCCTCTTCAACAGGGCATGTTCAATAATTCTTATGGTTGTACTGAATTAGTTCTTTTTGTTGTATGCCATTGTGGTGCTTGTTCTTTCAAAGATCCTCATATATTACTCTGTTGTTGTGCATGTAGTTTAATTGTTTATGGAAGCTGAAAACCTGATTGAACAAAGCTTTAGCAGTTGTTGTTTTTGTTTTTTGTCTTAACAATTTTGTTACAAAAATAGATTTATCCTTTTGTGCCAGTGTAAACAAAAAGAGCAACCCTGTGGTTGCTTCTCTTTGTCTGTTTTTAAGCTTTTATTATTCTATAATTTGCCCCATTCTTCTGAATTTGTTATATTTTTCCTCTTTTATTTCTTCTGTGGTTAAATTTTCTAGCTCTGTAAGTGCTTTAATAATTGTATTTTTGATATTATATGCAATTTGTTCAGGGTCATTGTGAGCTCCACCGAGGGGTTCTTTTATTGTGCCATCAGAAATGCCCAGCTTTAAAAGGTCTTCGGCAGTTATTTTCATGGCTTTTGCTGCTTCAGATGCTTTTAGAGCGTCTCTGAAAAGAATGGAAGCGCATCCTTCTGGTGAGATGACTGTATAGTAAGCATGTTCGAGAAGGTATATTCTGTTGGAGACAGCTAACCCCAGTGCACCTCCAGAGCAGCCCTCTCCTGTTATGATAGCCACAAATGGAACAGTAAGGTTGGCCATTTCTCTGAGGTTGAATGCAATTGCTTCTCCCTGGCCTGTCTGCTCAGCTTTTAGCCCCGGGTATGCTCCTGGCGTGTCTATAATTGTTACAATAGGTATATTAAACTTATTGGCGTGATAAAATAATCTCAGAGCTTTTCTATAGCCTTCAGGGTGAGGCATTCCAAAATTGTGTTCAAGATTTTCTCTTGTGCTGTTGCCTTTTTGAGTACCAATAAGCATAACAGGACGGCCGTTGATTTTACCAAGGCCACCAATAACAGCTCTATCATCAGTACCATGCCGGTCTCCATGGAGTTCTATCCAGTTATCAGTCATAAGACTTATGTAGGTTTTGAATGTTGGTCTTTTGGGATGTCTTGCTATTTGAAGTCTTTGGGTCGGTTGAAGATTTGTATAGAGTTCTTGTTTAAATGTTTCTGCTTGTTTTTCAAGCGTTTCTATTTGCTCTTCAAGATTTATACCTGTCTCATCGCTTAAGCTTCTTAATTCTTCTATTTTTGTTTCAATTGTATGAATAGGTTTTTCGAATTCCATTGATGTTGTGGGACGTTTTTCCATTGTTAATTTCCTGCTGTTGCTTCTTGTGCTTCTTTTTCTTTCTGTACAAAAGTTTGACCGGGTTTATGCAAGTCAAAAAGGTCTGAAAGTGTCTTTTTAAGTTCACATCGGTGGCATATCATATCTACCTGTCCGTATTTAAATAAATAATGGGCAGTCTGAAAGTCTGAGGGCAGCTTTTGTCTTATAGTTTGTTCTATAACACGCCTGCCGGCAAAGCCTATTCTGGCATCTTTCTCTGCTATTAGTATATCTCCCAGCGTTCCATAACTAGCAGTAACACCACCAAAAGTTGGTTCAGCAAGAATGGATATATATAAAAGCTTTTTTTCATGCATTCTGGCCAGGGCACAACTTGTTTTGGCCATTTGCATAAGACTTAAAATACCTTCTTGCATTCTGGCGCCACCTGAAGAGCTAATTGTAACAAGGGGTACTTCCCTTCTGATAGCTTCTTCTATGAGCCGTGTTAGTTTTTCTCCAACGACAGAGCCCATGCTGCCACCCATGTATGAGAAGTCCATTATTCCCAGTGCGAGGTGGTGGCCATTTATGAATCCAAAGCCTGTTACAATAGCTTCAGCAAGTTTTGTTTTGCTAAAAGCTTCTTCCTGTCTGTCTGTATATTTCATTGTGTCGTAAAAACCCAGTGGGTCTGCGGGTTTTATGTGTGCATTGATTTCTTCAAAAGAGTTTTCATCCACAAGATGAGCGATTCTATCCTGTGCTCCAACCCGAAAATGGTAGTCACACTCCGGGCATACCATATAGTTTTTCTTTAGTTCCTTCTTTGGTATAGATTTTTGACAGTAATTACACTTTTTCCATAGTTTTTTGACTTCTTCGTCTGTTAATGGAATGTCTCCAATCTTGATATCGCTCGCTTTAGCTTTATTATTTTTTCTTTTTGCAAACCAGTCTGCTAAAGTCATGATTTAAGGATACTCCTAATTAGTAATTCATGTCTACACCAGGATGCAGGATCTTCATTCGGTCGAAATTTAGGGCCGATCTACCTGAACCCAGGAATAAGTCAAGTCCAAAAGTAGAGCGTTTCCGGGCTATATCATAGCCAATTCTAAACTTGAAGTCTTCCGGGCCTACTCTAGCATAAAATTGATTTTCCGTCGAAAGCTGGGGTTCTGCTCCATCCCTGGAGAGATTTAAACTTCTTATGTTACCTATGCTGAGGAAATTAGTTATTTTGAAGTCACCTGCTAGAATCAGGTTGCTTGTCCCTCTTACAAATTCGTCAAAAACAAAGGGGGTATCTCCCCATATACCTGCATGAAGATATGATGTTGTAAGATCCAATCTCCCCAGATTCCAGTCAACACGGGGGCCTCCTCTTACAATTGCGTATGTGTCTCCTGTGCCGTAAGCTGCAACATTAAATTGAGATTGTAATCTGAGTTCTACATAGTCTTTAAAATGAAGTATAGGTTTTTCACTTATTATATTACCCTGAAGTTGAACTCTCGGGGTTGCTATACCGTCGTTAACATCACGAGCAATACCACTTCCAAACCTTGTGAAGATGTTGTGATTGAGAACTTTGCCTATTTTTCTTTCATCAACAAGCTCAGCAAGGTAAAGAGGTCGGTACAACCCTGTTCCCAGAAAACCGTTATCAGGGTATTCATTAACGGTATACTTGATTTTAGTTGTATCTTTGTACAATTTCTGTTCGCCTTTAACTACAAGCCTGTTACCTGTAGTGGTATAAGCGATATCAGTTTTGTTTATGGGGGATCTGAAGCGGGCTATGCCACCACCCCCAATTGAACCATCACGCCCAAAGGCAGAAACCACAGGAGAGATACGCAGAAAAGAGCTTTTTGGTAGGTCTAAAGTCAGACTCGGGCCAAAATAAATGCCTCCTATGCTTTTATTATAACCTACTTCAGGAAGCATTGCTTCTACAACCTTTGCGTTTTCACCGACAGTAAGAGTTAGTCTCGGTATGGTTGCTATTTTTAGCTTGCCTACATAAATCTTTGCGTTTTTAACGATAAGGTTGTTGGTTTGTTTTGCACGGTCAAGTTCTATTTCTTTTGCAACAATTTTATAGCGAGGATCTTTGCTGTCAGGGTCTTTGGGTTCAACTGTAGTATGACCTGGTATTTTTCCTCCAAGTTCTTTAGGTTTATATTCACTAACAGACAGTGATACGTCTGCATTTTCCTGGTTTAGAATAGCCTGACCTTCTTTTAGTTCAATATATTCCGGGTATAAATTTGCTTCATTGGCTTTCATTCTTATTTTGCTTATTACGGCATTTGGGTTATCTACCAGGGCAGACTTTTTGGTTAGATCTATTTTAGCAAAATCTCCGTTTATAAGCTTGCCTTCTTTTATAATTCTTAAGTTGCCTTCTGCTGTTATATATTGTTCTTTTTGGTAGTATGTAATCTTATCTGCGACAAGTTCTGCCTTCTGTTCAGCTACAACAACCTTTGCGGATCCTGTGGCAACAAAGGTGTCATTCTCCTGTATGTATTCCAGTTTATCGCTTATCAGATCAACAACAACAGCACGGGCTGAAAGGGTTTTGTTTTGAGAGGCTTCTTCTTCTTTTGCTGTTGTCTCGTCTAGTTTTGCTGCCTCTATAGTTGTTAAATCTTCTGCTTTTGCAACTTCTAGAGCTTTTTGATATTCTATTTTGTCTGGTTTTTCAGCCAAAACTGACGTATTTTTCTCTGCATAAATACAGTTTGAAAAGGTTATGCATATTAATGTTGCTAAGATGTATGCTTTTAAATTGTTTTTAATGTTCATTCTTGTGTTTTGCTAAAAAAGTTCTTTAAAAGTTTTGTTTTATTAAGTTTTTTTACTGTTTTTAAAGCTATATTAACCTGAATAATGTAGTATAACACACTTTAATACATGGATATAGAATTAAGTTGTAAATATAAAAAGTTTTATTAACTTTACTTCCTTTATTTTATATAGTTCATAGGGTTTGTATGTTTGCCGTTTAGCCTTACTTCAAAGTGCAGGTGTGGTCCGGTAGAGTATCCTGTAGTTCCTTCAAGCCCTATGACCTGGTTTTTAGAGACGTCCTGTCCTTTATTTACCTTTATTGTAGCCAGGTGAGCGTAAAGGGTTGTTATTGACTTGCCATGATCTATTATAACAACTTTTCCATAGCCACCATACCACCCTGAGTAAATAACTTTGCCACTATTAGCTGCTCTAATGGGGCTTCTATTCGGTCCTGCAATGTCAACCCCGGTATGAAATTTTCTGCCTCCAAAAATAGGGTGTCTTCTCCAGCCATAAGGAGATGTTATAGTGCCGTATACAGGTCTGACAAAGTTCCCAGTAGCGTATGAAACAGTTTTTGCTCCGGATGATAACAGTGTTTTGATTGTGGATTCAAGTTGCTTTGATTCTCTTTCAAGTTGATTTTCTGCTGCTTCGTAGGCTGAACGATCATTTTTGAGTTTATTTACCAGGTCTTTGTTTATATTAACTGCAATAGCTATTTCACTTTGTCTCTTTGATATGTTATTAATGGATGAAATAATACTTTCTTTTTGTTGTTGCAGTTTTTCTCTGACTTTTACGAGTTCATTTGTCTTTTTTTGAAGTTTTTCAAGTACATCTTTATCTCGTTTAATCATTCTTTGCTGGTAATAAAGGCGATCCAGAAATGTTGTGATGTCTTTTGCGCCCAGCACCATGTGAAGGAGGCTCAGCCGTTCACCTTTATATATGTGTCGAATTCTTTTTGCTGCTTCACTGGTGAGTTTTTTCTGGTCGTTATCAAGTTTTATTAGGTCCTGTTCAAGTGTATCAAGGTTTCTTTTGGCCATGCTAAGTCTGTATTGCTGGTCTCTTAGAGAAACCCGGGCAGATTCAAGCCGGTACTGGTTGCTTTTTAGATCTTGTATTGCCTTATATTCTTCTTTTTTAATTTTTTCTTTTTTTGCCCTGATTTCCTTTTTCTTTTGTTCAAGGTGGCTCTGTCTTTGTTTAAATTCTTCAATCTTTTGTTTTTTACTTGAGGCTAAAACAGGATTCTGCGCAACAAAGAAGAAGCTGTTCATCAACGATAATATTAATATTAAAACCCATACCACCCCGGGTATAGATCTTTTTAAAGTTTTAAAGAATATCATAATAATTTATTACAGGTCATCTAGCCAAACAAAAGAGGTAAAAGCATTGGTACTACAGTCCAAAGGATGAATGTCAGGGCTATAACAGCTACGATAATCTTACTATTTTTTCTTAAGAATTCCATAAAACGTTTTCCTGCTTGATTGTTTGTTAATTTTTATTATCTTTTACCATTTTACTCTACATAGCTCATTAAGCAAAGCATTTGTTGCAGTTTGTTTAACTATATCGTGTCTGAGAACACGAAATAATGAGAATTTTAGTCATAAAGTGTTTCAATTATAGATTTTGTTTTTTGTTAAAAAAATTTTCACACAAATCTGAATAAATTCTGTTCAAAACCTGTTCAAAACTTTGTTATATTTTCTTAAAGTCTCTTTGCAAGAAGGGTTTTAGCCTGTCAAGGTATTTGTTCAAAACCTTGTTAAAAAGGGTAAATTTTTTAGATATCATAGCTTGCTGAAAAATTTTCCTTTGAATAGTTTATTTTACCTGAATGACACTTATTAACGCTTGCCAGACTTTACATTTAATGCTCTTTAAGGGATAATAAACAGCGAAAACTTGAAACCCTTCTATCTTCTTTGTGGAATGCTTTTTAGAGCTTTAATCTGCAAGTTTTGTTTCTCCTGAAAGGATTTCCTCCCTGGTCTGATTTATTAAATGCTATGTTTATAAATATAGCAGGACTTCTGAGAAGCTTTGAGCTCTGTAAAGAAGAAGAGCCCCGGTTTACTTGACATTGGTTTCATGGATGTTAAAATATAAATTAAGTAATGGGGCGTCGCCAAGTGGTAAGGCAGCTGGTTTTGGTCCAGCCATTCAGAGGTTCGAATCCTTTCGCCCCAGCTTTTTATTTGTAAAAGGAGTTATTAAAATGGCTACTAAGATACCTAATGTAGATGTTAAAGATAGAGATAAATCTGTTAATCCTAGACAGTTAAGAAGAGAAGGCCGATTGCCTGCTACATATTATGGCAAAGGTTCTGAGTCAATATCTTTTGAGGTGGATAAGAAGACTTTTACTCATCTTTATTATACAAAAAACCCTAATCTCGTTACCCTGAAGAAAAATGGCAACTCTTACAATGCCATGGTTAAGAATGTTCAAGTTGATCCGGTTTCTCTAGAGGTTCTTAATATTGAGTTTATTCAGGTAAAAGCGGATCAAACTCTTAGAGTCAATGTACCTCTTGCTTTTGAGAATGAAGCTCCGGTTGCAAAACAGGGAGCAATGATATTGCAACTTGTTGATGAATTAGAAGTTGAGTGTTTCCCGCAGGATATTCCTGAAAGCATTACCTTTGATCTTTCAGGTATTACAGAAGTGGGTATATCCATTACTGTTGCAGATCTGACATTTCCTGAAGGGGTCAAGACTGCTCTTCCAGAAGATACAGCAGTGTTAAATGTAACTGCATCCAAGGTTGAAGAAGAAGAAGAATCGACTGAAGCTGGTGAAGTTAGTGCAGAGGTTCCAACTGTTGCAGAGGATGAGTCAGCAGGATAATTTAAAAAAGCTTTTGATTAATAAATTTGATTGCCAGCAGACCTTGTTTTTGCTGGTAATTTGTTTTTTAGTCTTTCTCTCCTATTACAAATCTTAAATTGCTGACAATGCTGTTGCAAAAAACCTTGTCTCCTGCGCCATAGCCGGTGCTTGTGATCCTGTCAAAATCAGGAAATGTTGTGCATTTATTGGCAATAGTGCTGAGTATTGCACAGGCGGTTGGGGTAAAGCATTCTTCTTTTATATTATTGTTTTGTTTAATGATTAAAACGTTTTCTTTAAGCATCTCAAGTGTAGCCGGTGCTGGTACTGGCAGACATCCATGAGCACATTCAACTGTTCCTGAACCTACGGGTACAGGGCTTACATAGCATTTATCCACATTCAAGGATGTATAGCATATACTAAAACCTGCAATATCAATAATAGAATCCATGGCACCTACTTCATGAAAGTGTATTTCTTCAATACTCTTGTTGTGAACTTGTGCTTCTGCCTTTGCAATTTTAAAGAATATTTCTTTAGATAATTTACAGGCTTTTTCGTTTATTTGAGAGTTATCCAGAATTTTGCATATCTCTTTATAGCCTCTGTGAACATGTTCGTGTTTTGTCAGGTCGATATTTATTTTGCAGCTGCTTATAGAACTTCTGTCAACGTATGTTTTTGTAAGTTTATAGCTATCTTCTGGCAGGTTTAGTTTTTTTATTTCGTTGCAAAACCAGTCAAAATCAACCGCTTTGTCGAGAAGTGCCCCAAGGAGCATATCTCCACTTGCCCCTGAATAGCAATCAAAGTAAGCTACTTTTATCATGTTTGTTTTTCCTTGCTTGTCAATTAATTTTATTTTGTGGTTAAACTTATTATAGAGGCTAATTTTTTTGTATGCGATGAGAAATTTTTAAGAAAGGTTTGAGTATGCCAGACCAGACAAGTTACCCCAGGATCACCTTAAAATGTAAGTGTGGTAATGAGTTTAATGTTAATGTTATAAGAATGAAAGAGAAAGAACCTGTCTTTTGCCTTATCTGTGGCGAACATTTTCCCGTTGATATTGGTGAGCAGTTTGCCAGGGCTTTTGAAGACCTTTTCAAAGTTAAATATCTTATGGATAAAGAAGGTGGAAAGTTTAAATATTCTTTTATTTACAAGTCTACCTTTGACCAGCCCCCAGCTCCTTACCCGATAGGAGAAGACGATGAACAGCAAACACCTGAAAAAGAGTAGGAAAGAATGTATTTTTTGTTGTTAGCAAAACAATTAAGTTCATGAAAGATTTGTTAACTTCTTTAAAAAAATGATTAAAAAATTATGTATTTTTCGGTATTGTCATGATTTTAAACCTTATAATATTTGAAAAGTATAATAATAACCTGAAAGAGCAGGAAAAGAGCAATGAAAAGCCGTGAAGAACCAGACAAAAGCCCGACCAATGAAGAAAAAGAGAGTGAAAAAATGACTAATAACCCTTTTTTTTCGAAGAAGATGAAAGAAAAAATTGATTCTTCTGCTGAAGAAAATGTTAATCAGCAGGAAAATAGTGAAAATATAGAATATATAAGAAAGCTAGAGGGAGAAAGAGAAACCCTTACAAGGGAGCATGAGACTCTTAAAAACCAGTATGTCAGGCTAGCAGCTGATTTTGATAACTATAGAAAAAGACAGGATCAGGTTAAGCAGGAACTTTATAACTCCGGTGCAGCTGATGTTATTACTGCATTGATACCGGTACTTGATACTCTCGATAGAGCTTATCTTTCGTTTAAAACACTGGATGATTCAGAGAAGCTTAAAGAGAGCTTTGACGTTTTATACAGACAAATGCAGGATAGCCTGACAAAAATGCAGGTTTCAAAAATTAAAACTGCTGGAGAGCTCTTTGACCCCAATTTCCATCAGGCTGTTATGCAAGAAGAGACAACGGAATTTGAGGATAATACTATTAGTGCTGAACTGCAGTGCGGCTATATTCTCAACGATAGGGTTTTAAGAGCTGCCATGGTTAAAGTTGCCTCCAACCCTGAGGGAGTACAAAATCAGGAAAATAAACAAACAAACCACAATGACCAACAGGATGAATGCAGTGAAAGTTAAACGTAGTAAATTGGTAAAAATGGCTGATGTCTAAAAAAGATTATTACGAAGTATTAGGCGTTGACAGAGATGCCGAACAGGATGAAATTAAAAAGGCTTTTAGAAAAAAAGCCAGAGAATATCACCCTGATGTGAATAAATCACCGGATGCAGATAAGCTGTTCAAAGAGCTGGGAGAAGCATACGAAGTTTTGAGTGATCCAGAACGACGTTCAATGTACGATCGATATGGTCACGATGGTTTGTCTGCTTCAGGATACCAGGGCTTTAGCGGTGGCTTTGATGTTTTTGGAGAGTTTTCAGATATATTTAGTGCCATGTTTGGAGGCTTTAGCGGCTTTGGTGGCCAGAGAGTTAATCCTAATGCTCCGTCACGTGGCAATGACCTCAGATTAGACCTTGAAATAGATTTTAACGATGCTATATTTGGAGTCAGGAAAGAAGTAGAAATTGAACATCTTGAACATTGCGATACCTGTGGCGGTACCGGCCTGAAACCCGGTTCTTCTCCTGTAAGATGTGCTACCTGTAATGGGGTTGGTCAGGTACAACAAACAACAAGAACCTTTATAGGTACTTTTACGCAGGTTTCAACATGTCCTGACTGTGGTGGTATGGGGCAAAAGATTACAGATCCCTGTGTTGAATGTTCTGGAAATGGTAGAAAGCAAGTAGCAAAGGTTTTACAGTTAAATATTCCGGCCGGAGTAGATAACGGGGCTAAATTACGCCTTAGTGGTGAGGGAGATGCAGGCAGAAACAGAGGCCCCTCTGGTGACCTTTATGTTGTATTGCACGTTAAATCACATGAAATATTCAAAAGAGAAGGGGTTGATATTTATCTGGACCAGCCAATCACAATTTCTCAGGCTGCACTGGGTACAACAAAAGAAATACCACGGCTGGATGGTGTTGAGAAGATTAAAGTATTACCCGGAACCCAGACAGGAACTATTATAACTGTCAAAGGAGCGGGCGTACCATACCTGAATAACTCAAAACGCAGAGGAGATCTCTATGTTCGCTTGATTATTAAAACGCCAGTATCACTTACGGAAGAGCAGAAAAAGCTTCTCAAGCGCTTTGAAGAGATTGAAATTGATAAATCGTCGAAAATACCAAATATAATTGATAAATTTAAAGATGCCTTTACAGGAAGTAGCCACTAGGTTATGCTTATTGGATAATTTAAAGTTAGTGATTGTGAGGAGGTTCCGGTTCTTGGCCTTAAAAATAACATCAAAAAAGTTTTTTCAACATCTGTTAGTTTTGGTGTCGCTATTGATCTTCTTTAACGCTGCTGTTTACCCGACTTTAGCAACAGAACTACCCTCAGATGTGGAAGCTTATATTAATAAACACTATCCCGGAGCTAATATAAGGTTTGATGGCTTAATTGAGCTTTCTGATAAGACTGTTTATATACCAGTTTTACCGGTGTCTTATCCTGAAAGTTCTGGTGATTTAAGAATACTTACACAAATACCCCAGGATTCTGAACGTCCTGACCTTATTGTTTTCTCTAATAACCTGTCTTTGCTCAGGGTTATTGAAAAAGAAACAGGTGAAAAAACTTTGATAAGTGGTCCCGAAGTGCCTTTAAAGGTTAAGTTAGGCTTACTGCCACAGGATCTTATAGTTCCGGAATACCTGATAGTGCCACCAGATTTACGATCTATTGTTGGTGATCTTTCTATCCCATCGCAACAGGCAAACCCTTTTAACATACAGAATGATGCCTCTGAAACTCAACAACAGGAAGCTCCTGTAGGTGATAATAGCCTTATCGCTTCTGAGAGTGGTTTATCTAATACAGAACATGGTTTGCAGGTAAGAGATGATGTTATAGAAACCGATAAAGATTATGTAGAACCCCAAAATGTACCCTCCCTGGATACATCAGGTGCTTTTGGGATTGGGAACAGGTATTTGTATGTGACCTCAGTTGGAGGTAACATCCTTTATGTTGTTGATCCAAAGAATGCAAATGTAGTAGATAAGATAAAAGTGGGTGCGTTGCCATACAAGACAGTATTAAGCCCTGATGGTAGCCGTTTATATGTTATATGTCTTGCGGCCAATGCTGTCGGATCAATAGATACCAGAACTAACAGGCTTGAAAATCTTATTAAAGTTGGTTTAAGGCCAACGGATATTGCAGTGAGTCCTGATGGATCAAAGGTATTTGTTGCTAATAGTGGCTCTGGTACAATTAGTGTAATAAACACGGATCTATTTGAGGTTATAACGAACGTAGATGTTAAGGGAATACCTGATGGTGTTCTTGCATCAAGTGATAATAGAAGCTTTTATATGTATAATAAAGCCTCTGGCATTATTAGTCAGTGGGATGCCCTGAACCCTGAAAATAGAAGCTTCCTTTTTGTCTTGAAAAACCCATCAAAAATGATCACAGACCCTGAAGAAAAAAGATTATACATTGTAAGTAGGACCTCAAATACACTGATGGTCTACAATCTTAATAAGAAAGAGTATGATGGTGCTGCTAATATGGGTGATAAGCCAGTTGATCTTGATTTGTCAGAAGATGGCACGAAGCTTTATATCCTGGAAGCTGGCGAAGATAGGCTAAGCGTACTTGATAATCAGACTTTTGAAGTTATTAGTGAAATAAAATTAAATACAGGTGGCTTTCCGAGTTCGTTCAACATTCTCCCGGGAACTAATAAAGCTCTGGTGACCAACGCAGAGTCAGATAAACTAACCCTTGTCGACCTTCAAATGAATAAAGTTATTACGACCATACCTATTGGGATTACCTCAAAATCTCTAACTTTTGGTCCACTGCCGCAGGCACAGCAGTCAAATGCTTCTAAAAATTCCAAATGAGCCTTTAATTATATTGAGATTTGATAGAGTTTTCGTTTTATAATGATTTAAATTGATTCTAAAGGCTCAAGGGTTACCATGGATTACGATAGCCTGAGAAAAAAAGAAATAGAACAGATAGTAGAAAGGTTAATTAGCCAGCGAGAGAAGCCTTCATCTGAGCGGGTTAAAGCCCTGGAACAGCTTCAGGTTACGGCATCAGGGTTTATTAGCTTTATTCTTCTTGAGTTATTAAAAACAGAGTGTGATGTAGAGGTTCTTATATTTATCTGTAATGCTCTTGCAAGAACAAAAGAAGAAGAAGCCGTAATGCCTCTTGTAGATCTTGTACTTGGAAACAGAGAAATAGAAGGAAAAGATGACCCTGTAAAGGTAAATAGAGATGAATATCTCAAGGTTAGATGTTCTGCTATTAAGGCTCTTGGGCTTTTAAAAAATGAAAAGGCTGTTATACCTCTGATGTATGTTTTAAACGACAAAACTGAACACTACAGGGTAAGGCTAAATGCAGCAGAAGCACTGGGCAGAATAGGTGATACATATGCTGTTAACCCGTTGATAAATCTTGTTGTTGATGAAAAAGAGAGTTCTGTCTACGTTAGAGAATCAGCTGCAAAGGCTCTGGGTATGCTTGGAGATGTCAGGGCGATTAAGCCGCTTCTGAAAATACTGGATTCCAAGCGGGGTATATTTGATAAATTTACATTTCTGAAAGAACAGGTTATAGATGCTATCCGTAAAATTGGTGCTGACTCTGATAGAGATACTGTTCAATATCTGAAAGACTCTTTAATGGATGAAGCTCCGTCAGTCAGGATGTCTGCTGTAGAAACTCTGGCATCTATGGGGGATCCGTCTTTGATTAGAATCCTTGTACCAGTAGTTTATGATGAAGATGAAGAAGTTTCCAGGGAGGCTGTGAGGGCTATCTATGAACTTGAAGGCATGCTGGAGTTGCAAAAACTGCTTGAAGACGACAGGCTTCCGGGCTGGGCAAGAGATGAAATTGAAATGGCGTTTGAAGAGGGTGAATAATTTATGAACAGTCAAAAAGCTATTGCATTGCTTTCCGGGGGGCTTGATTCTGTTGTGAGTATGGGTATGGCTCTTGATCTTTATGAAGTAAAACGCTCTTTATACTTTGATTATGGCCAGAGGGCAGCCCTAAAAGAAGAACAGGCAGCAAAAAAGATTTCTGACTATTACAAAATACCCTGTCAAACTATAAAACTTGACTGGCTAGCTGATATAACCTCAACATCTCTGGTAAATAAAGATTGTGACCTGCCTGAATATACACTTGAGCAGCTTGATTCTGATACAGATTATCAGTTAAAATCTGCAAAAGCGGTCTGGGTGCCTAATAGAAATGGAGTTATGCTTAATATTGCTGCATCTATTGCTGAAAGCCTGGGTTGCAGGTATGTTGTATTCGGTGCAAATGCTGAAGAAGCAACGACTTTTCCTGATAATACCAAAGAGTATGCAGATAAGCTTAGTAATGCTTTTGCATACTCAACAAATAATAGAGTAGAGGTTTCTGTTCCCCTAAATGACCTTACAAAGACAGAGATTGTCTCCTGTGCCCTTAACTTAAAGGTACCTTTAGAGCTTGTGTGGAGTTGCTATCTGGGGGGTGAAAAACATTGCGGAAAATGTGAATCTTGCGTAAGGCTCAAAAGAGCCCTTTTGAGTAATAATCAGTCAGAACTATGGAAGGATATTTCTGCTTATGAGAATAGCTTATGACTTTGATCACGAAGTGGTTTATACCGGTGAGCAGCTCAGGCCTCACTGGATCTACAGAACGTTTGATATTCTGGGGGATGCAATTGTTTCATTTATTGGAAAAAGTGAAGTTAATCTTGACCATATGATAGATATTCAGGATGTAAAGGCCTCTTCGCCTATTTATTCAACGAGAATGCTTCATTTTATTATTGAACATTTTGGGGCCTCTATTGAAGAGATTGTGCTGAGGCAGCGTTTGTTTATATGCATTATCCAGAATGCTCTTAATGAGGCGATGGGTGCGAACTGTGTTGTTAGAAAAGGTGATGACCTTTATTATAATGACGGTAAGCTGAGTGTTTCTATTGCTACGATAAGCCCATTGTCTGGCTTGATTCATACTGGTTTGAATATAGAATCAAAAGATGCCCCGGTGAAAGCTGCCGGATTGTTAAGTGAAATGAACCTGAATAATGTAAATGACTTGGCTTTAAGGCTTATGAAAGAGTATACTATAGAGTATAATCAAATTAAAAATGCAGGTTATAAGGTCAAACCAGTTAACTAATAATTAATTTCAGTATTAATAGAGGAGAAGGTTGCTAACATGAATCCGAAAGTGCTGGTTGTTTTACTTTTTTTAATTACTTTCACTATTTCATTTGTTATATATTTGCTGGTAGTAAATATTATTACTCCTCATATAGATTTAACCTCAACAGCGAGGGATCAGATAGAGGTAGCGCCAGAGCTTGATGACTCTATGTTTGGTAAAAAGGGAAGAAAAGTTCCTGATGCTGTTGAAGGGCAGTTGCAGGAGATGTATCAATCTGATATAGATGCGCTTCTTCAGGATGATGGCGGGTCAATGGAAGTTGTTGAAAAGACATCAGAGGGTAACGTAGCAGGTGAAATGGACACCTCAGATGCCCATGGCATTAGTGCCCCGGGAGATGTTTCAGGTGGCTCTCTGGATAACAGGCTGGATGAGACTGTATCAGAATCTCTTGAGGAGACATATGAAGTTACTTCTACTGATTCAGAGACAACAGCAGATATAGATAAAAACCGTAAAGACAGAGATGCTGGATTGCCAGAAAATCAAAATGCTTCCACTGATACGATGCCTGTTGTGCAGGAATCGCCTAAATCAGTTAACAGGGTCATGGTAGGTTCTTATACTTCTATTGATGATGCCAAGAAAGCTTATGATAAAATGCTTGATTCAGATATGACTCTGGCTCCTATAATAAAAGAACACAAAGGGCAATATACCCTTCAGGTGGGTGCTTTTTCAGACAAACAACATGCCCAGAGGCTTGTTAATGACTTAAATAACAAAAATTATTCTGCGAAAATCATTTCAGAATAGTTAACCCATCATGTTAAATCCCTTTTTCTTATTTTGATTTTCAGCGTTTTCTTCCTCTTTTTCGGGTCTTCCCAGCAGGCCGCCTGTTCCGCCCCCGTGGCCACCTCCATCGAGGAGTTTGTTGAATGTTTCTGTAACATTGTCGAATATTTTAAGGTCTCTGCTGCCACGGGTTCCAGCATGGTTGATCAGGCTGAAGTCGTTAGTGAGTGCTGCTGTAACAGGTATCATGCCGTCCATTTTGCCGGTGATGTTTTGAGCAGCTCCCTGCATGGCAGCCAGTGTGGCAGCGTTTTGAAGAGCCAGAAGTGCTTGAGAACCCTGCTGGGTGAATTTTACACCCAGATTTGCGTTAACAGCTGCAAAGTCTGATGCTGATTGGGCTGTTATGGCAGCGTTTCTGCCAGTCATAGCCATGCCTGATTCTACAGCAGGGCTTGATGTCCGGACATTTGAAAAAACATTAATCGGGTTAAACTCTTTTGCGGTGGTTGTTTGCTGGGTTTGAGGGGTCTGAAATACACCTGTCTTTGTCTGAAATCTGGGAGCCGGCGTTTGTTCTGAGATTGCGCTTAAAGCCTGTTTAAGATTCTGGCCGGTTTCTATAGCGTTCTGGCTTGTAACAACGTTGGATGTAGTAATGGCATTCTGTGCCAATACCTGTGCTGAAGAGATGAAAGTGGGGCCACCTGTTGCCGGGTTTGCATTAGTAGCTGCTGCTGTGTTTGAAGGGGCCAGTGCAGTAGCCGATGGAGTTCTGAAAGCTCCACGTGAAATAGCTGCTGTATCGGCTATAGGGGTTGATATACTTCTGAAAATGTTGCTACCGCTTAAATTGCTTGGTGATAGTCCCATTTTGTCCTCCCGGTTTTAGATGAATTTTATTGCATCGTTTCACATTTTAATTATTTTATCGACAAAAAATTGAAGAACTTAACAATTCCTTTAAAATTTTCAATGGACGGTTTGCAAGTAATTGCCGAAAAAATTTTTTAAAGACTAATGCATAAATATAACAATAGATTTTTTGTTTAGATTTTCAAAAATTTTAAAAGTGAAGATATGGGTTGAACGAGTCGATTGGCCCGGGCTTTCAAAGCCAGTTGTGAAAAGTTTTTGCCTCTTTTTTCAAAAAGAAGAGACCCCATGCCTTCCTTTAGGGTGGGCAGGATTTAGGCTTGAAAATCGAAAACTTTTTAAGTTATGCACTGATCTTTTTTATGTTGTGCCTGTTTCATACATATATCTCCTGTGTTAATATATTTTGATAAATTCAATAGTCTTTTTTGTAGATAAATACAAAGGAAATTTAGAATACAAATAAAGGAGTTGTAAGATGTTAGCGGAATTTATTTTTATTGATAACCCAGGTGTAATAATGTTTTCTGTTCTGGCTGTTTCTTTTATCCTTTCAGTGTTTGGTTTTATAGGTAATATTAATATTAATTCAGGAGATGGTAACGTCAATATCTCAGGTCAAAACATTGACTATCAAGAACAGGACTCAGTTGACGAGTCTATAGATGCATCTGGCGCCTCAGGTATTAATATCAACAACCCTGTAGGTTCAGTAAACCTTTCTGTGACAGGCGAAGATAAAGTGCTGGTTACTAAAAAGCTCTTTTTGCCAAACGCAACACCGGAAGAAGAGAAAAAACAACTAAAGCAGGCATTCAAATCTTCTTTTCTGGCTAAAAATGCTAATGCCGTAGACCTCGTTATTCCTAAAATGGTTGTTTTAGGAGGGCTTTCTGCAAGAGTAGACCTCGATATAAAAGTACCTGAGCGATTTAACCTTAAGCAATTGCCCGGTACGAATGATATTAGCATTGAATCAATTTCAGGTAAGGTAGAATTAGAAAATAATGCTGGAAAAATAAACCTTGCTAACCTTTCAGGAGAAGTTTATGCATCATCTAATTCAGGTGCTCTTACAGGCAATAAGCTGACAAATCCTGTATCAATTACTGTTAATGCCGGAAATATATCATTTGGGTCATTGTCTCTAAAAAGTAAAGATGCTAAAATTAAGGCGAATGCCGGTGGCGTAGAGGTTGATATAGATCAGGTGGCTCCTGATGCCAGGTGTAAGGTAGAAGTAAACTCTGGCGATATACTGATTTCTATAAACAGGCAGGCTAATGTTACTATAGAAGCAAAGTCTAACATGGGAGATGTTGTTCTTGATCCTGATATAAAGGTTATTTCTGGAGGTAAAAACTTTATGGGGGCATCTTATACAGCTCAGGTCAATAACGGAGGGGGTAACATACTTGCCAGCTCTGCTACCGGGATGATAAAGATAATCCTTAAGTAGTTTTGATAACTGATTTGAAAAGAGAGGGTTCCTCTCTTTTTTATTTTTATTGGAAAATTTTTGTGTTTCAGAATATACTGAATTAAAATCGTTGATTGACTGAAATAGATTAGAGGAAGAGGTAAACCGAGGATAATGACCAGAATGATGAGTCAGCAAAAAAGAACGGACGAGGATATTAAGAGAAATCTTGATCAATACAGAATTCAGCTTCAGGGAGATCCTGAAAATGACTCACTGCGCCAGATTTATGCTATGGATCTGAGTGAAAATGGCTACATCGAAGAGGCTATAGTGCAATATAATGTCTTGATTTCAAGATTTCCAAGAGAACCAGATCTATATTATAACCTTGGTGTTTTAAAAGAAAAGCTTAATGACTTTAAAGGAGCCATTAATGCCTATACACAGGCTATTAAAATAGAACCGTGCTTTGTAGATGCTCATTATAACCTTGCTTATGCTCTTGATAGATCAGGTAACATTAAGGCAGCTGTAGAATCTTATAACAGGACTCTTGAACTTGATCCTGAAGATGCTAATGCTCATTTTAATCTCGGGTGTTTGCTAAGTAAATGCGGTGATTCAGAAGGAGCTATAAAGCACTTAACCTCTTCTATAAAGTTAAACCCCAGAGATGAATATGCTTATTTCTATCTGGCCTTTGAAATGCAAAATCAGGGAGCCCTTGATGAAGCTCTGACATACTATAACAGAGTTTTAGAAATCAATCCTGACTATAGCTGGGCCCACTACAACAAAGGATATATCTATCTTTCAAGAAATCAGAAAGAATTAGCCTATGATGCCTTTAAAGCAACCTACCGGCTTAATGAAAGCGATTATAAAGCGTTTAAGTTTTATGTAGAACTTTCAATAGAGCTTGGCAAACATGATAATATCCTTGATGTGTTGGAAAACAGGATAGTTTTAAACCCGGTTGATGCTGTAGCACACTTTTATATAGCAGAAATCTATTTTGCACAAAAAGAACTTGAGGATGCCCAGCATCACTATAGAAAAGCTTTAACTTCTCCAGAGTTGCCTCAATCAGGTATAGATGTTAAAAAAATCCAGCAAAAACTGAATTTATTGCAGGCAGACACCGGAAACAGGGCGTGATCACTGTAATACATATGTATTGTTTGGCTCGATAAGTGTTCCGGGAGGTATAGTTGCCCCATCTGGTATCTGGCAGTTGTCTGCTATGATGCTATTTTCACTTATAGTTACGTTGTTTCCAGTGATGACATTGTTGCCTATAATGCATTTAGAGAATTGGCAGTTTTTGCCTGTTTGAATATTGTTCCAGAGGAGGCAGCCGTCAAAGGTGTTGTTTTCTCTTGTGTGGCAGTTATCGCCGAGTGTTACATTATTTTTGAACTGGTTATTTCCTTCTATCTGGCAGTTTTGGCCTATTAAAACTTTATTTTTAAAGGTTACGTTCTGTCCGGTATTTGTATTATTGCCGATCCAGCCGTGGTCAAATTCTTTACCGGGTATATTAACTTTTACTTTACGTTCCAGGACATCGTAAGAGGATAGCAGGTACTGGTTAAGTGTTCCTATGTCATTCCAGTATTCTTTGATTTCAAAGCCATAGAGTGGTTTGTTGTCCTGCATTAATGCTGGGAATACCTGCTTAGCAAAGTCATAAAAGGTGTTAGCTTCAATGTAGTTGAATATTTCTGGCTCAAATATGTATATACCTGTGTTAACCAGGTTGCTTTTTGCTTCTTCTACGGGTGGTTTTTCCTGAAATTCCAGGACTCTTCCTGTGGCATCTGTTACAACTACTCCCATGTGGATCACTTCACTTTGTGGTACTGCTTTGAGTGCCATGCTGGCGATGGCTCCAGAGTCTTGATGTCTTTTTAGTAGTGATTGAAGGTCTATGTCAGTGAGAGAATCAGAGCTCATGACGATAAAGGTTTGTCCTTTATTGAGAAAATATTCACATTTCTTCACTCCTCCGGCAGTTCCGGAGAGTTTTTCTTCATGAATATGGTTAATTTGAAGGTTTTTAACTGGTTGAGAATCCAGATAAGATTTCATCTGGTCTGCAAGATAATGAGTATTACAGATAACTTCTTTTATACCGTGATTTTTAAGTATATTTAGAATGTGTTCCATAACGGCCACATTGGCAACAGGCACCAGAGGCTTGGGTTTGCAGAGTGTCAGCGGTTCCAGTCGGGTGCCTATACCGGCTGCCATTATCATTGCTCTTATGTCCAATTTCTTTCTCCGTTTTTTTGTAATATTATCTATTCAACCTGCATCTCGAAGTTATATTAATTTACCGCAAAAATATTAAATCTTAAAATTGCAAATTGAGTTGAGTTTTGTTGAGGAGTCTCTAAGATGGTTAAAATAAGTGCATTTACAGGTATTACATATAACCCTGATAAAGTTAAGATTGATAAAAATTTATTTGCTCCGCCGTATGATGTTATAAGCCCTGATTTTCAGGATGTATTATATGAGCGCAGCTTTTATAACGTTGTGCGTTTAATACTTGGCAAAGTTAATGATAATGATGATGAAAAGAATAATCGTTATCTAAGAGCTGCAAACGACTATAATGACTGGCTAGAACAGGGTGTTCTGGTGAGATCAGATTTACCTAAAATGTATTTTTATATTCAGAAATATAAAGATGCAAAAGGTGTAGACGTTGTGAGAAAAGGCTTTATAGCCAGGTGTTATCTGGAAGATTTTTCGAGCAGAGTGGTATTGCCTCATGAAGAGACTATGGGAGGCCCGAAAGAAGATCGGTTAAGGTTGATGACAGCTGCAAAAGCTAATTTCAGTCAGATATTTTCTATTTATTCTGATCCTGATCTGACAGTTGATAAGGTATTTGAGGCAGCAAGGCCGGATAAACCTCTGGTAGAAGTTGTGGATGATGATGATGTTAGGCATATATTCTATGAGATAACAGATAAATCTGCCATTGAGATGGTGAAGGCTTTTATGGCTGATAAAAATGTTTTAATTGCAGATGGTCATCATCGTTATGAAACAGCTTTAAAATATCGGGATCAGCGCCGGGCAGAAGATAACAATGATATCTCAGAAGATAAACCCTATAATTCTGTTATGATGTATTTTGCCAATCTTGATGATGAAGGGCTTAGAGTGTACCCAACTCATCGAGCTTTAATGAAGGCGGTTGATGTTCCTTTTGATGATCTTTTAGGAAAGCTAGAGCCTTATTTCGCAATTGAAAAAAACTCATTCAAGGATGTTGAAGAATGTTTTGCAGTTGTTGAAAATGCTGCAACAGATTGCATTGCAACAGGTCTGCTGAGTGCAGAGCAATCAGGTGTTCTGTATCTCTTAAAGCCTTACTATGAAAAGGTAAAAGATCTGCTGGTGTCGCAGGGTGTGCCTGAGATACTTATACAGCTGGATGTGACAATCTTGCACAGATTGATTTTCGAGTATATTATGGGCTTGGATACTGTAGTGCTTAAAAACCAGCATAATATTGAGTTTATACGGGATGAGAAAGAGCTGGTCGATAAATATAACAAGGGTGTTGCTCATCTGGTCTTTCTGGTCAGCACACCAGATGTATCTACTGTCAGGGATATCTGTATGTCAGGTCACCGTATGCCGCAAAAAACAACATACTTTTATCCTAAACTGCTGTCAGGGCTGGTTTTAAATCCGCTGGCATAGAAGACTTTTACAGAGGCCTGCGGGGTACCATATTATTTACCTCGTTATTGATATCTTTTGCCGGTGATGCTGGGCTTTGCATGCTTGCAGGGTCAATGGGGTTACTTGTGTAGCCCTGTTTGCGGGGTACTGAATGATCTTCCCGGGTTTCTTTTAAAGAAGGTTTGCTGACCCAGAGTTTGCGATCTTTGCCTATGGCCCTGAGAACAGTTTTTTGTTCTGCCGGTTTTTCCTTTGAGAGGTTGATTTTTTCTATGCTTTCTTCTATTTCTTGCATTTGTTGGAGAACCTTTTCCAGTTCTGTTTCATCAACAGCACTTATATAGTTTAGCGATCTCATTTTTTCAAGAGTTCTGACGCAGTCTACCATCTTGTTGATAGAGTGATTAATGTTTTTAAGCTTGCTATACAACTTATTTTGCTTGTTATGATCGTTATTCATTCTTTCCCCTACCGCCATTCTGTGTGCTTAAAGTTGTAATGAAAGGTTATTCCTTTGATGTGTATGTGGTTGTCCTGTCTGGCAAGTATATAAAATGTATATACTCCTATACCATAATAAAATTATAACCTGATTTTTCCTATACCCCGTTCAGGGTATTTTAGAATATTCAAGCATTCAGGCCATCTTGAAAGGTATTAATCTTTACAGATAGCTCCTTTAAGAAAGTAAATTCAGTCAGAGGTAATTGATAATAAACGTATATTAGCAGTGGTTTTAAATTTTGGGTATATTGTTAAATTCTGGTAATGTCGTCTGTGTTGCTTGTTATGAAGGCATTTAAGCCCCTTGTGTCCTTTAGGTAGCCTAATAGCAAGGATTATGCTTGCCATGGGTTTTTTATCTGAGACAAAGGGATAAGCAACAGATGTATGCTCAACAATTTGTAGGATATTTTTTGTTATTTGATTTATAAAAAAAATTGTTTTCCAGATGAAATATTAAAAAATATTAAAACCTACCCTGTTTTGATGAAATTTTTAACGTAAATTTTTGTAAATACTCTTACCAATGAAACCGGCCGGGTGAAATAAATTGTATATACAAAATATATACTGTGGCTATATTGGTCGGGGGTGTTTCTTATCCTGCAATTTAGCATAATTAACCTTATTGAGCAATTATACATGTTTGATTGTTTTTTTATATATATAGGAGGCTACATAATTTTTTAGTCGGGATTACATTTAAAGGGAGATATAAAGAGGAGGAAGAGGTTCTATGTCACAATATTTGGGCTTAATGTTACCACAATTTAACTATCAAGTATCTCAAGGTGCTTCTGCATTTGCTTCTGCTGGTGCCGGTAGTGCATTTGCATCAGCTTCAGCTTCTGCAGGTTCAGGTCTTTCTGGTCTGGCAAGCTTATTTAATGGTTTTAATCAATTAAGTAATGTTGCAGGGCCACAGCAACAGCAACAACAACAGCAACAAAACCCTATGATGCAAATGTTTCAAATGTTTATGGGTTTCATGATGCAAATGATGCAAATGATGATGCAAATGTTTGGTATGAACCCGCAGAACCAGCAACAACAGCCTGGTATGCAGCAACCACAAAATGCTTTTAATCCAGCTGCTCAGCAGCAACCTTTTATGCCTGCAAATAACCCTGTTAATGCTAATGGTGCTAATGCAACAGCTACTGCCAGTGCAGGTAACCAGCTTGCTAATAACTCTGCATTGAGCAAAGTTGACGCTAAAGAACTTCAGGCAGTTGAAGGCAAAGACCTGGGTGCTGTTGATAGCAAAGGGTATCCTAAATATTTAGTAGCTCAGGGCAAAGATGGTAAATACCATATTTACGAACAGAAAAAAGATGGTAACGGCCGGAATTATAAATCAGTAGTAAAAGTTAAAAATGGTAGTAATAACTTATACGTAAAAGATCCAGAGAAAAACAAAGCTGCTGCTGCCGCTGCTGCAAATAACAATAGTTCTGCTGCTGCAGCATCTGCATCTGCTGTATCTATTAGCTATAATCCCTGGACAGGTGATATTACATTCTCAGCTGCTTCTGCTGCCGCTGCTGCTGCATCTTCTGGTAGTTCAGGCATTGTTGAAAACCAGGGTGGTGGCACAACTGGTTCTCCGCTGATTCTTGATACTAACAAAGATGGCAAAGTTAGTGCAGAGCAAGGCAGAGGTGTTGATATTGATGGTGACGGCAAAGCTGATGGTGCTGCAACTAATGGTGACAAGATGTTAGCCATGGGTGATATCGATGGCGATGGTAAAATAACGGGTAAAGAAGTATTCGGTGATCAGACAATTGATCCTTTCACCGGCCAGAAGCTGAATGCTAAAAATGGTTTTGATGCACTTGCTCAGGTTGCAATGAGTGCTCAAAAGCATACAGGTATCCAGTGTATAGATGAAAACGGTAATGTTGATCTCAGAAACCTCAAGCAGGCTCTTGAGCAATCTGGCAAAGGATCATTAGGTTTAATTGGTGGTGACAATGTAACTACATTAGAAGGTCTTGGAGACGCAGCCAAGATAAATGTTACCAATTACATTAACCAGCAACAAACTGGTGCTGTACAGCACAATCAGTTAGGAACCTATCAAACCACTGATGGCAATACTCACAAGGTTCACGATGTCTGGTTCCAGCTTGCATAACTTGATTATAGTAAATAAATAATTCAACTGAAGCCCTTCCAGAACCGGAGGGGCTTTAGTTTTGAAGAAATGACTTTTCAATTAAGTTTAACTCCCTGCAATGTGGTTCAAAAAAAAAGATCTGTGGGGTACAATGTTAAATTAATTGAAGGGAATGAATATGAAACCAAAGCCTAAATTGCTTGTTATTGCAGAAAAGCCTCAATCCCTTGAGTTTTTGGGTGATTTTGGATATGAGTTTAAGAGCTATTCTAGTGTTAAAAAGGCGCTGGAGTATTTAAGGTATCCTGAAGACCTGCCGGATCTGTTTTTGATTGATGTTACTCCTGCTTTTAGTGGCGGCTGGGAAATATTAAAGTTTATACGTAATAATGAAAATATTGAATATTTGCCTGTAATTGTTATTTCAGATCTTGTGGAAAAAACAGATGAGCTTCTGGCTCTTAGAAGCGGTGCAGATGATTTTGTTAAAAAGCCCTTTGATGTTGATATTTTGCTTGCCCGTGTTGACGCTGCTCTCAGAAGAACAATGTGGAACAAGCTTGCATTCGTGGATTTAACTGTTTTACCCTTTAAAAAACCTCCAAAAGATGTTCAAAGCCTTACTACGAGAGAGGCAACAGTACTTGATATGATTGCAAAAGGCCACTCTAATGATGATATAGCCAAAACATTATGTCTTAGCAAGTTAACGGTGAAAACACATATTAAAAATATCTTTAAAAAGTTAAATGTTAACAATAGAACAGAAGCTATTCTTGTGGGTTTAAAGCTGGGTCTGATAAAAACCTGATATTTATTTTGATTGTTTAACTATCATAGAGCTTATAATGCCGGCACTATAGCCATTGTCAATATTAACAACAGAAACACAGGATGTGCAGCTATTAAGCATTGATAAAAGCGGTGCCAGACCGTCAAAGTTGGCCCCATATCCTGTAGATGTAGGAACAGCAACAACCGGGCAGGAGCTAATGCCTCCTACTACACTGGCAAGAGCTCCTTCCATGCCTGCGATGACAACTATGGCAGAAGCTTTTTGAATTAGTTCTATCTGGTTGAAAAGTCTGTGAATACCTGCTACACCACAATCATACAGGGTTTTTACGCTCACCCCGCAGGATTTAACTGTTATCATAGCTTCTTTTGCCACCGGTATATCAGAGGTACCTGCTGTTATAATCAGGGCATATCTTGATGTAACTGGTTCAGGAAACTTGCCCAGCCTGATAATCCTTGCTTCTTCGTCATAATATGCATCAGGCAGCATGCGAATGACTTCCTGTGCTTTATCTGGTTCTATTCTTGTTGCCAGAACGACAGGGCTAAATTGTTTAAGCTCTTTCAGGATATTTACAATCTGTTCTTTAGTCTTACCTGGGCAGTATACAGCCTCTGAAAACCCCTGTCTGATTACCCTGTGTGTATCAGCACGGGCAAATGACAGATCCTTAAATGGCATGCGGGCAAGTCGTTCCTGTGCTTCTTTTACTGTGGTAATGCCTTTTTTTACGTTTTCCAGCATTTCTTTGATTTCATTTTCATTCATTTTTATTTTCTAAAACCTCATTTAGACTGCCCATCCGGTATCCTTCAAGATCCAGAGCTGTGTATTGGTAGCCAATTTCCTTTAGCCTAGAGCTTACAAGATCAGCATGAAAAGAGACAAAGTTAATAATCTTTCCCTTTTCTATTTCTATTTTTGCCATTGTATCATAGTGTCTTACTCTTACTATGTTATATCCAAGGTATCTTATAAAAGCTTCTGCTTCTGCAACCATTTTAAGTGCTTCAGTGGTTATTTTAATTCCGTATGGTATTCTTGTTGCAAGGCAGGGGCTTGCAGGTTTGTTGTAATTAGGCAGGTTTAGATCTTTAGCAATAGCACGTATTTCCGATTTTGTTATACCTGCTTCAATGTAGGGGCTTTTTATCCCCAGATCCTTTGCTTTCTGGTATCCTGGCCTGTAGTCATTCAGGTCATCGATGTTGTCTCCTGATAAGACGTGTTTATATCCGTTGTTGCGGGCGAACTGGAGTAATTCTTTAAATCTGATTTCTTTGCAATAACCACATTTTTGAGGGGTATTGCTGATGAAGTTGTTATCTTCCATTTCTTTTGTGGGTATAACTTTATGTGGCCAGTTGTAATCTTTTGCTATGGTTATAGCTTCTTTCTGCTCTTCTGCCGGATAAACCTCAGAAGTGGCTGTTATGGCTATAAATTTGCTGCCCAGAGTTTCTTTGGCTAAATAACAGAGCAGCGTGCTGTCTACTCCTCCAGAGTAGGCGACAATAGCACTCTCATAGGAACTCAGTATTTTTTTTAAATTAGTTATTTTAGTTGTTGTCATTAAAAAATCCCTGCTAATAATGGTGTATTTTAGTATT
This sequence comes from uncultured Gammaproteobacteria bacterium, assembly GCA_964517135.1. GTDB lineage: Bacteria > Cyanobacteriota > Vampirovibrionia > JBFMGH01 > JBFMGH01 > CAZFBA01. Next base: position 129,064 of record CAZFBA010000005.1, read on the forward strand.
TTCGGGTAGCTATTCCGGCACTGAGCTTGAATGACTGTCATAAATAGACCAGTGAATAACTAGGATGATAGATTTTCTGGTTTTCAAGTTATGTATCAGTCTTATAAAATGGTTCTTTCTGATTCTATTCTACAGCTAAAGAAGTTTAAAATTAAGTACGAAAACGAAATTATATTTAGAAGCTGAAAAACTTTGATAATGAGCTTTTTGTTGCGCAGGAACAACTTAATTACTGTGAAGTGAGAATTTTTGACTGTATACACACAGAAATTGTATAATATGTATATGTTGTGCATTTATATGTTGAATATAAATGCCTGTGTTTAATTGTATCTTCCGGTTTATTGCTGCCTTTTAGCCGTTGTTTGATTAATAAATATTAACAACTTTTTTGATTTTTAAGAGATATAAAAATAGTTTATTTCACTAATCAGTTAAACTGTTTGTCAGTAGTATGCCCTTGAATTCCTTATAAAAAGTGGATTGTAGGTAGAATGATTCATGTAAACCTTGTGCCGTATGGATTATAATTGGTTGCATCATGCTGCAATATAACTTATTCTTATTAATATGCAAAAAAATATTGCCAAAAAGCTCATTTATAGTCATACTTAATTGTAATGTAGAGTAATAATCATGATCTTTTATCCAGTCGCATTACAAAATTAGTTAAAGTAGGTTTGTTATACTGCAAGGTATAGAGCAATTGGGGTAGTGAATAAGCATATAATGCAAGACTTTCATCAATCGGTGATGCCTGATAAGGTTATCAAATATCTTGATTGTAAACCTGGAAAGGTTTATGTCGATTGTACTCTTGGTGGTGCTGGTCATTCGGCTCTTATTGCCTCTTCAGTTCAACCAGATGGCGTTCTTGTTGCCATGGATGTTGATGAAGATGCCATAAATTATGCTAAACAGGTTTTAGATCCCTTTAATAATGTGTATATTGTAAAAAGTAATTTTGTGGATTTGTCCTTTGTGCTGGATTGTCTGAAAATTGATACCATTGATGGTGGTGTGATAGCTGATCTGGGTGTATCTTCTTTTCAAATAACTTCGCCAGAAAGAGGTTTCAGTATTTATAAAGATTCAAAACTTGACATGAGAATGGATAAAGATTTAAACGATACTGCTTATGATTTAATAAATACTATGGAGCAAAGTGAACTGGTTGAAATTTTTAAAACATACGGTGAAGAGCGATATTCAAACAGGATAGCCCGAGCTATTGTTTTAAAAAGAAAAGAATCAAATATTGAAACAACTGCACAGCTTGCAAGTCTGATAAAATCTGTTGTGCCAGGATCTCAAAAAACTCAAATACATCCGGCTACCAGGGTTTTTCAGGCACTAAGAATAGCAGTTAATAAAGAATTAGATGTTTTACAACAGCTTTTAACTTTACTGGTAGCGAGAACTGCCCCGGGTGCCAGAATTGCAATTATAAGTTTTCACTCTCTTGAAGATCGAATAGTTAAAAATTTCTTCAGGCATGAGTCTTTAGAGTGTGTATGTTCGCCAAAGCTGGCGGTATGTAATTGTAATCATAAAACACGACTTAAAATTATTACTAGAAAACCACTAATTCCGGATGATGCAGAGCTAAAGCGAAATCCTTCCAGTCGTAGTGCTAAATTAAGAGTTGCAGAAAGGTTATAAGATGAATTTAAGCCAGTTTGACAACAAAGAAAGTTCCCTTAAAGAGCATATTGGAAAGCCAGATGTTTCTCAAAATGATATAAATAAGATCTTAAAGCTGTCTATGCTCATTGTTCTGGTTCTTGCCCTGGCATCTTCATTCCTCAGTTATACTCTTGTGCTATGTAAAGAGAATGATTTGCTTGAATTACACAAGAAAACTTCTTATACTCACTCTGAAAACATTGAACTAAAAACGGAAGTTGAGTTTGTAAAAAGCTTTTATAATGTTCAGAATAAGGCTTCTACTCTAAACTTCTTGCATAAGCCAGATAAGATAATCGAAATCGAAGATCCTTCTGCTAAGACAATAGTTAATGTAGATGATTTCCCTAGAATTTCAAATGAAAGGGTTGTGCGTGGATACTAATAATCAGGAAATAAATAAAAAAGATAAAAAACAACAGTTTGAAAGTGTTTATAAAGGCAGGATTAAAGTACTTATAATTATCATGCTGATAGCTATTGTTGTTTTAGTTGGCCGGCTATATCAGCTACATGTTTCTAATTCTGAATATCTAAAAAATAAAGCAGATAAGATGCGCAAACAATCAAATATTCATACCTACAGAGGTGAGATAAGAGACCGAAATGGAATAATAATGGCCTCAGATATTTCTATGTATGATATATATGCTCATCCTCAGTACTACAAAAAACGTGAAAGGGAAAATCCGCAAGAGATAGCAAAGGAGTTAAGTCCCTTCCTTGGTATACCTGTGGATGAATTGACTGAAAAACTTTCCCAATTTGAGCGTTCGACAATTACTCTGGCCAGAAATGTAGATAAGGAGCTTGTAGAAAAAGTCAAAGCACTAAATATAAATGGTCTTGATTTTGCCAGGGTAAGCGTAAGAAAGTATCCACAGGGGGTTTTAGCCTCTCATATTTTGGGATATTATAACAAGGATGCTCAAATAAGTGCGGGTGTGGAACATAGCGGAGAAAATATACTTCACTCTTTTTCTGAATTGCCGACTATAGAGATTGATGGTACCGGAGAGATTATATACAACAAAGATTCTAAGGTTGAATTACTAACAACTCCTCCGGCAGGAGAATCTTTAACCTTAACAATAGATTCTAAATTGCAGCATCTTTCTGAAACAGAGCTCATAAAAATGATTGAAGAACGTGAAGCTGAACGTGGTGCAGTTGTCATGATGAATCCAAAAAATGGTGAAATACTTGCCTTTGCAGTTTATCCTACATATGATCCCAATGAATATCGCACTGTAAACCCAGTTATAGTCAAAAACTGGGCTATAACAGATGTATATCCACCCGGATCAACCTTTAAAATCTTTACTATTGCAGCAGGCTTTGAAAGTGGTGCTATAACAGAAAATACCCTTATTGAAGATACTGGCAAAATTCAGATACAGGGCTGGACTATTGCCAATTATGATTACTATAAAAAAGGAGCCCCGGGATATATTGATATTAATTTTCTGCTGGAACACAGTAGTAATGTTGCTTCTGCGAAGGTTGCTCTTATGATCGACCCTAAAAAACACAGAGAATTGCTTAGCAGCCTTGGAATAGGCTCTAGAACAGGAATTGACATACCGGGTGAGTCAGCAGGAATACTTTTACCTATTGATCAGTGGGATCAAGTAACCCGTGCAACTATAGGTTTTGGTTATGGTATAGCTTCTACCCCAATTCAGATGGCTTCTGCTGTTGCTGCTATAGCTAATGACGGTGTCTGGGTAACTCCTCATGTCATTAAGTATCCTGAATCAGTTGCTAAAGAGAAGCTCAAATCACGCAGGGTGTTAAGTGTTCAAACCGCTAATAAAGTAAAAAAGCTCTTAAAGAACAGTATTGCTAACTCTAAAGCAATCGCTGGAAAGATACCTAATTATTATGTGGCTGGTAAAACTGGTACATCAAGGAAACCTAATCCTAATGGTGCTGGATACATTCCTAATTGTGTGTATACCTCTTTTGTGGGGTTCTTTCCCGCTGATGATCCTGAGTTGCTTATTATGGTAGTGGTTGATAACCCTAAAGGTAGTGAAGCCTGGGGTAATACAGTGGCAGGGCCTGTCTTTAATACTATTGCCTCTGAATCGGCCAGATATTTGAATATCAAGAAAGATAAACCTGAAGATAGTAAATTGATAGTCAGTAAGAATGATTAAAGGAGTTTGAAATTTGAAAAAACGCCTTAATGAGATTTTTAAATCTATTAACTATGATTATAAAATTATAATAAAAAATGGAGCTAATGCAAATCCTTTAGTTGAAGGTATCTCAATAAATTCTAAGACAGTAAAGTCAGGAGACTTATTTGTTTGCCTTGAAGGAGAAAATGTTGATGCTCATATTTATGCTCAAGAAGCAGTAAATAAGGGAGCAGTTGCCCTTCTGATACAGAAAGATGTAGATACTGTTTCAGTCCCCTGCGTAAAGGTTGATAATACGCAGAAAGTGCTGGCTTTAATTTCTTCTAGCTTCTATGATTATCCGAGTTCGAATTTGCGTTTAATGGGTGTAACAGGCACTAACGGGAAGACTACTGTCACTCACCTTATACAAAAAATATTTGAAAAAGATGATAAACGTTGTGGACTCATAGGTACACTTGGTCACAGGTTAGCGGGCTCTGATAAGTATTTAGATAACAAGCATACGACACCACAGGCTCCAGATTTGCAGCACTATTTAAAAGAAATGCTTGATAATGGGGTGAATAATGTAGTCATGGAAGTCAGCTCACACGCTCTAGATCTATATAGAGTTTTAGAATGTGATTTTGCTGTGGCCCTTTTGACGAATATTACCCAGGATCACCTTGATTTTCACGTAACAATGGAGAATTATGCTGCTTCTAAGATGAAGCTTTTCAGCTCTCTTGCGTCTTCTCGTGTTATGAATAAGCACGCCATTATTAATTTGGATGATCCTTTGTCAGAAAAATTTCTTGAAGTGGTGCCTGATGGAGTAAAAATTCTTACCTATGGCATCAATTCTGATGCAGATATTAAAGCCGTCGACATTACTTATAGTTCTGATTGTACGCTTTTTAACTGTATTACTCCTGTTGAAACATTTGAAGTCAGTTTAAAACTAAGAGGTCAATTTAGTGTATATAATTCTCTGTCAGCGATTAGTGTTGCGCTGGCTGAAAAAGTTCAAATAAAAACAATACAGGAAGCTCTTTATGATATAGAAAACATTCCAGGACGATTTGAAGCAGTTTCAAAAAAACCACTGGTTATAGTAGACTACGCACATACACCTGATGGGCTTTCAAATGTTCTCCAGGCAGCCAGAAAACTGGTTCCTGATGGGGCTAAATTAATAACAGTTTTTGGTTGTGGAGGAGATAGAGATCCTACCAAGCGGCCTAAAATGGGTCAAATAACTGAAGAGTTATCTGATAAGCTGGTAGTAACTTCAGATAACCCTCGAACTGAAGATCCACAGCAAATAATTACAGATATTTTAACGGGTATTAGAAGTTTAAACTCCGGTCATGTTAAAGTAGAGATTGATCGTGCAAGAGCTATTGAAATGGCGTTAAAAGAAGCACAGCCTGATGATGTAATTGTTGTCGCTGGTAAAGGTCACGAAGATTACCAGATTTTAGCAGATAGAACGATACATTTTGATGATAGAGAAGTCGTTATGAACATATTAAATAAATTGAAACCTGTAATATAGGAGTTAAGCATGCATTTTAATGGTGATTCCCTTGAAAAGAAAGAAATAGATAAAAATCAAGATGATGAAATAGCTAAAATTATTGGCACATTTGACCCTGAAAAGCCGGATAAGGTTTTATTATATTTTTATGTGTATATAATGAAAGGTGAATGTGATAAAGCCTGGGCGCTTTTCTCTAAGTATTCTCAGCAAAAAATACTTGAAACAAGTTATGACGAGATGAAAGAATCTGATGAATTCTATCTACAAAATGAAATAACCTCTAAAATGGATCTAAAAAAAGCTTTTGAAGAGAATAATCCTGGTCTAAAAGAAGCCTTCTGGTTGCCATTTGCGGTAAATAGCTATGCTGAATTTCTGATAGAATATGCTGACTTTAATGTAAAAATTAAAAAAGATAATAAAGCACTGGTAGAAGCTGTTTTAAAACGTACAGATGGTGTAGAGGCCCGGTTGCCATTTACAATGTTTTATGAAGATTCTTCCTGGCGTGTTGGAATGATAGAAACAGCAGATGAAGTTTAGTGACTAAAGCATTTTACATTGTTTTTTCCGGATTCTTTTGCCTTATAAAGAGCTTCATCAGCTTTTTTAATCAAATCATGTGCATTGTTAATCTTTGATTGACTTGTGTAAGTAGCAACACCTGCGGATATTGTTATTTTGCTGCAAATATTTTGAGGATATTGTAACCTGTTTTGAACCTCTTTTCTGATTGTTTCTGCAAGTTGATATGCTTTATTGGCATCGAAATTTAAGCAAAGAAGGGTTATTTCTTCTCCCCCGTATCGTGCGCATACTATATTGGCCGGACAAATATTCTGTATGATTGCTGAAATGTCTTTTAGAACCATATCTCCGGTGTGATGCCCGTATTGATCATTTATATGCTTAAAATTATCAATATCGATCATGATAACAGAAAGCTCTTTTTTTCTGCACTTTGCAGTGTTGAAATCATGCATTAACCTTTCATCCAGGTATTTCCTGTTTTTTAGATTTGTTAGAGGGTCTACTATAAGTGATTTTTCCAGGGATATGTTTTTGTTTACCAGCTCTGTTTTTTCTCTGTCTAATCTTCTGATGATTAAATTGTAGGCAGACTTTAATTGAGCTTCTTTTTCTTTAAGTATTCTATCGTTTCCAGTGCTTTCTTTCTGGTTTGAACCGTTCTCTTTTACGGTTTCTCTGAATGCCGGAGCGTTGTTTACAATCTTTAAAAAGGCTGTCTCATATTCACCCAGCAATTTAAATATGTGTTCGATTAATATACCTGCTAAAAGGATAACTGGAATAACCAGTAATACGGACCACTCTAAGATAGAGCCCGATTCTTCATGTCTGAAATAGGGTAAATATCGGTTTACAGTCTGAGGTAAAAGGCTGCCTGCCTTATATAAAAGGTTATTAATAGGTATGATTATTATATCTGTATAATTATAAAGAAATCTGATAAGATCTTCTTTTAAACTTACAGTAGGGCCAGGCTTAATGGCTGACATTTTTAGAATAAACCTTATCAGAAAAAGAGCAGATATACTTATATAGATTATTTTTGTTGTGAACTTAAAAAGTTTAAACATTTAAAAGCCGTATTACTTCTTCTATAGAGGTGATTCCCTCTTTGACTTTAGTTAAAGCCGCATCAGTTAGTGTTTTAACTCCTGATTTTTTGAGGTCATATGCAAATTCTGGTTCGGGTATTTTATCATAGAGTAAATCTTTGTTGATATTTTCGATGGAAAAGATTTCAAATATTGCTGTCTGGCCTTTGTAACCAGTGTTATTGCAGTACTTGCAGCCTTTTTGCTGGTAATAAGGAGTGTTGTCTGGCAAATTATATTTTTCAAGTATTTGTCTTTCTGGCAGTGTTTCTTTCTTACAATTAGGGCATAAAACACGTATTAGTTTTTGACTAAATGCAGCATTAAAAGATGAAGCAACTAGCTGTGGGTCAATACCTGCACGAAGCAAGGAGTAAAGCGCACCTGTAGCACTGTTTGACACTGCTGCTGTGAGGATTAGCTTCCCAGATAGTGCTGCCATGACTGTCTCTTCAATTTCTTTGCTGGTTTTTAATTTACTTATGTATATAATATCCGGCTCTTGAAGAAGAATAGAGTTTAAGGCTAATTCAAATGAAAGCTTTCTGGATAAATCTATTTGTGTTTGATTTATGTTACGGATATTATAGCGTATTGGAGATTCAATAGTCATTATATTTTTGTGTTCTGAACCAAGGTATTTAAGTGCAGCATAAAATGTTGTTGATTCTCCCTGATTATTTTGTCCGGAAGCAATTATGATACCGGTATTTTTGGATAATGATTGTTTGAAAATGCTTATTTGATCGTTGTTCAAACCTAACCTGGTTATATCTGGTGCTTTATTGTAGATTTTAATTACAATTCTTTCTCCAAAATTAGTTGGGTATGTTGAAACTCTGGCATTTATGGATTTGTTTTCCAGGTTGATTTCCATTCTTCCGTGCTGGGGTAGGTGCTGTTCTTCTGCATTTAAGGCAGATGCTGACTTTAATCGTGTTGTAAAGCTTGAGGCAAGCAATACCGGTAAACTTCCTCTGCTATAAAGCAGCCCATCTATTCTAAAGCGTATATGGATTTCATCTTTTTGAGGTTCTATGTGTATTTCAGAGGCGGTTTCGTTAATTGCCTGGAATATTATTGCTTTAACAAGGCGATACATATTTACCTCGTCTGTGTTTTCGCTGTTTAATTCTGTTTGCCAGTTAAACTGGTTAACGCTTTCAATTGCTGGTTTGGTGGGAGAGGTATATTTTTCTTCCTTGTAGTTTGCATTAAAAATAGCATTAATTGTACTTAGAATCCTTTGTTCGGAACATATTACCGGTTCAAGCTTGTATTGTTGACTTATTGAAATGTTATTTAGTGCAAAAAGGTCCAGAGGGTCTGCCATGGCAATTGTAATAGTATCTTCTATGTTGAATAATGGTAGCAATTTGTATTTACAGGCTTCTTCTTTTGTTATAAGTTTTGCCACGTCAGGATCATGAATATAGTCGTCAAGGTTTACATATGGAATATGAAGTTTTGCTTCAAGAAAGTTTAGCAAAACCTCTTCTTTAATGACTTTATTTTGTATTAATACTTCACTAAGGCTTGTTTTTTCTTCCTGTGCCTGATCTATTGCACTGATAAGCTGGCTATAGTCAAGTAAGCCCTCTCTAACCAGGTCATATTTTAGTTTGTCTATGGCTTTGTTATTAATTTTATAGTCCATTGTCAGGAAATATTCAAATATTTATTAACTAATTTTGTTAAAGTTTCGATATCAAAAGGTTTTGTAACATACTCATCGGCGCCAGTTTCTTCTCCAATTATTTTGTCTTCTTCCTGTGTTCTGGCAGTTACCATCAAAATAGGAATATGTTTGTATTTAGTATCGAATTTCAGGAGTCTGCAAACTTTATAGCCATTAATTTTGGGTAACATAACATCTAATACGATAAGATCAGGAGATTCATTTTTAGCCAGGTTAAGGGCTTCCTCTCCGTCATAAGCTACAATGCAGTCAAAACCTTCACTTTCAAGGATGAATTTTAGTGTTTCTACTATGTCTTTTTCATCGTCAACAATTAATATCTTCTTACTCATAATATAGTCCCCGATGTTAGATATGTTCTCTTTGTTATGCAGTGCTTATAAGTTGTTTAGTGTTTTTATAGCTGAGATCGATTAGTTCTTCACTTGATATAGCGTCATCAGGATATATAGCTGTACCTACAAGTATTTTTGAATGATCAATTTCTTCTATACTTTTTAATTGCCGTTTGATACGTTTCAAGATGTTATCTGCGCCATATTTATCAGTATTTAAAAGGATTATTTTGATAATATTATCATCAATTAATAGTTTTGATTGATCGTCTTTTCTGAAAATATTTACAATTTTATTTGATATTTCAGCCATGGCAAAACTGTAAATTTCTGATGTGTTTTTTAAAGTAATCAGTGCCAGGCTGGAATGGTTTAGTTTTGTTTGCTGTAACTTGTTATCGAGTTCTAATAAAAAGATGCCTTCTTCTTTTGCGACTGGGAGTATTATGCAAAACCTGCTTCCATTACCCAGAGAGCTTTCGACCCAGATTTCTCCTCTCTGGGCATCAATTAATTGTTTTGCAATAGCAAGGCCTAGCCCTGTACCACCTACTTCACGGCTGAGCGAACTTTCTATTTGCTGAAATTTATCAAATACTTTATGGATGTCTTCCTCTGCTATACCTATCCCTGTATCTTTTATAACAATATGGAGGTAGTCTCCTTCCAGTTTTTTTGCTGGTTTGGTAAGTGTAGGGTCTCTGTTTACTCTTGTAAATTTTGATTTGTCTATATCTTTTGCGTTTAAAATGCTTGTATGAACAGAAATAGATCCATTGAAGGGGGTAAATTTAATTGCGTTTGAGATGAGATTGCTGAATACTTGTTCTAGTTTGCTTGAATCAGCGTAGACCTGAGGCATGTTGTTGGTGTATTTAGTCTCTATTAAAATATTTTTGGCTTCTGCTACTGGTTTAAAGGATGATATAACAAGTCCTAATGGTTCTGTTATGTCTATGGGGGCAAATTTGAAATCCATTTTGCCTGCTTCAATTTTTGATAAATCAAGTAAATCATTAATAATTGCCGATAGTCTGTCGACGTTTCTTTTGGCATTAGACAAAAACTTATTCTGGTTTTCTGTTACTTCTCCTGACCTGCCGGATAAGATGATATCAATAGAGCTTTTTATTGCGGTTAAAGGAGTTCTGAGTTCATGCGAGACGATAGAAATGAACTCTGACTTGAGTTTTTCCAGTTTTTCAAGTTTGATGTTCTTTTCTTTTATTTCTTCATAAAGAATAGCACTTTCAAGAGGCAGTGAAACCTGCTTAACAAGGGTCTGAAAACAGGTAATGTCTTCGCCACTAAACTCGGTCTCCCTGAAGATCTCAACTGCCCCAAAAGGTTTGTCTGCAACATTTATTGCTGAAAATAAGGAGTCTCTTTCAAGGATATCCTGCTCTAAAAAGTGGTCTGTTTTTCTAAAGCTTGTTTCTATATATATATTATCAGAATCAATTGTTGTTATATCTTCTCCTGTATAGTCTATGTAATGATTAATTATTCTTTGTTTAATGATATCAATGAGTTCGCCAGTAATTTTTTTAGTTGCATTTATAATCAAACGTGGAGTTTCGTCATCCAGCACGAGTGTGCAGCAAAGAGTATTTTTGAGGCTCTTTTCAAGGCCATTATTCATTATTTTTATGAGTTTATTCTTATCAAGAGTACCGGCAAACTGTGATGATGTGTTATATAACACATTGAGTTGATATAAACTCTTTGCCATCTCACTAGTATTGTTATACAGAATGTCTAAAAGTTTTTTAATGCGAAGGTGGGCATTGATTGTTGCTATTAAAATATTATCACTAAAAGGTTTTGTAATGTAACCATCGGCACCAGCCAGTACTTCTTCAGGTGGAGAGTCTTTAGGTGTTAGCAAAATTATTTGAATGTCATTGGTCTGATTGAATAGTTTCATGTTTTTACAGATATTAGATAAGTTATCTGTGATATCAGTTGCATCAATTAAGACTATATCAGGTAAATATTCGTTTGTATAACTGATAGCTTCGTTGCCATCTTTTGCAAAAAGAACCTCATAACCAAAATCTGTTAATAGCTTGCTTATGCTCTTTGTGGTATTCTGGTTGTTGTTAACCAGCAAGATTTTTGACATATAAATATTTTACCAGTTCAAGAATACTCTTTTGATGATTTTTGTTATATTATTATCCATTAATAAAGGGAGTAAAATCAATGTTAAGATGTTCTTCTTGTAATGCTCTCCTTAAAGAATACAGCAAATTCTGTAATGAATGTGGAATGAAAGTGAATAATGCAGATTATGACTTAGAAGACAGGCCTATAGCTAAAAAAACATACCGGCTAAGGTCACCTATACTTGAGTCATCAATTTATTATGATGATGAACATGCTAATAGTCACAGTTTCTGGGTAGTTGCTTCATATATATTCTGGTTATTTGCCCTTGCATTTATAGTGTATGGCATCAAAACAATTTATGATAGCTATACAGTAGAACTCTATCAGGGTATTGTTATTGCCACTATCTTCTTTTTGGGGGCGTTAATATGTTTTGTCCTCCCGGGAATTGTTAAAATACTTGTGCATATAGAGGAAGACCTGTCTTTTCTGGCAAAAGAAGCTAAAAAAGATAAAGCAGAGTGAATAATTTGAAGTATTACCTTGCTTTTTAAGTGAATCTAGGTTACTATAAACAATGAAGTTAATATAAAAAGGAATGGTATTTAAAATTGAACAATAATACGACTATATTAGAAAATATTAAACTTTCAGCAGAACTTGAAAAACTTTTCAATATAGTATGTCCCATTGAAAGATCAATGGAACTTATTGGTGATAAATATTCAGTGCTTATTATTTTAAATCTTTCTCAGTCTGGGAAACAGAGATTTATTGAATTAGAGCAATCAATAAATGGCATATCTCCCAGAACTCTGTCAGCTCGTCTGAAGCACCTGGAAAAATACGGCATTATAAACCGTAAGCAATTTTCTACTATTCCACCAAAGGTTGAATATTCGCTTACTGACCGGGGGCAGGAGTTCAAAGCTGTTATAGAACATATGAGTGAATGGGTTAATAAGTGGTATCCATACATGCCACAAAAATAACCGGATATTAATATAGTAATAAATCTGTATTAAGTTTATGCCATACACTTAAAGTAAGTCTGGATTTTAATCAATGAATCTGTATATAATCAGAGTCCATATAGCTTGAAGTCCATCTTTCCAGGTGATTTTTTTGCCTTCGGTATAATCTCTACCCTTGTAAGAAATAGGTATATCAATGATCTTGTGCTTGCGTTTTAGCAGTTTCGCTGAAATTTCAGGTTCAAAATCGAACTTGTTAGATTTTATTTGAATATTCTTGATTACATCTGCTCTAAATACTTTATAGCAAGTTTCCATGTCGGTTATGTTAGATCCATAAAGAATGTTGGTGAGAATAGTAAGAATCTTATTAGCTATAAAACTTTTAAACAGAAAGTTTTGCCGGTTTTTATTATCTGCTAGTCGTGAGCCATACACTACATCGGTTTCGTCGTTTTTAAATGGTTCGAGCAGGTTTTCATATTCTGAGGGGTCGTATTCCAGGTCTGCATCTTGAATAAGAATAATATCTCCAGTGGAGTATGTTAAGCCTGTTCTCAGGGCTGCTCCTTTGCCCATGTTTTGTCCGTGGAAATAGATCTTATATTTATTTGTTCTGCCCAGTTCTTTTAAGAAATCACGTGTTCCATCTGTTGATCCGTCGTCGATCATTATGATTTCTTTTTCTGCGGTGCCAATATTAATGGATTCTACTTTTTCCAATACCTGTTCAATATTATTAATTTCGTTGTATATTGGTATCAGGATGCTTATCTTGTTTATTTCCATAAAAAAACCTCTTATTGTAAGTTGTTTACTTCCTCGCTTGCCGGTATTTCACCTAACTTCAGTTGACTTTTCCATAGTAATATCATGCCTGTAACAATAACAGGTGCCATCATTACAAATTGAGTTGTTACTGCAATTGCCAGTGCAGTATCTTTGCTGATTGATATCATGTCAAGTGCCAGTATAAAAGCATATTGATAAGGGCCAACGAATGCAGGACCTGATGGTATCATAGTGCTAAAGGCTACAAGAACTAAAAGAAAGGCTATGGTTACAGGTTGTATTGTTACATTAAGATTAAACCCTGATACTATAATAAACATAGTTGCCCATTCCAGGCTCCAGGCAGTGATACTAGTCAGTAATATCAATAAGAACCCTTTAAAGGACTTTATAACACCTAATCCTTCAATAAAAGAAGTTATTATTATTTTTAGCTTATTTTTGATAAACTCAGGAAAAATGTTTATTGATTTGATTATAAACCTGTAACTGCCAGGGGTTGAACGTGAAATGTAAATGATAACACAGAATCCACCTAGAAAAATAATACCTGTCACAATGCAAATTTGCAATAGCCATGGTGTATTGTAGAAAAATGCAATCAAAATAACTAGCAAGAAGAATAGTGTTAGACCGTCAAAAATCCTTTCGGCAACAATAGAAGCAAGGGCGCTGCTGCGTTTAATTTTTTGTTCTGTGCCCAGTATATGTGCACGGTAGAGTTCACCCATTCTTGCTGGCAGGAGGTTATTTGCCATGTATCCAATGTATAAAGCTTTTAACACACCAGTATAATTGATTTTTTTTGATACACTGAGCAGTTCTTTCCAGCGAATAGCCCTGACAACATAAGACAAAGCATAGGTAATTGTTGCAGGAAGAGCATAGATGAGGTTGAAACTCTTCATTGATTCAAGAACCTGTTTGAAATTAATGTTGTGAAAGATAAGTAATAAAAAGATGATGCTAATTAGTATGCCGAAAGTCTTTTGGTTTAGCCATTTACTAAGTTTGTTTTTTCCTTGCATATTCGCTGTACCAGTTTATAGATTTTATTAGTCCTTCTTCCAGGTTTACAACAGGTTCCCAGTTCAAATATTGTTTAGCTATTGTTATATCAGGCCTTCTGACTTTAGGATCGTCTTCAGGTAGTTGTTTGAAAATAATATCACTTTTGCTATTACTTAATTTTATAATTAAACGGGCTAAATCCAAAATAGAAATTTCTTGAGGGTTACCAATATTGACAGGAGTATTGATATTAGCGTTCATCAGGGCTATGATTCCTTCGACAAGGTCTGAAACATATTGTATACTTCTGGTTTGGTTTCCATCTCCAAAAACGGTCAGGGGCTCATTTTTAAGGGCCTGATTGATGAATGTAGATATTACACGGCCGTCATCCGGGCGCATTCGTTCTCCGTGAGTATTAAAAATGCGGGCAATTCTGATATCAAGATGGTGTTCTTTGTGGTAGGCAACACTCAGGGCTTCTCCAAAACGTTTGGATTCATCATAGCAGCCACGTGGGCCGATCGGGTTGACGTTACCCCAGTAGCTTTCAGGTTGTGGGTTGACTTCAGGATCTCCATAAATTTCTGATGTTGAAGCGAAAAGAAACTTTGCACCTTTGTTTACTGCCAGGCCAAGTGCATTGTGTGTGCCTAGTGAACCTACTTTGAGTGTTTGTATAGGATAATTGAGGTAGTCTACTGGGCTTGCAGGTGACGCAAAGTGTATTACCCAGTCCAGTTTTTGAGAAGTGTAGATATATTTACTTACATCGTGGTAAATAAATTCAAAATGATCGTTAGTACGGTTGTGTTCGATGTTCTCACTGGAGCCAGTTATCAGGTTATCAAGGGCAATGACCTTATGGCCATCTTTAAGAAGCCTGTCACACAGGTGTGATCCCAGAAAACCGGCTCCACCGGTTATTAATATCTTCATAATTTCCTAACTTACTCCTGCTCCAATGGCTTTAAAATTTGCAGCACGCCCAACAGGATAATGTATTAACCCTGCTTTTTCAGCAGCTTCAGGTTCTATAATGTTTCTTGAGTCTATAACAACAGGTATAGACATTAGTGTTTTTAGTTCAGATAGTTCCATATACTTAAATTCATCCCATTCGGTTACTATAATAATAGCATCACAGCCTTTAGCCAGATCATGAATGCTGTTTTCATAGCATACATCAAGGTCAGGGTATTGTTTTTTGCAGTTATCCATTGCTATTGGGTCATATGCTTTAACCTTGGCTCCCATTTTGGAGAGCTGGTTGATTAAAGTTAAGCTTGGAGCATCTCTAAGATCGTCAGTATTTGGCTTAAAGGATAAACCCAGAAGTCCAATGGTTCTTCCTTTAATGATTTTAAGTGCTGACTGAAGCTTTCTAATTATGTTGTGTCTTTGTTTGAGATTAACATTAATGGTAGAATTCAATAATTCAGGCTGATAGTCATATTCTTTTGCGATGCTAATAATGGCACTGAGATCTTTGCCAAAACAGCTACCTCCCCAGCCAATGCCTGCACTTAAAAACTTGCCACCGATTCTGGTATCAAGGCCAATGCCCTGGGCTACCTGTTTAACGTCAGCGCCAACGACTTCGCATATGTTGGCTATTTCGTTTATAAAACTTATTTTGGTTGCAAGGAAAGCATTAGAAGCATATTTAATCATCTCTGCACTTGTTATGTCAGTTACAACAAGTGGAACAGCATTGACACCTGCCGGAGGGGTGAGTTCTTTGATAGGTGGTGCAAAATTTTGCTGTAATATTGGCTTATAAAGCCTAGTTAAGATGCTTGTAGCTCTTTCGTCATTGGCACCAATAACAACTCTATCCGGGTAAAGTGTGTCATAGATGGCACTGCCTTCTCTTAGAAATTCTGGGTTACTTGCAACCAGAAAGTCAGGGTGACAATCTTTTCCTTGTGCTTTTTGGACACCTTCGTTAACAAGCATTTCTACCCAGTTTCCTGAGCCTATTGGAACGGTAGACTTGTTTATTATTACCCTTAATTTATTACAGTCAAGGGCTTCTCCGATTGAATTGGAGACATCTTTGACATATTGAAGGTTGGGCTCACCATTTTCCTCGGGAGGTGTTCCAACAGCGATGAAAATGATATCTGCTTTAACGGTTGCTTCTTTTATATCTGTAGAAAAGCTTAAATTTTGCTTCTTGAGACAAATTTCTAAAAGTTCTTTAAGCCCTGGTTCATAAAATGTCGGGATGCCCTGTTTGAGGGTTTCTATTTTCTGGCTGTCAATATCCACGCAGGTGACCTCATAACCCAGGTATGACAGGCATGTCCCGGTTACCAGCCCGACGTATCCTACTCCTGCAACGCATACTTTCATTTTGAATATCCTCTTTTTGTGTTTTTCGTCCAGCATTATATAATATAGCAAAGACATAGAAATTTTGAGCTATGTTTTTCTGAAAATTTTTTCATGTAAAGAAAATAACTGATGCTGAATTCTGAAATTCTTTAATATCAGGCATAATGCTTATAAAATTTTTGGTAGTTTCTACTAATAAGGGTTTTTATGGCAGGCACAATTAATTTTTATTTGAAAAACAGGAGTTAAGCATATGAAGTTGATTCTTCCTGATCTTGGTAATAAAGAAATAGAGTTGATTGCAGAGGTCTTTGAATCAGGTGTTCTCACTAATGACAAAATGGTAAGTAATTTTGAATCTGCTGTTGCTTTGTATACTGGTGTTAAACATGCTGTTGGTGTTTCAAGTGGTACTGCTGCTCTTCATCTTGCCTTTGTTTCATCTGGCATTGGTAAAGGTGATGAGGTTATTGTCCCTGCGTTCTGTTTTGTCGGTAGTGTTAACACGTTAATGTATCTTCAGGCCAGGCCGGTAGCTGTTGATATCAATATTAACACTCTTAATATTGATATTAGAGAGCTTGAAATGGCTATTACTCCTAAAACAAAGGCTATTCTTGCGGTAGACCTTTTTGGTGTGCCTGTTGAGATAGATAAAATAAGAGAATTGGCTGATAAAAATAATTTAATTCTTATTGAGGACGCTTCATATGCTTTTGGTTCCAGGTATAATTCTATGCACTGTGGTTCGCAGGCTGATGTGGCTGTTTTGAGTTTTAATGAGAGAAGGATTATTACCAGTGCAGAAGGTGGTATGCTTCTAACAAACGATGAAACGATAGCAGAAAAAGCCAGGTTGCTTAGAAACCACGCTATGCAGAGAGATGATAAACATAAAGCAGCAAAATTTGAGTATGTCGGTTATAACTATCGTATGAGTGAAGTTCATGCGGCGATTGGTCTGGGGCAGATGGGTAAGATTGACAATATAATTGAACAAAAGAGACGTTTAGGCAAAGAATATACAAAACTTCTCGAATCGGTTCCCAATGTAACGCCTCAAAGAGAGCCACAGGGCTGCTGTCAAAATTATCATAACTACGTTATAAAACTTGATGTTAATATTGACGTGGATGCTCTAAAGAAAAGGCTTGAAGAGAGAGAAATAACAACCACCATAGGTACTTATTGTGTACACTATCAGCCGATGTATAACATTAAGGGGAAGTTTCCGGTGGCTGAGTATGCCTATGAATATGGTATTAGTTTGCCTATTAACAGCAAAATGACGATTGAAAACGTTCAGTATATCTGTGAAATAATTGAAAGATTTGTATCTTAGCCTATTCATGGATGAGCTGAATAAATTGTTTAAGGTTTTTGATGTTTTCAAAATCTGTATCTGTCCGGGCGTATTCTTTAAATTCCGGGTTGAGTTCAATAGCTTTCTTAAGATCTTGAAGAGCTTTATCTGGTTCGTTGAGCCTTGAATAAGTGCAAGCCCTGTTATAGTAGGGATAAGCATCAAGTGGATTAAGTTCACTGGCTTTATTAAAGTAATTGAGAGCACCTTCAAGGTTATTTAAAGAAAGATAGGTGTTGCCGCAATTGTCATAAAGCTCTGAGCTGGCAGGTGTTAGCTCTATAGCTTTTTCGTATGTCTTTAGAGATTCTTGATGGTTGCCAGTTTTGTCGAGAGATACGGCCAGGTTGACGTAGGTTGCACTGTGTTCAGGGTTTATTTCCAGTGTTTTATGGTATATCTCGATGGCTTCATTGTGTTTATCCATTTCAGATAAGACAGTACCTTTATGATAATAGGCTTCAGCGTCATCAGGGTTGATAGACAGATATTTATCATAGGCTTCCAGAGCTTTATTGTAGTTTTTTATCTTTGAATAGGCTATTCCCATATTGAAATGAGATAAAACCAGGTTTTTATCATACTGAAGAGCTTTGTTATAAGAGTTAATAGCCTCTTCATATTTGCCAGTATCCAGTAGCAGGTTTGCATAATTATAATGAACAGCAGCATTATTCTCTTCCAGTTCAAGGGCTTTGAGGTATGTATTGATAGCATCTTCTAGCCGGTTAAGCTTTGTTAGTGTTTGTGCAATCCGGGTCCAGCCCAGAGTGTTTGCAGGGAATACCCTGATGAGCTCATAATAATCTTCCAGGGCTTTTTCATAGTTACCCTGGCTGGCATAAAGATCTCCTCTGTCTAGTAAATAGCTGTATGAATCTTCCATAAGGCTAGTGAAGGCTTAACTTAAAGTCTTTACCCAGTACTTTTTCTCTTAGTTTTATCATGTTTTTGCCAAATGTTTCGGCCATTTCTTTTCCGAGGTGTTTTTCAACTTCCAGCAAATAGATATCGTGGACTACAACTTCTTTTATGATAAGAACAATCCCTGGATGTCTTGTACATACTGCCTGTGGCACTTGCTCCATATCTGAAACTGTTCCTGCAATGCCATGTTTGTTATCAACGGCCATAATAAGCCAGCGCCCCCCGAGTTCTTTTTCTATTTGTTGCCCCAGAGCGTGCTGGTAGACAGTTCCAAATTCCAGTTTTACATTGTCATAGCCTACTATTTGTATTTTGACGCCACTTTCATTTGCTTCTTCCATTGCATCCTTTAAGAGAGGGGCATCCTCGCTCCACATTTCAACGAAAATTTCTTTTTCTGCTGTGCGTATTATGTCGTTAGCATATTCAAAAATGCCTTTACTTCCTCTTACATTGATGACTGGTTCGACGTAATCAGCAGCAATGTTGGGCAGTTGCTCTCTTAGATATGCTAAAGAAGACATGAATGACTTTTCTGACTTGTCCAAAAGATCATCCGGGTTAACTGGTATGTATGTTACCGGTTTGTTTCCAGTAGAAACGACTATTTTTCTTGATTCTAAAACTTTTAATGTGTCATATGCTCTTGCCTGGGGCACACCGGATTCTTTGCTGACCTCATATCCTGTTGCAGGGTGTCTCTTAAGTAATGATAAGTATACTTTGGCCTCATATGTATTAAATCCCAGGTTTTTGAGCTTGCCCAATAACTCTTCCATATTTTACACCACAAAAATACTACATTATCTGGGTAGTATACTATGTAAACACAAAATCTTAAAGGTCAAAACACAATATGTTTTGCAAAATTGAAACTTGTTATTCTTTAAGAATTGCAGATTAGTTAATTCTCTGGAACATATAACCTATACCACGTGCAGTGAGGATAAGTTCAGGGTTTGATGGGTCAACTTCAAGTTTTGACCTGAGTCTGCTGATATGAACATCAACAACCCTGGTGTCTATCCTGTGGTCTGGTGGATAGGACCATACATGTTGAAGAATTTCACTCCGTGAAAATGGCTGGCCGGAGTTGCTTACAAGAAGCTCTAGAAGACTAAATTCCATACCGGTGAGCCTGATTCTTTCATTCTTACGATAAACCTGACGGCGGTTAATATCTATTCTCAGGTTGCCGGTAGTGATAATGTTCTTGGTAACTTTGCCGCCACCCGTTGTTTCCCGGTTTGTGGTTCTTCTAAGTACGGCTTTAACCCTTGCCTCTAACTCTTTAGGGCTGAAAGGTTTGATTACATAGTCATCAGCACCAAGTTCAAGGCCTGTAATTCTTTCTGAGACGTCTCCAAGTGCAGTCAATATGATTATAGGAGTATCTGATGTCCGTCTTATTTCTTTTGTGACAGCATAACCGTCTAATTTGGGCATCATTACATCCAGAATGATAAGATCAGGGCTAAACTTGCTGAAGATTTCCAGTGCTTCTTCTCCGTCAGCGGCTGTAGCTACTTCGTAGCCGACCATCTTTAGGCGTGTTTCCAGTATGCGCCTGATGCTGGCTTCGTCGTCAACGACTAAGATTTTTTCGTGTTCTGCATTTTCATTTTGTATATCTGAGCTTTGTACCATATTTTTTTAGTCCTTAATAACAAACCTTACCTACTGCCCACTATTTCTTCGTGAAGTTTATTGAAATTATTGCTGATTCTATTTTAATACTAATGAATCACTTTTTGTTAAGAACGATTAAGTTTCGTTAACTCAAATTTATCATGTTCTAACGGTTATCTACAAGATATATTTTTGAAAAAATTCAACTTTTTGCCTGCAATGACCTGTTAATTAAGACAAAAAAAATTAAATTTAACAAAAACGCCTGTATGACCGGTTTTGAATTCAGGTATATTAATAGAAATCAGCTTATAATCAGGGTTTCATTTTTCACAGTATTTGTCAGAAATGTATAGTATTTGTATTTGTGTAACACCATTATAAATCATGTTGCTGAATATTATGAATTTTTATTAATTAAATTTTTTTTATGAAGTCTAAAATATAAAGTTTATGGGGAGTATTCCGATATCAAAGTTAGAGGTTTGTGTAACTTTTAGGTTTACTATGTCAAAGGAATAAGGTGATAATTGTGCGAAATATGAATAGAAAAATTAGAGGACAAAACCTTGTAGAGCTTGTTATTGTATTACCATTATTGATATTGTTGATTCTTGGTATTATGCAACTGGGTTTATACTGGAGGACCTTTCAAACTATAGAGTCAGTAGCCCTTGAAGGCTCTAATGTTGCAGCAAGTACGGTTGATAGTTTGCAGACAACCGAGAACGAAGCAGTAGATGCAGCAGTAACTGCTATTCAAAATCGCCTGGCAATGGCAGGCTTGCCCCAGCCAGGAGGGGCTATATCTGCTCAGACAGGCACTCCTCCCAATGCTCTGTATCAAAATGGGGCAGTTACAAACCCGGGTGATGTTCAGGTTACTATTGATTACAGAAATCCTACGTCAAATGGTGTTATCGTTCAGGTAGTCTATGGTTATAGGCCTATTCTGGCTGGGACAAGAATTCCTATGCCCAGTGGAAACCCGATTACTATTATTCCTGATTATGTAGAAGTTAGCTCCAGCCAGATTCAACAGTATAATACTTACTAATAGATACTGATAACTGATTTATTTTTTCAGATTATGACCTTTTTTAATATATCAGCTTAATTTCGGTTAAGCTGATATAATTTTTTTATGAATAACTGGGAAAAAGCCTTTGGTATAAAATATCCGGAATGCAAAAAGACAGGCCTTTGTTGCAGTATGGCGACGCCGTCAACCCCTGCCATGGATCTATTGAAACTTGCCGCTGAAGGTAATTCTTACGCAAGAGACTTTTTGAGCATTTTTAATCCTCATGAATCTATAGATGTTGTTAGACAGAAAGCCCCTGAATTTTTAGAAAAAGCCCATTCTCTTGCAGCAAAATCACCTAAATTTAGCTCTCCTGAACAGGTGATATTTTTCAGATGTCGCTACTTGAAAGGTAAAAATCATTGTCAGGTTTATGAAGATAGGCCTCAGCTTTGTCGTGACTATCCAGATACGCCATTCTTATTGATGCCACCTGGCTGTGGTTATGAAGGATGGTCAAATGAATGTAAAAATAATTATAATCAAATGGGTCGTGAATTAAAGCAGTTGCAAACACTTAAAGAACTACTTGGCACTGTTGTCAGTTTCGCTCACTTAAAGCAGAAAACCTGCCAAAAGAGTCTTTTTATATTATCTCCTGGGGCCTCATGGTGGCGTTAACTATATCGACTCGATATAGTTTAATCTATTGGATGAACATACAATCACCGTAGCTGTAAAAGCGATATTTTTCCTGAATCGCTTCATTGTAGGCTTTGAAAATAAAATCTTTGCCGGCAAAGGCGCTAACCAGCATGATCAGGGTAGATCGTGGCAAATGAAAGTTAGTGATACAGCTGTCAACCACTTTAAACTGATATCCGGGATAGATAAAAATCTGACTCCAGCCTGATGCCGGGATTATTTTACCGTTATTTTCACTGGCGATAGTTTCCAGTGTTCTGATAGAAGTGGTTCCTACTGCTACAATGCGTTTTTTTTCTGCCTTATAACTGTTAATTTGCCGGGCTGCTTCTTCTGAGAGATGATAATATTCTTTATGCATGACATGGTTTTTTATGCTGTCGCATTTAACAGGCTTAAATGTACCCATACCAACATGAAGAGTGAGTTCTGCAATATGTACCCCCTTTTCTTTTAGCAGGGTCATTATTTCCGGGGTAAAATGAAGCCCGGCTGTGGGGGCTGCTACTGCTCCTGGTATGCTTGCATAGACGGTCTGGTAGCGCTGTCTGTCTTCTGGCTCAAATTTATTTTTTCGATCACGCTTGATGTATGGCGGTAGAGGCATATTGCCCAGCTGGTAGATGATTTTATCAAACTGTTCGGGTGTTTGTATTAACCATTTTCCATCTGGCTCTCGTTCAAGGACTTCAACAAAGTGTTCATCATTGATAATGATTTTTATACCGGCTCTTATGCGTTTTTGTGGTCTTAGAAGACACTGCCATATTGTGTTGTCTATTTGCTGGATGAGAAAAATTTCAATATTTGCACCTGTTTCCTTTTTACCAAAAAGTCTTGCCGGTATGACCTGTGTATTATTAATAATCAGCAGATCATCAGGCCTGAGGTAGTCTATTATATTGTAAAAATATTTGTGTTTAATCTCACCTTTCATGCGATTTAGAATCATCATACGAGAAGCTTCTCTTTTCTGCGAGGGGTGTTGTGCGATTAAATCCGGGGGGAGCTTATAATCAAAGTCATTGACTCTCATTGAATCTTTTAATATCCTTTTTTTACTAAATATAGTCCTATGTTATATTAAACTATAAAATGGTCATCGTTTGCAAAATAGTTTGATTTATGGCTTCTTTTACTTAAAATAGTGTTTAGAGCGTTTTATTTCAACTAAAGGTATTTTATGGAATTGCTGAATTGCCCTCAGTGTGAGAAGCCTATCCCTGATTATCGTCATGAAGACCCTTATTGTGATTGTGGATGGCAATGTGATATAACAACGGAAGACTATGACCAGGCAGGCTGGTTTACGGTTCTTTTTGCAGCTGTATTAACTGCTATTCTCCAGATACCTTTACTGGCAATTGTTCATGTAGCTTCAAGTTTTGCTTTGAGTATACTATCAAACATTGCTGCTGGCTTTTTAGGGGCCAGGTTGATATTTTTTATGCACTATTTCTTAATATTATCAATAGATCTTCTCGTTCTGGGAGCTATATATTTTGCTATCTGCTGGTATCTGGCAAGAAGAAACTCGCACCCTGTTCTAATGACAGTAGTTTTTGCTTTTATTGTCATTGGGTTTAAGTTTATGGTTATTGATCCGAGGAGCAACATCCAGTATCCTTTTTTAGCATACCTGTATAACCTGATACTGTTTGTTGTTGCAACAGGATCAGGCTTTATGGCAGCTAGTTACAGAAAGAAAGACTTAAGCCGGTTCAAGTCTGGCAGTAAAATGTCTGAGGATGTTAGCCTCGTAGACTAATTTTAACCCTTTAATCTTTTCTCTGTTTTGATGTATCTGGATGATAGTTTCTGCGACATACTCAATATGAGCTGTAGTATACACTCTTCTGGGGATAGCCAGTCTTAAAAGCTCAAGATCAGGATAAACATCTTTGCCTGTTTTAGTATCTTTGTAGCCAAACATAAGACTTCCGATTTCTACACCCCTGATACCCCCGTCTAAATAAAGCTCACAGGTTAATGCTTGCGCAGGAAACTGGCTTTGAGGGATGTCTGGCAGGAATTTTTTGACATCCAGATAGATTGCATGCCCACCAGCAGGTTTAACATAGGGAACCCCTGCTTCTTCAAGCATATCTCCCAGATATTTTGTCTGGCTGATCCTGAATTTAAGGTAATCTTCGTTAAGAACTTCTTTTAGACCTCTTGCTATTGCTTCAAGATCTCTACCGGCCAGCCCTCCATATGTAGGAAAACCCTCGACAAGTATAAGAAGATTTGTGACTTTTGTTGCCAGCTCGCTGTTATCCAGGCATAAAAATCCGCCAATGTTTACCAGTCCGTCTTTTTTAGCGCTCATTGTGCAACCATTGCCATATTTAAAGATTTCACGGACAATGTCTTTGATGCTCCAGTTTCTATAGGCTTCTTCCCTTGTCTTTATAAAGTAGGCATTTTCAGCAAAGCGGCAGGCGTCAAACAGCAAAGGCAGGTGATATTTATCCACGAGATCTTTAACCTGCTTTATATTCTCAAGAGATACAGGTTGTCCTCCACCGCTATTATTTGTTATTGTTATCATGCAGAAGGGTATTTTCTCCGGGCCTACTTCTTTGATTAGTTTTTCCAGTTTGTTCAGGTCAACATTGCCTTTAAAGGGGTGTTTGTTCTCTGTATTAAATGCTTCATTAATTACACAGTTAATAGCATGAGCACCTGCATGTTCAATATTTGCTCTTGTTGTATCAAAGTGGATATTATTAGGGATGTAATCGCCCGGTTTAACTTTGATCTGGCAGAGCAGGTTTTCTGCTACTCTTCCCTGATGGGTAGGAATGACGTATTCGTATCCGAAAATGTCTCTGATGGTATCTTCAAAGTGATAATAGTTGCGGCTGCCTGCGTAAGATTCATCTCCCATCATAAGCCCTGCCCACTGGTTATCACTCATTGCAGAGGTGCCACTATCGGTTAAAAGGTCTATCATAACCTTATCTGCAGGAACATTAAACAAGTTATATCCTGCTTTTTTAAGAACTTCTTCTCTTTCTTTTCTGCCTATCTGGCTTATAGGCTCAACCACTTTTATTTTATAAGGTTCAATACTTTTTGACATGGTATTTGCTCCTGTTTTAAAGTCTTTCAAATCTTGCCTGGAAGAATCTAAGGCTTTCTGGTTCATAAACCATCCTTAGGCCTTTTACTTTGTCTTTTTCTTCGTACACGGCTTCGATGGATTCTGCTGTTACATCCATGTGGGCCTGAGTATATACTCTTCTTGGTATTGTCAGCCGTACGAGTTCTAATTTAGGGTAGTTGTGATCGCCTGTCTCTTTATTTCTTCCGGAAGATACGATACCTCTTTCCATAGTCCTGACGCCTGAATCGATATAGATTTCAGCAGCAAGCGTTTGAGCAGGAAATTGATCCTGTGGCATGTGTGGCAGAAACTTTTTAGCATCAAGATAGATAGCATGGCTTCCTATTGGAAGAACTACAGGAATGCCGATTTCGATAAGCTTATTGCCAAGATATTCTACCTGACCGATTCTTGCCTGCATATGGTCGAATTGTACTGCTTCTTCTATTCCTCGTGCCATGGCCTCCATATCTCTGCCTGATATACCGCCGTATGTGTGGAGCCCTTCATAGACAACTACCATTTCACGGGCTTTCTGGGCTAGTTTATCATCGTTTAATGCTAAAAAACCACCGATATTAACCAGATGGTCTTTCTTGCTGCTCATTGTGGCTCCATCTGTGTAGGAACAAATTTCTTTAAGTATTTCAGCAATTGTTTTATCCTGGTATCCATCTTCTCTTAGTTTAATGAAATAAGCATTTTCAATGGCACGTGTAGCGTCCAGCATAATGGGTATACCGTGTTTGCTGCACAGTTTATAGAGTTCTTTTGCATTTTGCATAGAAAATGGCTGTCCGCCTGCCATGTTGACGTTTCCTTCTAGGCTTATATAAGGTATTTTATTTGCACCTGCTTCATTGATGATTTTTTCGAGTTTTTCGATATCGATATTTCCTTTGAAGGGATGTGTGCTTTCGGGGTCGTGTGCTTCTTCAATAATTATGTCAACAAATTTACCCCCTGCAAGTTCCTGATGATGTCTTGTAGTAGTAAAGTACATGTTTCCAGGTACGATATCGCCTGGTTTAATAAGTATTTGTGAAAGTATATGTTCTGCGCCTCTTCCCTGGTGGGTTGGTATCAGGTGTTTATATCCATAATACTGCTGTATTTTACTCTCGAGATTATAGAAGTTTTTACTGCCTGCATATGCTTCATCACCGAGCATCATGCCGGCCCATTGATAGTCGCTCATTGCTGATGTGCCGCTATCTGTCAGCAAATCTATGTAAACATCTTCTGATTTGAGTAAAAAGGTGTTGTAGCCGGCTTCTTTGATTGCTATTTCTCTTTCTTCTCTGGTTGTTTTCTTGATTGGCTCGACCACCTTAATTTTAAAGGGCTCGGCCCAGGACCGTTTTTTTAATTTAGCCATAATTTTCTCCTCTGACCTCTAGAATCTCTTTAGTGGATACTATCATAAAAATGTGTTTTAAGATTAATAACACAAAAATTGTCTAAGGTTGGAACTATTTCCTATAAATATACTCATAATGAGGTATTAGAATATAAATATTTAATAAAATCCGCTGATAATCTGAATTAAATATGTTATACTATAAGTGTAATTACTGATAATCATGTTATAAAAGATTACTCCCCACTTAATCTTCTGCAAATAGCCTCATTGTCTGCTGTCTAGTCATGATTGTTTTTAAAAACTAGAGATGTATTAAAAAAACGTTCATTTAAGCCTCAAGTTTTTTTCATGGTTGACGATATAAGACATGTGGCAGGTTAACTATTACGGATAGAAATAAAATCGTTAATAAAGGAGGACGATATGAATTACAACAGAGAAAACGAAGACATACTTGCTGAAGTTCGCTCAATAAAACATTTCTTTGAGTATTTGACGCTGTTATTTACTGATGGGGTAACACAACAATCCAGAAGAGTGCCTCGAAACGAGTGGACGCCATTAGTAAGTCATGAGTAAAGTTTAAAAAGCACCCTCCCGGGTGCTTTTAAGTTTTAACAAATATATTTTCTAACTGTAGAAAATCCAGGTGAGTATGTAGTCTGCTATTATGATTGCAGATGCAGTCCAGATAGCTGCTCTTGTTGTAGCTCTGCCGACTTCTTTAGCACCGCCATGTGTTAAAAGTCCTATGGTGGAACAAATAAGTGTAATTAATACACCAAAAACCATTGCTTTGACAAGGCTTGCCTGAATGTCATAGATCTCTGTATACTGCCATACTGACTCAAGGTAGCGATTAAAATGCAGGTTAACAGTTATTCTGGCAACTATCATTCCTCCAAGTACTCCTATAAACTCAGCAATAATGGTTACCAGGGGTACCATAATAGCTCCTGCGATGACACGTGGTAGTACAAGATAATAAATAGGGTCTACACGCAGCAGACGCAATGCATCTATCTGTTCAGTAACTTTCATATTGGCTATTTCAGCAGCGATTGCTGTTCCTGCTCTGGCTCCTATGGCCAGGCTGGCGAATAAGGGTGCCATCTCTCGTATTATTGTAGCTGCTACAAGCCCGCCTATATAAGCATCAGCACCATTAAGGATAAATTGTTTTGATATCTGAAGGGCTAATACAGCTCCACTGACCAGTGATATTATTATAGCAATGGGAGCCGAGTCAAAGCCGATAATGGCAGCCTGTGTAAAGGTGTTTTTCAGGCTTATCTGTCCTCTCAAAAGGTATGACAGAGAGCTCATCAGATTTTGTGTACAGTTTCCTATGGTACTGAGAGTCATCTTTAGCCTATGTCAACAGGGGTACACCAGTGTTTGTATTTATCTACTTTACCTCTGACTATGTCAAAATAGAGATCCTGTAGCTTTTTAGCTATTGGGCCTGGTTTGCCTTCTCCGACAGGCCGGTGGTCGACTCTGGTTATAGGGCTTACCTGTGCGCCTGTGCCGCAGAAAAATGCTTCTTCGCAGATGTAAAGTTCTGTTCTGTCCATTGTTCTTATTTCGTATGGTATCTCAAGATCTTCTGCCATGGCTATTATGGTATCTCTTGTTATTCCTTCAAGTATGTCATCAGTTATATTGGATGTTACAAGTTTACCATTTCTAACTATGAAGAGGTTCATAGCGCTACCCTCACCGACTTTACTTCTTTCTGTAAGGGTTATGGCTTCATCGAATCCTGATTTTTTTGCTTCTGTAATGATCAGAGCGGCATTACAATAGCTGCCGGCGATTTTGGCTCTTGGAGGTATTGTACAGTCTATCAGGCGTCTCCAGTTGGATACAGTAACGTGCAATCCTTTGTGTATATCTACATATTGGCCAAGTGGGGTAGTGAAAATGATTGTTCCATCAGGGTTGTCTGATAATTTAGGGCCGATACTTGTCCCTGCCTTGTATATGCTCGGCCGTATATAGGTATCTGTGCGTGGTTTATTTTTCTTTATGAGTTCAACAGTTATGTCGCAATATTCTTTGACGCTGTGTGGCATTTCCATAAACATGATGCGGCAGCTTCTGCCCATTCTTTCATAGTGTTCTTTCATGCGGAAGATGTAAATGCGGTTTTCTTCTTCGTTCCAGTAGCCTCTAATGCCTTCAAAAACTGATGTTCCATATAGCAATGCATGTGTTCTAACGCTTATTTTAGCATCTTCATCAGGAGTGAATTTCCCATTAAGGTAGACATAAACTGTATTCTCAGGCACTTGAATCCCTCCAGTTACTTTCTATTAACCTTGTTGTTTCACATGAGAGATAATAACATAAATCATCAGGGCTCAAGAAAAAAATTTTCAATTATGGTAATTTACCCATTCGATAAGAAAAATCTTTATGTCATAAAGGATATATGATAGTCAGAGAGAGGAGAATCAAATGAGTCGCCGGGGTAAGACCTTAAGTTTAATGCTTTTAATTTTTGTAGCACTGGCTTTTACCGGTGTTGTTTCTCAATCAGCGTTTGCGAAAAAGAGATATTATTATACACAGAAGTTTGTAAAGCCCAAAAAACAGGATGCTTCTGATTATATGAAGCGTTACTATCCGAATGGTTATAACCCTTCTCCTTATTATTATCAGCCGATAGTAAATTATTCATATGCTACAGGTGATGGTTATTATATGCAATCTTGTACAGGAAACTGCTATAAAAAAAGGCATAAACACAGATACAAAAATAATTCCACTTCTTTAAACCAGAATCCATATTTTAACAGGAGCCGTTCTAACCCTTATTTCAGGAGATAAACTTACCTTGAACATTTAAATTGCTTCCCCCATTGTTTATGGGGGCTTTTTGCAGTAAAAATTAACCATCTGGTCAATATGAGAAACTGACCAAATGGCCATTTTCTTAATATCTTAAACAGTTCATAATATAAAAAGTAAAAGCAAAACTACATATAGAACACTGTGACTTAGCTTGGTGGGTGTTGTGGGGTGAGAAAAACATAATAAGTGTGATTAGGCAGGATGTATTCTGCCTTTTACTTTTTTACCAGAGAGCTTGTGGCATAAAACGTTTAAGTTTCCATATTTCTACTTCGTTAAAGCCGGTTTTTAAGAACTCATCATAAAGTGATTCTTGCACATTGATTGCTTTTATGGGGATATGAAGCTGCTGACTGGTTTCTTTAACAATTTTATATCCATTTAGAATGTCTTTTATTTCTGTCTGGTCAGAAAAATGTGGATTGCAGATTAAGCCGGTTAGTTGCCAGTTGTGTTTTTGGCCTTCTGTTGACCATTTTATATGTTCTATAATGTTTTCAGAAGTTGAGGTTTCAAATTTTGTTGTATTTATTACCATATAGATTTTAAGCTCAGGTTCTTTTAAAATATCTTCAAGTATATACAGTACATCTATACCGCCAGATCCGTATCCAACATCGATGATAAGATTTTCTTCTCTGGCAAGGCACATTTTTTGCTCCGGGATGATATATGTGCCAGCTTCACCCAGCCCGAAAGAATCATCACGGTTGTGTGCTACTACTGAAAGACCTAATTTTTCGAGGTCTTTTTTAATAGGTCTAAGGGTATAGGCAGGTTCTACTGTATCTAGGTCGACCAGAGTTAGCTTGATACCTTTTCTATTAAAATAAAGGGCTCTGTTTATAGCTGTTTCTGACTTTCCACTTGCATAAGCACCGGTGTAAATTTCTATCCATCTATTCATAATGATCCATTCGTTTAAGCTTTTTACACATTAAAGACTGATGCATAACCAGAGTGACAGGTTTTTCTGGTTGCGATTTTCATAAATTTTAAGTTATGTACGGGTCTTCATTAATGAAAAGTAAAACAGAAAAACAGGATTTTAAAAACCTCAAATTATTTAATGTGAACTTTGTATGACTTTAATGCCTCTGTATACTTGTTATTGCTGGTATTTATTCTGAATAACTGTATGAACACTACGATGATTTCATTAAAAATAGTAACGGAATATTTTTTATTGTCGTGAAAAGAGATAATGCTTTCTCTGAAATTCTTTTATAACAAAGCTTTAAACCACAATGATCATGTGTATTTTAGAAACTTTGATAGTTCGATCGTTCTTAATAGCTTTTAAAGTTTTGCTAACGAAGAGTTGACATTAGATTTACTATGTTGTTTTATATTGTCTACAGCGAAAACTTACATGCTGTGAGTTGAATTGCGGTAATAACGCTTAAAATCAAAAATAATATATAAAAAGGAGGATTCTGTGCCGACAATCAGTCAATTAGTAAGAAAAGAACGTAAACTGTTAAAAGATAAAACCAAATCTCCGGCATTAATGAACTGTCCCCAGAGAAGGGGTGTCTGTACACGTGTCTATACAACAACTCCTAAAAAGCCTAATTCAGCACTGAGAAAGGTTGCAAGGGTAAGGTTAACTAATGGATACGAAGTAACAAGCTATATTCCGGGTATCGGGCATAATCTGCAAGAGCACTCTGTTGTATTAATTAGAGGTGGCAGGGTGAAAGACCTTCCCGGGGTTAGATATCATATCATTCGTGGTACCTTAGATGCTGCAGGCGTCAAAGACAGGCTTCAAGGGAGAAGTAAATATGGTACTAAACGGCCTAAGTAGCAGTTTATTGTTTCAAAAATAGTATATAATAAAGCAAAGAGGACAATATAGCATGTCAAGAAGAAATAAACCACCAAAAAGAATGCCGCCGCCGGATCCAATTTACAGAGATCAGGTTGTTGCAAAGTTTATTAATAGACTGATGACCAGAGGCAAAAGAAGTATAGCTGAAAAAATCTTTTATAGTGCTATGGAGACTGTAAAAGAGAAAACTAAAAAAGAACCGCTGGAAATTTTCCGGAAGGCTTTACAGAATGTTACCCCTCTGGTAGAAGTAAAAGCCCGTCGTATAGGTGGTTCTACCTATCAGGTTCCAATGGAAGTTAGGCCTGATCGTGGTGAAGCCCTTGCGTCTGTATGGTTAATTAAACACGCCAGAGCACGTGGTGGCAAGAGTATGACTGAAAAGCTTACCAACGAGATACTTGATGCCTATAATAACGTTGGAGCTTCCATAAAGAAAAAAGAAGATACCCACAAAATGGCTGAAGCTAACAAAGCTTTTGCCCATTACAGGTATTAATAAAACTTATAACCTGAAAAGTAAAACAAGTTTAACTTTATTAAAGGTTGCTTGTTTTATTTTTTTTTATTTCACCTTAAAATGTCAATAACTGTAAAAGACTTATGCATAACTTGAAAACCAGAAAATCTATCATCTTAGTTATGTGCCGGTTTATGTAATTAAAGCTTAATAAGGAAATCAAAGCTGTGCCCAGGAAATATCCCCTAAGTAACATAAGAAACATAGGTATAGTTGCTCACATTGACGCAGGCAAAACGACAACCACTGAGCGTATACTGTTTTATACTGGCTTTCTGCATAAAATGGGAGAAGTGCATCTGGGTACATCTTTTACTGACTGGATGGAGCAGGAAAAAGAACGGGGAATTACAATTACTTCTGCGGCTGTATCTTGCTTCTGGAAAGATCATCAGATAAACATTATTGATACACCGGGTCATGTTGATTTTACGGCCGAAGTTGAAAGGGCTCTCAGGGTTCTTGATGGTATGATTGGTGTATTTTGCGGTGTAGCTGGTGTTCAGTCTCAGTCTGAAACTGTATGGCGCCAGGCAAATAAGTATAAGGTACCCCGTATTGCTTTTGTTAACAAGCTTGACAGGCTTGGAGCTAACTTTTACAGGGTGCTTGATCACATTAGAAACCGGTTGCAGTCAAATGTGTATCCGATATTCTTGCCAGTAGGCCTTGAAGACAAACATACAGGTGTTATTGATGTTATACGTCAGAGAGCTTATATTTATACCACCGAAGAAGGTGATAAATTTCAAGAAGAACAGGTTCCTGAAGATCAAAAAGAAGAAGCTAAAATAGCTAGAGAAAATCTAATAGAAGCTGTTTCAGAAGTAGATGATGATTTAATGGCTAAATATATTGAAGGTGAGTCTATAACAGAAGAAGAGCTTATGTCAGCTCTGCGCAGGGCTACTGTGATTAATAAGATAGTTCCTGTGTGCTGTGGCGCTGCCTTCAAAAACAAAGGGGTTCAAATGTTACTGGATTCTATTCTCCAGTATTTACCTTCACCTGAAGATATTCCTTATGTTGATGCCCTTAACATGAAAGAAGAAGCAATTAAGCTAAAATGTGGAGATGACGAACCCTTCTTTGGGCTGGTCTTTAAGCTTCAAAGTGATCCTTATGTTGGCAGTCTCTCTTATTTTAGGGTATATTCAGGAAAAATGCCCACAAATAAAGCTGTTCAGAATTCTTCAAAAGCTAAAAAAGAACGGGTGAACAGAATACTTCAGATGCAGGCCGATTCAAGAACAGACCTTCAGGAGATGTCAACAGGTGATATTGTAGCTCTTGTAGGTATGAAGTTTGCATCAACGGGTGATACACTTTGTGAGATAGAAAATCCTGTTCTTTTAGAGTCTATTACATTTCCAGAGCCTGTTATATCAGTGGCTATTGAACCCAGAACACAGGCAGATCAGGATAAATTACAGCAGACCCTTGATAGGCTCTCCGATGAAGATCCTACATTCAGAACCAAAGTAGACGAAGAAACCGGCCAAACCCTTATATCAGGAATGGGAGAGCTTCACCTTGATGTGCTTGTTACCCGTATCATTAATGATTTTAAGGTTAATGTAAAGGTTGGCAAACAACAGGTTTCTTACAGAGAATCCATAACAGGCAAAGCCAGAGTAGAAGGGAAATTTATAAGACAAACAGGTGGTAAAGGTAATTATGGTCACGTTGTTATAGAGTTAGAGCCAAATGAACCCGGTAAAGGCTATGTGTTTACTAATGCCCTTCCAGCTGGTAGCCCTGTTAAGCCTTTTGTGCCTTCTATCAAGCAGGGGGTAAAAGAGGCTATGCTGGGTGGTGCTTTTGCAGGTTATGAAATTATAGATATAAAAGTAACTCTGCTTAATGGTACAGTCCATGAAGTAGATAGTACAGAGCTGGCCTATAAAATTGCAGCAGCTCAGGCTTTAAGAGACGGGGTTTTGAAGGCAAATCCAGTTTTAATGGAACCTGTTATGAAAGTCGAAGTAGAAGTCCCGGAAGATTATCTGGGTGATGTTATTGGAGATTTGAATTCCCGGAGAGGCCGTATAGTAGGTATTACACCAATAGAAGGTACGATGATTCAGCAGGTCAGATCAATGACTCCTCTTGCTGAAATGTTTGGCTATGCAACAACAATTAGAAGCTTAACTCAGGGAAGAGGCACATTTACAATGGAATTTGCTCTCTATGAGCCTGTACCTGAAAATATAACAAAGAATATGGGCTTTGTTCAACTTTCAATGTAAGTTTTAGAAACTTTACAAAATTGCTTGAAATTCAATCTGTGATTATTCTTAATAAGGTCACAGATGAAAAAACTACGTTTAACATACATATCTTTCATGTTTATTTGCTTGCTGACTACTGGATGCGCAGGAAGCATGAAGTCGGGCAAGGTATCAGTAGGTCAGAATGTACCTGCTACGGTTGTCAGGCCATCTAATACCTATATACCACGTGATAACTCTTTGCCAGCTGTTACGCTTGAGTCCCTTACTGCTTACATAAATGATTATAATAAAAAGCTTGATTATTCAGATGCAAGGCTCATTGCGGATGTTATACTGAGAGTGAGCACTAAGCACCGTATTGACTATAAGGTGGTAACGGCTCTTGTAGCTATAGAGTCAGGTTTTAGGCCAAATGTAACTTCTCCCAGTGGTGCGATGGGTTTAGGGCAACTTATGCCGGCTACAGCCCGCTCTTTGAAGGTTAATAACCCTTATGATCCTATGGATAACCTTAACGGAGCTGTAAAATTATTGCGCTCAAATCTTGAAAAGTATGAGGGTGATATCAATTATGCTCTGGCTGCATATAAAATGGGTTGTGGGGCTGTTTCAAGATCAGGCATAAGCCAGTCTAGTACCATTCGATATATTCAAAATATACGTAAAATCTTTGATTCTGTTCCGTAATTAATGGAAACAATTATAGTTAGCGTTAAAGCACTTAATAGGTGCTTTTTTTTGTTTTTCTGTGTGATTAAAATCACTTTTCTGAAGTAATGATTATCACTGATCGAAAAGCTTAAAGATTCTATTATAGACTTGTAAGCTGATGGATGGAGATTATTAAAAAATGATTATTTCAAGTTTATTTGGAGAAATTATAAATATGTTTGACGCACAGCAAATGTTATTTGCTCAACAGCTAATAGGTTTGCTGATAATAGCAAGAATAGTAGATTTAAAGTTTTAGCTATAACCTTAACCCTCTAATAACACCCTATCTCATATCTATAACCACATATATTTATTACTAATTGCCCTTAATGCTTTTTAAGGGTAATTTTTTTAACTAAAAAAAGACTAATGCATAACTATAACAATAGATTTTTTGGTTTCGATTTTCAAAAATTTTAATAATGAAGTTATGGGTTGAACGAGCAGGCGTAGCCTGGGAGTGAGACCCCATGCCTTCCTTTAG
>CAZFBA010000006.1:0-151565 GCA_964517135.1 uncultured Gammaproteobacteria bacterium
TTATTGCAGCCCATAAGGATGAATACCCTGGTCAGGATGTGCCTATTGAGATGGTTTTTGGTAAAGGGGATAGATATGAATCTGAGGATCCCCTATCTAAAAATTATGGTGGTGATGCGACAGGAATTCATAGCATTGCCTTAAGTGTTGGGAATCATGTAATAGTGATACAAAAGGATAAAACGAGTGACCAAGGATCAATTATTGATAATAATTATATTCACACCCTTGAAATAACAGGCACTACCGGTAACATCTCAAGTAACAAATCTAGCATTAATGAAGTGGATGTTGCAGTTGAAACAAATAATAGTTATGGCCTGCCTTCAAAAATAAACTTTGACGGTGGTCACTGGAATTTTGACTTCTACGACGGTCCACCGGAACAAATTTAGTTTTCTGATCAATCATTATCTATAAACCTTAAATCAAGCTCTTATACCCTTTTTTTTAAAAAATGCATAACCTGTCATTCTGGCTTGAAGAAGCTAGTTGATTCAGGTTTAAAGAATTTTTACCCAAAATGTTTATTATAGCAGTATTAAAGAAACCATAACAGGCTAATATTCAGCAAAACTACCGGAGCGAACTTAGTTCGCTCCGGTGAGAGTTTTATTTCGGGCT
The DNA here is from genome assembly GCA_964517135.1 of uncultured Gammaproteobacteria bacterium. Classification (GTDB taxonomy): domain Bacteria; phylum Cyanobacteriota; class Vampirovibrionia; order JBFMGH01; family JBFMGH01; genus CAZFBA01. The sequence goes on from CAZFBA010000006.1 coordinate 625, forward strand.
AATTCAGGCATTCAATAAGCTATTATCATTGCGAAGAGGGCTTTTGGTCCGACGTGGCAATCCAGAATAAACATTTGATAGATCCTTCGCTGTGCTCAGATGACTCAAAAGTTCAGAATACTAACCTTCAATAACATTACCGGAGTCCAAAAACTGGACTCTAATGAGAATCGTTTATTATAAGCGGTTTTCAGTTAAAGAGTTTCGTTATTCTGATCTCTGGTTTTGATCAGGTCTTCAAAACGTTTGACGTCTTCTTCTGATATCTGGTCTTTATCCTGCATTTCATCAAGAAATTCTCTGAGTTCAGGATCATTGCTGGTTGCTTCGACAGTCTGAAAGTTAATAGATATAAAGTTTCTAAGTATAGCATACAGGGTTAAGATGCCTGCCAGCCAGATAAGAAAGGCCTGAAATAGAACTATTGTAGGCCCACCAAAGTAATAGCCTACAGCAAAATTCCATGTTTCACGAATAGCCCAGATAGGGAACGCTACAAATATGGCTAATATTGTTACCACAAGAAACAAAAGGATTAATAATCCACCAAAGCCGTTTACATTGTATACTTTTAAATCTTTCTTATTCATCGGTAGCCTTTAATTCCGGGTTATTTATCATAGCACAAAATTCTTCTTCTGTAAGCACTTTAACCCCAAGATTTTGTGCTTTATCAAATTTTGAGCCGGGGTTTTCGCCAGCGACAAGGAAATCTGTTTTACTGCTGATGCTTGATAACACCTTTCCGCCGAGGTTTTTGACCATATCTTTTACCTCAGAGCGGTTGATGGTAGTTAATTTTCCTGTAAAAACAAATGTTTTATCTGATAATATTTTATTACTTATTGCCTGTTTTTGTCCATCGTTTTTTAGTGGCAGGCCGAGATCACCGAGTTTTCCAATTAGTGTCTTGTTTTCTTCGTCATGAAAGTATTCTACGATGCTTCTTGCAATCTTTTCACCTATACCCTCAATGGAGTATATTTCTTGTTCTGTAGCTTTTTGAAGTTCATCAATAGAGTTGAACTTGGATGCAAGCAGTTCAGCAGTTTCTTTGCCGACAAACTTTATGCCCAGTGCTGCAATTAATCGTGAGAAACCTCTGTTTTTACTATCTTCAATGGCATTAAGTATGTTATTAATACTTTTATCTTTCATTCTATCAAGTTTAGCAAGGTTATCATAATTGATTTCATAGATGTCAGACGGTGAATGAACCAGCCCCCGGTCAACAAATGTATTGATAAGCTTTTCTCCAACGCCATCTATATCCATGGCATCTTTGCTAACCCAGTATGCAAGCCATTCTTTAAGCACACTGGTACATTTTTTCGGTTCCGAGCAATAATAGTTAACATCATCATTGTGCCTGATTGTTTTGCTTCCGCACCCAGGGCACCTGTCAGGGAACCGGAACGTTACAGAATCAGCCGCATGGCTTTCGACTCTTACGACTTTAGGTATAATTTCAGCAGCTTTTTTGACAACGACTTTATCTCCTTCTCTGACGTCAAGGCGTGCAATTTCGTCAGCATTATGAAGTGAAGCTCTTTTTACAACTGACCCTGCCAGCTGAACAGGTTCTAAGATAGCTACTGGAACTATAGCGCCTGTTCTGGTAACATTCAGTTCAATTTGTTTGAGGGTTGTTATAGCGGTTTCTTCGGGGTATTTATAAGCTATAGCCCACCTGGGGCTGTGAGAAGTAAAGCCAAGCTTTTCCTGAAGCTCAAACTGGTTAACTTTAATCACCACTCCATCTGTAGCATAGTCAAGGTTGTTTCTTTTATCTTCCCATGCCCTGCAATATTCTATAACTTCTTCAATGTTATTGACTTTTTTAAAGTCAGGGTTTACCTTAAAGCCCATTGTTTTGAGTTCTAGTAGCATTTCATAATGGGTATGAATTTCTTGTTCAACTTCATCAGGCATTATGCCTGAGTATACAAACATCTCAAGATTTCTATTTCTTGTTATTTCAGGGTTCAGATGCCGGAGTGATCCGCCAGCAGCGTTTCTGGGATTAGCAAAGAGTGGTTTATTTTCTTTTTCTCTCTGTTTATTAAGTTTTTCAAACTCTGATCTGGGCATATAGACTTCACCTCTGACTTCCAGCGAGTCGATGTCAATTTTAGCAGGTATAGACTTAATTGTTCTGATGTTAGGTGTTATGTCTTCACCTGTTTTACCGTCGCCCCTTGTGGCTCCTGTTATAAGTTTTCCAGATTCATAGGAAAGGGCAATAGCTATTCCGTCTATCTTGAGTTCACAAACATACTCTAAAGGGCTATTTTTATCAACTTTGAGATTCTTTCTTATCCTTTCTTCCCACTTTATCAGGTCTTCTTCAGATGTTGCATTACTTAAAGAATAAAGTCTTACTTTATGTTCTATGGGTTTAAACTCTTTAGTTATTTCTGCACCAACAGTCTGAGTAGGACTGTCATCTGTTATTTTTTCAGGATATCTGTTTTCAAGCTCTTTAAGTTCTCTAAAGAGTCTGTCATATTCTGCATCATCTATTTCAGTATTATTTTCAATGTAATAAAGGTGGTTGTGTCTTTTTATTTCTTTACGAAGCTCATCAATTCTTTTGAGAGCTGATTTTTTATCTTCTTTTCCCTGTTGTTCTTGATTGTCTGAATTTAAATTTAAACGTAACTGTTCCATTGTTTTATCCTGTCTATTTGGGGTATGCAGTGAAGATCAGTGTAACAAAAAAGCTTTTCAACTTGAATCCATGCAAAGAATACATATGTATTGTAACCTTTGTAACAATATATTTACTTTTTATACAATTATCGCTAATAATAACCAACTTGTTGTATAAATACGCTAAAATACTAGACAGTGAGGCTTAATAAAAAGATATTTCTTTAATATGCAAGCACTACCAGAAAAAGTTAATATCAATAACTGTGATTACAGTGTAGCCATTGAATTTAAAAAGAAGAAAAACTCTTCAGCTAAGGTTTATGGTGATACAATTGTATTGCGAATCAGCAATAAGCTTTCACGGGCCAAACAACAGGAACATATAAAATTTCTCTTATTTAAGTTAGAAGAAAAAATGGTCCGGCGAAATGTAATTTTGAACCCTTATACAATCGACCTCAGAGAAAAATTTTACATTGCCGGTCAGGCTTATAATGCAGAAATATTCTATCAAGACAGAAAAACATGCCGTATTACTCTGGATGAAAATAATACTTTTAGAATTTATTTACCAGAGAAAAACTACTCTCGAAGGGCTTTGCAGGAAGCAGTAAAAAGAGGGATACTTAAATCACTGAAGCCCCGCAACCAGGAATTTATGGAAAACCTTGTGCATTATATAAATAAGAAGCATTTTAACTATGATGTTAGAGAGGTGAAGCTAAAAGCATTTCAATCAAGATGGGGAGAATGCAACTCAGAGAATGTTATTACCCTTAATGTAATGCTTCTTTTCTGCCCTCTGGAAGTAGCAGAGTATATTGTTATACACGAGCTGGCACATATAAATATGCTTAACCACTCTAAAGCCTTCTGGGATAGGGTCAGTAAGGCGTTACCAGAACATGAAAAAAGAAAAGAATGGCTTAATGAAAATGGTTCAAATATTTTAAATCTTCGATTTGGTTTCTGACAATAAGTTGCGTTCAAAATATTGTTAGATTGTTTGCAGACAGAAAAATAAGCTCTAATGATCAGCGCATAACTTAAAAATTTTTCGATTTTCAAAACCCGTGCCTCAGACTGGCACTTGACTACAATTGCCTTTCAGACTTTACACGCTCTAAAGAGAGGTTTTTTCTAATCAAAATACGATATAGTTGCTATTTAGCTAAAAAAATAATCTAAATGGATGAAAAAATGTTCTAAAGTTTTGATAATCTTTACCGATAATTGTTCATGTAAGCGATAAACTCCTCCTCCTCCCCAAGAAATTTTTGCCTGAAAAGGCATTTAAACCCCGGCAAATAGGCCGGTTTTTTTTTGATAAAAATTTACTTTATGATTACACCGTTATGTATTGATAAAATCTTTAAATATATTAAACGACATAAACATTTAAACAATTCTAAAAGTCTCCAGGGTGTTTTTCGTTGCTGCGCAACGAAAAACACCCGCCCTATATTTTCTGAAATCTGATTACTTATGACTTTGATTATAACCTAAAAGCTCTCAGGTTCAAGAAATTGATATCTCAGTAATCCCTTAATTAATCATAGGTTCAAGATCTATCATATGGTTTTGTTTTTAGTATTTTTAAATTAAAATAAATTTTTCAAAGATAACCTCCTGGTGGTAATAGTTCTCAATGAAAGACTTTATAAGAAAATATTATCTGGCTATAGGGTATATCTGTTTTGCTCTTGTCTTTATAAGTATCATTTTTCAGGTATTTCTGGCAGCAAAGCTTGAATTGATGGCCTTTGACCTCCGTCAGACTTTCAGAATGAAGCCAGCAGCACAGGATATCGTTATTGTTGGCATGGATGACACATCAATTACAGAGCTGAGCCGTATATTAAAATTCAGGTATCCTTTTCCCCGTGGGGTTTTTGCCAGAGCCCTTGAAAATATCAACCAGGGTAACCCTGCCGCAATTATTTTTGATCTTAGAGTTGAAACACAGGCCAGTGAATGGGATAACCAGCCAGAATATGCCGATAAGAGGCTATTTGAAGCAATGAAACAGTCTGAAAATTTCTATTCTGTTCATATGCTATCATTTTCACTCAATGATATTCTTAAAAACAAAAAGGAATTCATTGATAATCTAAACAATAAATATGGCCTCACACTTGAAGAATACCTTAAACAGCGGGCTAAAAACCTTCCACTGGAATATATTAAAGAGAAAAATTTTAACAAATATATTGTAGATAATACAAAAGAGAATTTTTCAGCTCAAAGAAATATTGTATATTACAATATTGTGCCTGCTTTGCCAGCGGTTTATCAGGCATCTAAAGAGTTAGGAGTCATTAATATATTGAAAGATGAAGATAATGTTGCAAGAGCCATTCAACCTGTTTTTAAACTTTATGATTATTATTTAATGCATATTTCCTTTGCAGCCCTTCACGGCCTTAATGAAAACAGGTCAAAAATCACTTTAAACAACAATAATATGATTTTTAATGGCAAGAAAATACCTCTGGATGAGAATATGAAATATTATCCAAATTGGCGCAAACCTGTAGAAACTATTGATAAAGGCTTTAGCAGAAATGTTAAAATCAAATACCAGCAGATACCTTTTTATAATGTTTATTTTATGGATAAAAACCCTTTGCCATACGATATATTTAAAGATAAAATTGTCATTATAACTGCAACAACTGAAATTGCAAAAGATCATCATCTTAGCCCCGGTAAAAAGCTGGTTTATGGAGGAGAAATAATTGCTACGGTGGTTGATAATATATTAAATGATGATAACTTTCTGGCTAAAGCTCCTCTCTGGCTTAATATTTTAACTGTATTATTTCTGATTGGCCTTATATTAATAATCTATAAATATTTATCTGTCTATAACCCTTTGCTGGTATATGTATTTTATACTTTTATAGTAGTAATATTCTATGTTGTTATAAATATAATAATATTTGCAAAATTTTCACTCTGGCTAAACCTTGTAAACCCTGTATTTTATGCTACTATTACCTCTATTTTCTTTATATCACTGAGAATGCTCTACGAAAAAGATAAAAGATCCACCGTTGAAAATACATTCTCAAAATATGTCTCTCCACAGGTTTATAATTCACTGCTTTCAGATTATAAAAATGTAGATCTTAAGGCCTATCGGGCAGATATCAGTGTATTATTTTCTGATATACGTGGATTTACATCAATGTCAGAAGATCTTAGCCCTGAAGAAGTGTCAAGATACCTCAATGAATGCTTTGAAGAAATGGTAGAAGTAATATTTCAACATAACGGCACTATAGATAAATTTATGGGAGATGCCATTATGGCCTTCTTTGGTGCTCCGATAGCTGATGAAGATCACGCTATGAATGCAGTTAAAGCAGGCTTGCAGATGGTAGAGGCACTCCACAGGCTTAATGACCGGTGGCTGGTTCAGGGACGCAGAACACTGAATATTGGCATAGGCATAAACTCAGGGACAGCCCTGGTAGGCAATTTCGGGTCACCCAAACTAATGGATTATACTGTGATTGGCGATACTGTTAACCTGGCCTCACGCCTTGAATCACTGAATAAACAGGAAGACTCAAACCTCCTGATAAGTGCTTTCACCTATCAGCAAATTAAAGATCGTGTAAACGTTAGAATAGTTGGCCCACGCAAGGTCAAAGGCAAAGCTGATGATATTATCGTATATGAAGTACTGGGGTTGAAAGAAACCTGATATTATACATTAAATTTAATGTAGATGTATTTTTTATGTTTTTATTGTAAAGTTTTCTTCAAGATAGTGAAATACTATTTACATAAAAGTTAGTTTTTGCCGACAAACAATAAAGAAGTGTTCTAAAATGGGGGAAACATTGTGGGAAAAATAAGATCTATAGCAGGAAGTAGCCTTGTAGAATATGTCATTCCGGCGGCACTCGTCGGCCTTGCGGTTGGCCTGGGAATGTATACGATGGTTCAAAGCGGTAACCTGACAAATTTCATTGCTGCTTCTGTGAGCGGAGATAATGCTGGTTTTGATGAGATGGTAATTTCTTCTTTTGGAGAAGCTGTCAGTACACCTTCAGGAACTACATCACCAGTCACCCCGCCGTCAGACCCAGAAGACCCTGTTGTTGATCCACCCGAAGACCCTGTTACACCGCCTTCTGGCGAGGTTACCTGTAGCGGCGGCAGTTGCACCGTTACAGTTGCAGGCCTTACTATTGACGGCATACCTGAAGATTTCAGTGACTTTATTGAAACCACAAGCAGCTCAATCGGAACCGACACTATTGCAGCAATGCTAATAAAAGTGTCAGAAGAGCTTCAGACCGTTGGAACCACTGAAGCCAGTACACTTGCTACACTTATTTCAAATATAGCATTGAATTGCAAGTATACTTCTGAAATGGGTAATAGCACTGCTGATCGCCAGAGTAACATTGAAGATACCCTTGAAGGGGGTGGAACTCCAGCAGTGGGAGATCTTTCAGTTATTGATCCCAACTCTACCAGCAGCATATTGTATATGATTGATAACTCATTTTATTTAAATATACAGAATATTTGTATGATGAACCCTGAATACAACTACGTTAAAGATATAGTTGATTTACTTTATGTTGAAGGTATAAAAGGCAACAATCAAATTTTTTATGACGAAGCCAGCACAGGCAATACTGACCCGGAAGATATTAAAAATAAAGTAGCCTCAAATACCACTGATATTCTTGCCCGGCTGCTTGAAATATCTTCAAATTACTAGCGTTTTTTAAATACCTGAAAATTTATATATATTAAATTGTAAAATATAGTATCAAATTACTATTTTCCATTACAAATTTTTTCTAATCTGTCGATAATTAAAACAGTGCAAAACTTAAAAATTTTTCGATTTTCAAAACCCAGATCCCACCCACCCTAAAGGTAGGCAAGGGGTCTCACTCCCAGGCTGTGCCTGCTCGTTCAACCCATATCTTCACTTTTAAAATTTTTGAAAATCGAAACCAAAAAATCCATTGTTATAGTTAGTTATGCATTAGTCTTTAATTTTTAAGTGAGGTAATTCTTAAAATTCACACCAGGTAAAAGAAGGGATCAAATATGCGGGTTAATAGAGGTAGCAACCTTGTAGAATATGTTATACCGGCAGCTCTTATTGGCCTTATTGTTGGCCTCGGGCTGTATATGGCTATAGAAAACGGATACCTGATGAAGTTTTTTGTCTCTACTACAGGTGGAAAACTTGAAAACAATAAACTTGCTTTTGGTATTACTGAAAATGTCTCTGCAGGAGCTCACACACCTGATTCAGGTGATGTAGATGTTATTAATGTAGGTGATTCAGTTGATACGGGGCCTGTTGATATGAGTGATGCGTTGAATCTTCCTTCAGAAAACCCAGGAGAACTACCAGCTAATGATGATATCGCTACAGCCCCGACAGATTCTCAATCAGGTGACACATCAATCATACCTGATACTCCTCAAGAAACCCAATCAGCACAGGATGCAGTATGTAATAATGGTGTTTGTACAGTACAGGTAGGCAATATACTTCTTGATGGTATACCTGAAAATTTCTCTGATTTTGTTCAAACTTCCGGCAGTGCAATAGGTACTGATACGATTGCCGGGCTTCTCAGGCAGATAGCAGAACAGGTAGCCGATGACGGCGAACCACAATCAGCTAATATAGCAAACTGGATCAATATGATTGCAGAAAATTCTGAACTTGCAACATCCGGTTCTATTGGTTCTATTGAACGAATAATTGAACAGGATGTTGAATATAAAGCTTATCAAATGATTGAAAATTTAAACCCTGATGGTGGTAGTAATTTCGCTATGACAGATATGTTTTATAATATGATAGTAAACCAATGCAATCAAAACCCTGAAAAATATTCTGATGTTAAAGATATGGTAACCCTTTTATATAAAGATGGCATAAAACAAATCGGGGCAACTTTTTATAACGAAGTTAAATCAGGTACCACTGACCCGGAAAGTATTAATAACAAAGTAGCCTCAACCACTACTGACATTAAAGCACAGCTTTTAAAAATAGCTAATAACCCCTAGAGAAGCACGTTATAAGCAACAACACGACGGGGACCTTATTCAGGTAAATGTAGAATAAACAATCAATTTAGTATGCATTTTACAATACTACTCTTTTTTGTATAGAACTGTCCTGGTATCCTGGTATATTTTATTCCAGTTTTTATCTAAATTCAGTGCAACTGACAGACCGTGTGTTTCAGGTATCATTACAATATCTACATCATAAGCTTTAAGAAGCTCTGGATATGTTTCATAGATGTTGATTATCATATTGTAATCATAAAGTGTCCTGTGGTTGGGCTGAAACATCCTTTCTGTAATAAAAACCCTGCATCCTGCATAGTGATGCAGATAACAGCCCCACCCGAGAGGGTTAAATATTTTGCTTTCAGGATAGTTTTTGCTTAAATGCTGAACAGCTTTTACAGGGTAAGTCGGCAACCTGACAATCTTTTCTTCCAGTGTAGAAATAAAAATGCCTGCCATAAAAAGAATAATAGCAACCAGTATACTTAAAGTGTGTCGTGAAAAACTTTGCTGTATTTTTGACCAGTTTTTAATCTTTTCAAGCCAGGGCCACTGCCGGTTGAATTCTGTATTAGCTATGACCTCACTTATTAAGGGTAAAACTATAATAAGCAAAAACATTGTGTTTACTGCGGCATAAAGTGTAATAAAAAGAAAAATAACTGTTATAAATATTTTTTGAAGTGCCGGGCGATAGCCTGAAAATACTGCTACAAAAAGAAGAAGAAGAATTACGAGTTCCACAAAAAAGAAAGGATACTTTAAATGAAAATCCGGTGAGAGTATAAAGCCATTATAGATGTATAAACCCTGAAAAATATAGTCAAAAACCATATAGTGAAGTTTAAAGCCTGCCGGGTTAATGAAGCTGACCAGCAAACATCCAGTAAAAAGGAGCAAAAAGTTTTTAGATATTAAGAATAATTCCTGGTTTTTATGGTATTTACTTCTAATATAGAAAGCAAGCATATAGAGCCAGATAATCAGCAAGCCATAAAGGAAATTTACATTAATGTTGGCCCACAGAATGCTTGTTATAAGTATTATTACAACAGTATTTTTCTTGAACCCATCTTTGCATATACTGTCAAGCAGGCAGATATAGGCAAAAAACAACATGTATGTTATTAATCTGCTACCTGCATCTACAAAATATGATCCTGCAACAATTCCGATACTTAACAAAGCTATGTTTACTGGCCAGTTATTGAGTTTTTGCATCATCTGGTTGAAAATAAGCGTAAAAACGAGAGCTATTAAAATTCCGCAGGTGATGACAATTAGTTTCAGCCCCCCAAGTCTATATATAAGTGTAAATAGTATGTCAGTAAGCCAGTTTTCATTAATCCAGGTTTGATTTAGACCTGTGTATAGTATAATATTAGGAATTGAAAGTGTTGTATGATCCAGCATATATGCCCCGGATGACAGCATACATCCGAGTATTTCGCTTTTAGTAATTACCTGAGGAAATACAAAAATGAAAGATAGGGCAACCAGAATAAAAATAGCATCATTCAGTGTTGCAAATTTGCCTGTATATTTACTTACCTTCATAATTGTTTATTCTATCGACAACCTGTTGTATGCTTTCAGCGGTTCTTTCTGCCTGTGCAGTCATATTTTGAAGGTTTATTTTACCTTTAGCGCTCAATTTAATTCTTAATAGCTGGCGATTAATGTTTTGAAGGTTGGGTAAGATATCTCTGTTATAAAAATTTTTGATTTTCTGGTTGGTTTCATTGTCTGCAAGGGTTTTTGTTAGATCCTGTAGTTCTTTATTGTTATCCAGCATAGAATCTATAACTGTTTCGAGTGTCTTTTGTTTTTTTTCGACGTCTCTTTCGTCCATTCCTTCGAGCATTTTATGGAAGCTTTGAGCATTACTGGTAAAAGCTTTTGCTTTAGCTTTGAGTTCTCCAAGTTTACTGGAAAATTCTTGCTGTGGAGCTGGCTTATCAGAAGGGTTTTGTAGAGGCACAGCTGCATAAATGCTGTTATTAACTGAAAGAATTCCAATCATAATCAACAATAAAGTGGACACAACAGTTCTTTTCAAGCTTATTTTTTTCATTATCCTTTCCTCTCTTTTGTTTAATATAATTTGTGTTTAAAATATTGATACCTGAAAATTATGGTGGTCTTTTCTTTTGGTATATTTTATCGAATATATTTTTATATTAGCACATTGTTAAAGCTTAGTAGAAATCGTAATAAAGACTAAAATTTTTAAGTTATGCACGGATCTTACAGTATACGTATTATAGAATTTGTGCTATTTTGAAAATGGTTTTCATTTTCATTCTGGTGTATAAACAATGTCTCACATTCACATACCCGATGGTATTTTGCCTTTATGGCTCTGGCTTTCAGGCATAGTTATAGTTGTCTTATACCTGATTGGTATGAGTGTTTACTTTAAAAAACATCAATATAACCGCAAAATTGCGCTTATAGGTGTTTTTGCAGCATTGATGCTTGTAGCTATGTCTGTTGAACTTGTGCCTATTGGATATCATCTTAATCTGGCAGTCCTTACAGGAATCATTCTGGGGCCTGTTTATTCTGTTATATCTGTTTTTATTGTTACATTGTTACTTGCTCTTTTGGGGCACGGCGGTATAACTATTGTTGGCCTGAATACTATTACGATTTCTATTGAAGCAATCTGTGGTTATATTTTTTTCAGGTTATTCAACAAAAGTATTAAAAATACTTTTTTTAGAACTTTTCTGGCTACGGTTATAGCCCTTTTCTTTTCTACTATGGCTACAATAGGTATTGTATATCTGGGAACCAGTAACATAGAAAGAATGATGCATTCTCATGAATCAAAACATTCATCAATACTGGATTTCAGATTCTTAAGTTCAGAAAATAACCATCAGGATAAAGGCTCTCATGACCATGACCTTGAGCACGACCACGATCATGATTTTTCTCTTTCATCATCTAATAAGGATCCTGCCCTTTCAAAAGAGCATGAACAGCCATCAAAAGGCAAATTTGATATAAAAAGATTTATACTTCTTATTCTGATCTTCGGTCTCATCGGCTGGGTTATCGAAGGACTCATTACTGCTTTTATTGTAAACTATATTCATAAAATCAAACCCGACCTTCTGGAGCAAAATCAGTGAAAATAGTCGACATAGATTACTACGCACAAACAGGTACAAGCCTGCTTCATAAAACATCTACCTGGCTTAAGCTGCTATGGGCTTTAATGCTTGTTTCGCTGGTGGTTTTGTCAAATGATTTAAAGCTATTTGCATTTGTTTATTCAGCACTTTTTCTGTATGTTGTGTTTTCAAAGCTACCTGCAAGGATTATATTACCACTTTCATTATATCCACTGATATTTGTTGCTCTATTTATTCTTTCTGCTTCACCAATCACTTTTGAATTTTCAATGTTACTTATTTTAAAAGTATTGGTAGCAGCTACAAGCCTTATTTTGCTTTTCACTACAACACCTTACAAAGAACTTTTTATTCAATTAAGCAAAATATTACCCGGATTTCTCACTACGGCTCTGTTTTTAACTTACAGGGCAGTGTTTATTCTCGCAACAACCCTTGAAAACATTATGAAAGCTCTCTATTTGCGTGGCGGGCTTTCAATAAAGAATCCCCGCAGGTCTTTTAAGGTCATCGGTAATTCGGTAGGCTTTCTCGTTATAAGATCAATAGAAACCAGTGAAAATATGTACGAAGCTATGAGACTCAGGGGACATAACGGCAATATTAAATACCTGGATGAATCACAATGGAAAAAATAATTGAAGTTAAATGCCTGGAGCATACATACCCGAATAAAACCACTGTAGAGATTTGTGGTCTGGATTTCACCGTCAATCGTGGTGAAAAAGTTGCCATATTAGGCCCTAATGGCGGAGGCAAAACTACCCTGATCAAGCATATAACCGGCCTGCTTAAGCCCAATATTGGCGGAACAGTGAGGGTATTCGGATATGATCCGGCAGAAGAATTCAATAAAATAAGACATCGTCTTGGCGTATTACTTCAAAGTGTAGATGAGCAGCTTATCGGCCCGACAGTATTTGATGATGTGTTGTTTGCTCCGCTAAATTATAACTATAAACCAGATGAAGCTATTCAACTGGCCGAAAATATACTGGAAAAGCTTGATATAACCCATCTTAAAGACAAGGTTATTCACCATCTTTCAGGGGGTGAAAAAAGAAAAGTAGCACTGGCTGGTGCTCTGGTCCTGAACCCGGAACTACTGATACTTGATGAACCCTTTGAAGCTCTTGATGTTAAATCTAAACAGGAATTTATTAAAATAATTAACGAAATATCAGAAAGAGATCAAATTTCTGTTGTACTTACCACACACGATGTTGAGCTGGTCACACTCTTTGCTGATACTGTTTATTTGCTGGCATCAGGCAATGTGCTGTCTCAAAGAGGCACACCGGAAGAGATTTTAACTGATGCAGAGCTTTTGCAAAAATTTAACCTCGCTTCACCCTCTATTATTCAGTTGTTCAGCAGGCTGAAACTAAGTGGCCTGGAATGCAATATGCCTCTCACGGTTGAGGAAGGCTTTAACCTGCTAAAAGACTATCTTCACTCTAAAGCAGGATATTAAAAAAGACCTTAGCAGCTGAGCAAAACCCATCATTACTGATTTTTGTATTGTTCTATTTGCCGGTATAAGGTGGAAAATCTCTCATAAATAGATCCTTCGCTGCGCTCTGGATGACTCAAAAGTGGAAAAGAGGCTAATACCACCGGAGTGCACTAAGTGCACTCCTGAGAGAGTTTTATTTCAGGCTAATTCAGGTATTTAATAAACCATTGATATTGCGAGGAAGGACTTTTAGCCCGACGTGGCACAGTCACCCCCCCTGAAAACCAACCCCTGAGGGTGGGTGGGTGGGCCCTGAGCTGGCGAAGCCAGCTACGGCCCTTTGCCCTGCGATATTTCTGGCATATCAAGAGGGTTTACTTTGGCTACTGCCATAAGTGTCTGATCTCCGGCGGTTGAATCTATCTTAATATCAAGTGATTGAAACTCTCTCAGGGTTTCTTCAAGAGACCTTGACTCATCATTAAAGGCCGCTACAGAATATGCTACCTGTATACGGTAGAGATCAACTGAATCTTTAACACTTTTTATTTTCTCGCCTATAGGAACAACCATATCTTTTACTGAATCAAGTACCTTATCAGAGGTCTTTATATCTTCAAGAGTCTGGTCATATGAGCTGCCTGTAGAGCCTTTGAGATCATTAAACAGTGTCTCAGCAGTGCCCAGATATTCTGAACTCGTATTCATAAAACCATCCAGTGAGTTAGAATAAGAATTATATGTGTTTGAAAGCCCCTTATATGCCCTATTAACAGTTGTTTTGAGCTCCTGATATTTTGGATCGCTGGTATCAATAGTCGTTGTGGTTTCCATCACGGGTACTTCTTCACCTGTATCAGGATCTATTTGAGTAACCGGTAAGCCTGTAGCAGGGTCTGTAACAGCCTGCTCTACTGTTATGGTTGGCATTGTTTCCATATATGAAGAAAGTTCAGATGTTGCAGCTTCAAAAGACTTTTTAGCTGTCAGATAATTTGAAGCCTGAGCTTCAAAAATTTCTCTGCTGTCTTTTATTTTCATGTCTATATCTATGAGGTTATTTTCGATGTTTCCGAGGGCTTTTCCGTAGAGGGTCATATTTTCAAGAAGCTGCCTGGTAGTATCGTCATCCTGGTTTTTTGATGCAATTTCAATCAGAGTTGAATAAAACATTGTGCTTGCTGCAGTAGCGTGAGCAATATTTTCTATACCTGCTGCCCCTGAAGTTTCGACGGCAAGAGCACCCGGGTTAAACCTGCCGTCATTCATATATTGTTGTATCTGGTCTTTATACTTTTCGTAAAAATCAACAGGCAAAATTATGCTCTGACCTGCATCATTATTAAGTCTCAAAATACCGTTATCGTCTACATAAATGCCACTTGAGGCAACACCTTTACCCAGTGCCAGCTTTTCTTTAGATATATCAGTCTTTCCGGCACTGGAAAATAAAATGTTATTAAAAAGCGAGCCTTCTTTTAGAGAATAAAATATACCTGTTCCGACTGCTATACCTATAATAGCCATTGGTACAACATACTCCACAAGGTTTGAACCTTTGTTTTTCTTATTATATCTCATTATTCATTCCCTTCCTGCTACAAAAATAAGGTTAATTCTCTGCATTATTTTAAGTGTATCGAGTCTTTAAACATAAACTTTAGAAATTATAAATGTAATTATTAAAAGTTTGTAACTTCTGGTTTAATCTAAGTTTTGTGGCCTCTCTTCAGTGGCGATACTATCCAGATAGCATATGATCAGTTAATGCCTGTCTTCTAAAAAGCTTATTGATTGCCATTTCAATATTTTGTTCTTTCATAAATGTTTCACCAATTAAAACCCCGGTAATATTAGAATTAGATAGCTTAAGGATGTCGTCAAAAGTGCTAATGCCTGATTCGCTTATCACATAGCTTTTGCAAATTTCTTTATCTCTTATAAGTTCAAGAGTATGATTAATATCTGTCTGAAAAGTCTTGAGGTTGCGGTTATTGATGCCGATAATAGCTGTTTTGCGGTCAATGTGAAAGTTAAATTCCTGTTCTTCATGTGTTTCAACCAGTGTTCTCATACCAAGTGAGTCTGCAAGATCTTCGAGTTCTGAGAGCTGACTGACACTCAATATAGAATCTATCAGCAAAATAAAGTCTGCACCGTAATAACGGGCCTGATAAACTTGATAAGGGTCAATAATAAAGTCTTTTCTCAATACTGGCAGGCTGACAGCATTTTTAACTGCCCTCAAATATTCTAAAGAGCCCTGGAAAAATACCTCATCAGTTAAAACAGAGATGGCCTGAGCGCCGCATTTTTCATAAGTAAGCGCAATTTCTATTGGGTTAAAGTCTGATCTTATTATTCCTTTTGATGGAGAAGCTTTTTTTATTTCTGCTATGAGTACAAGCTGGCCGGTAACTATGGATTCTTGAAATCTGGTGATGACATCTTTTACCGGAGGCAAAGATGGCAATGTATCAACTATTTTTTCCTGTGGCAGTAACTTTTGCTGACGCAAAAGTTCTTCTTTCTTTTGTCTGACTATTTCTTCCAGTATATTTTTTTCTGTCATTACAACTATACCAATACACGAAAGTAAATTATATTTGCTTTTGCCCCCAATTTGCTGGAATCTATCATTTCTTTTGTGGAGTAGTATACCATGATTTTGTAACAACTTTATATTATCAGAAAATTTATCAATCAGGCAAAAAAATAGCTGTATTTACAGCTATTTCAAATCAACAATATGTGGGTAAAGGGCTTTAAGCTTTTACTCTGTTAAAGTCTGGATAGATATTGCCCTTTGCAAGTAGTTCAAAGACTCTTCTGAGGTTGTGTCTTTTCAAAGCTCTGGGTTCCATTTTTTCAAGTCTTGTAAGGTTGTTTTTTCTTTTCATGACATTGTCTCCCTTTCTTAAAAAGAGAACTGTTTTCTCAATACTGTAATTCACAATAAGGGGATCGGTTTTTTTCTTTTATAAAAAGGATCAAGAGTTATATAATTTTCTTATCCTTTTAAAATGGATTATAACGCTTTAAAATATTTTGTGTACCCCCTTTTTAAAAAATAATATGCTAACCCGGCAGTAGCAAGGATAAGGATATAGTTAATATTTTTTAATAATTATATCTTATAGTTAACAATAACCCGATAAACAGGTTTTATAAACGTTTTAGTAGTTACTATATGCAAAATACAGCGAAATCAGACCCTGCATTAGTTTCTATTGCTTAAATGAGCTTGTTATGAATACCTTATTTGTTTGTTTCAGGGAAATACAGATCACTAAATCCTTTTACTGGATACATAACAAGATGAAAAAGTTCTTTTATAGATCAATCACAATGAACCCCGGTATCTGCACCGTTACCGGTAGCGCAGATTACTACTGAGCGCAGGTCAGTATCTTTGCTGTGTTCCGGGTATTTAAGGTTTTCCAGTACAAACTGTTCGAGTTCTGCTTTATCAATATTTTCACCATTAAGTTCTCTGTCTACATAGTCCATTACAGTGCTTTCGGCATTTAAAACCTGCCCGCTGTTAAATACTATCTGGTCTCCCAGTGCTTTAACTATTTCAACTATAGCTCTTTGTGTATCATTCTTGGGTGGATCGTGTGTTAAGTAGATGGTTTCTTTGAGGTTAGCAAAATCATTTGTGGCAGAGCCGAGTTCAGACATGTTGGTAAGTATCTGATTATATAGATTAACGTTAGCACTGTTGCTGAGAGCCTCAGCTACTTCTTGCTGGCGGGCCACGTTGTGCCCGAGGTTAGCAAGTTCCTGTAACAGTTTAATGTCTACCGGCAGGTCGTTATCTCTGGCCTGTTGCAGTATCAAATCAAGCTGTGTTACAAGAGCTTCTGTTCCGCCTGAAGCACCAACTGTTTCGACTATCTGGCTATAGTTTGCTGGCAGGCCATTAAGAACGAAGTCTCCATAATCTATAGAACATTCACTGGGGCCACAGTTTAATTGAGGTTTTGTGGGTGTCCCACCAAGGCTGCCAGCCTGAACAGCCGCAACCGAACCACCACCGGATGCTGCAGAAGTACCCATAAGACCTGTGCCTGCTATAGAGTCTTCCTGTATGTTTAAAGAAGCCATCATAAAAGCAGGTATATTACCGCTGGAGGCAACATAATATAGGGCACATCCCATTACAAGACCGGCTACAGCAGTGGGAACTATGTAATCCATCAGTGCAGAACCTGAATGTTTTTTCATCTTATTCCTTCTAGTTTTTTGTCTCCTTCTTTTATATTAATCGGATAATTTTTTATTAAGTTGAGTAAAAGTTATGAAATGTAATAAAAAACTTAATGGAACCTCTGATTAATTAAGGAATTATAGCTTCAAGCAAAAACAGGAAGGGGATAAAAATTTAAAGCATAAATAGTTTAGCTTAATCAGTATTTATGAATATTTACGCTCTATAATTCTGGCTATGATACGTCTGCCATAAGGAAAGGATGACAATACCAGTCGTCCAAGGCATTTAGCATACAATACAAACAGGGCAACAGGGGCAAGTATCAATGGCCAGTGCTTGAAATACATATGTATTGTAGCAAAAAAATAATATTGAGAACCTTTATGACCTAATAATTTCTTTATCGATTTTATTGCAAGCCCCTGCGGGAACTGCCAGGTCGTAGATTCAGTATAGTTCCACATTTTAACTGCCGGGGTAAATAGCAGCCGGTAACCTGCATTTTTAGCCCTGAGGGTTAATTCTGCATCAGCAAAATATTGTGGCAGGTGTTGTTCGTCATAATACCCGACATCCTGAAAGACTATAGCAGGTATAAAACATCCCATACCTGTTAGAAAGTCAACCTCTCTTACTTCCTGATAGGCAGAATCTCTTATTCCATAAGGTATTATATCAAAATGTGGAGTTTTGATTCTGTTTATATGGCCGCCTGCACAAAATACCCTATCAGAATTACTTATATCGTATACAATACCACCAACCAGGCTCTTTGGAAATTTTTGATATAAGGCAATATACTCTTTAATAATATCTTTATCTACTATTAGATCATTATTAAGGGTTAATATAAAGTCGGTATTCTTTGTTAGAGAATATTTTATGCCAGCATTAACAGACTTTGTCCACCAGTCATCGCCGCTGCCTTTAAGCATTATAACTTCAGGGTATTCTTTAGAGAGAATATCAGCAGTATCATCTGTTGAACCATCGTCAATAACAACAATTTTATAATTAGAATAGTCAATCAGTCTTGCAGAAGCAAGAAATTTAAGTGTATATTCAATACGATTATGTACAGGTACTACAATATATACAAGTGGCTCGTTCATAAGCTGGCCTCAACAGGTTTATTTTTAGTTTCTGATAATTTAAATACAACCATAGCCTGTAAAATGGCTGCAAAAATCCAGATGAATACCCAGTGTAAAACAGAAGTATAGAACGATGTACATAAAAATATTATTATGTAATATTTTCCTGCAACGAAAAAGTCTTTTTCAATGTCTTTATAGAATTTTTCGAGTTTTTGTATTTTTAGCAACAGGCTAATGAAAAACCCGAACAATAGTATAATACCTATCAGGCCTGTTTCAGCAAGGGTTCTAAAAAATATACCCGAGGTGGGGCCTGTAAATTCTTCAGTTTCATCTGTGTATTTAATATACTGTTCAAGTTCCCAGCCTATATCAATGGGTGATTCTCTTAACTGATCTGTAATAGCTTTAGTAAAGTTTCCGTAACCAACCCCAAATAGAGGGTTTTTTAAGAATATATATACCGAATTATAAAATATAACATATCTTGTTATCAGAGATCCTTCTACAATATAGAGTTTTTCTGGCTCATCAATGTTTTCAATAACCCTTATTACACGTTCAATAGGGCTGTGCATTTTTATTAAAGCTTTTTTCTCCTGATGAAAGATATCAAGACTGACAACAAAACTGGCAATAATCATAACAAGTATAAGAATATTAACGATAAACACCCCGGGCAACATCTTTAATCTGCGGAACCAGTGCCCAAGTATAATAAGCAAAAGCAATACACCAATAACAATATAAGGGGGCGACTGAGCCAGGAGCAGGTTTATAAGCATCAAACAGAACACAGTATATTTTATAATTCTGTCATACAGGGTATTAGAAAATATTTTATTCTTGCTAAAGCAAAGACCATAAACAAAAGGGGAAATTATAATGATAAAATAAGCATAAACAGAAGGTTCAAGAAAAAGGGTCATAATCCTTGTATCATCAGTGTAGCCACCACCCATGATCAGCCTTCTATTTGAAATAAAGTAAAATCCCTGCTTGATAAAGTTTATACCCATTGCCATACCAGCATATTGAATGAGGCCCAGAACAAAAATAACGGCAAATATAATAAATGTGACCTTTATAAAAGCCTTAAAATTGATCAGTTCGGGCAGCGCAATGATTATAGTCAAAAATACAAAGAAAATCGTACATATCAACCCGCCAAAGATTGCATTCAAGAAACTTGAATAATAAAAATGCCCCGTATAAAGAGATATTGCTACAGTAACAAGACTCCATACAGCAAAAAGCAGCAGCCATTTGAATGACCTGGTTTTATAATTTGCAAGAAGCTTTCTATAAGATATTTTAGGGTAAAAAGCTGCACATAAAAATAGAAACAGGCCTGTCCAGAAAAAATATAGCGGTATCGCCCGAAGCCCAGCACCAATATAAAAGTTTGATGCAAAACAAAAAATATAGGCTAAAAAAAAGATTATTTTCATCTTATCTCATTCAAAATTAGTTTATTCAGGCCAATTTTGCTAAAATACAGTATTGTCATTTTCCTAAAAAATAAAAGCAATTACAAAAAGTTAGCCGGTCAGAAGATAATGAACGTCATATTTATTTACAGTTACCATATACCTGTTTCAGCAGAAAAGCCGCTGAGAACCATTGGGGAAATGCATTTTGGGATCTCATATATTGCATCGCTTCTGAAAGAAAGAGGGCACAGGATTGAGCTGGTTGTTTTAAGCCCTCTTTCAGGCCGAAAGAATTTCGATATTCTCGATAAGTATTTGAAAAATAATACTTACGGGATGGCCTGTTTTACAGCTGTTACAACTGAATATCCTTTTATGGCAGGCATTGCAGACTATATCAAAAAGAACTATCCTGAGATATATCTGATTGCAGGTGGAGCTCATGCATCTTTATGCCCTGATGAGGTAATTAAAGATAGCTTTGATGCACTTTGTGTGGGTGAGGGTGAGTATCCTGTGCTTGAGCTGATTGAAAAACTTTATCGAAAAGAAAACCCTTCAGGTATTGCTAATCTCTGGATCAAAACAGGGAAAGAAATAGAAAAAAATGCCCCCCGTCCGTTCCTTCAGGATCTTGATCTTCTTCCATTTCCAGAACACGATGTCTGGTTTCAGTGGGTTAATGAGCCTGTTGAACAGAACCATTTTATAAATATATTGCTGGGTAGAGGGTGCCCTTTTTCCTGTACATATTGCAGCAACCATGCTCTGAGAAAACTAACCAGTGGCAAATATGTCAGGCTAAGAAATACCGAAAATATTATCAAAGAATTAGCTTTTATTGAAAAAAAATACCCTGCTGTAAATAACATATACTTTGAAATAGAGACAATAACAGCTAATGCTGACTGGTTTTATGATTTTGCAGAAAAGCTTAAAGCCTTTAATGAATCCATTAGTCAAAAATTTCATTACTCAGTAAACGTACGCATCACTCCAAATGTAGACTATGAAGCCTTTTTTAAAACATTAAAAGACTGCAATTTCTCTTCTGTCAATATTGGCCTGGAATCAGGCAGCGAAAGAGTCAGAAAAGAGATACTCAACCGCAATTATTCAAACGATGATGTTATCAATGCCGTCAAAAACGCAAAAGCAAATGAATTAAAAGTTACTTTCTACAATCTGATAGGCCTGCCAGGAGAAACAGAAGAAGACTTCAAAGAAACAATAAGGTTAAACAGACTCTGCCAGCCAGACAGGCACCTTACAAGCATATTTTATCCTTATCCGGGTACAATTTTGTATGATAGATGTAAAGCAAGAGGGCTGTTAAATAATATTAACTCCCGTCTGGAACGCATTCTACCGGCCATGGATCTCCCAGAGTTCCCTAAGAGTCTTGTTATGAAATACTTTATTCTTTTTGACTATTATGTTTACAGGGGAAATCGTCCGTTTACATTTTTATTGTTTAAAACAGTTCAAAATCTTATCAAAACGAATGTCATGACCTACCGTCTGGGGCGCAAACTTACGTTATTATTTAGTCAGCACAGTCATTAGCAGAGGTTTAGCTTTTTCTGTTCAGGTTTTAAATGTGCAGGTTAATACTTTGCCGGTATAATATTTTCGTAGTCTTGAACAGTTCCTTTATCCAGACAGCATTCAATAATCTGGCGGCCCAGTGGTGATATATCGGAGGTTAAAAAGTTTTTAAGTTCTTTTATAAAGAAGTCATAAAGCATCGTGGCTCCTCTGTCATATCCTTCTTCACCTACTTCAGGCTGTAAGTTTGTTTCAAAAAACTTGTCAGCTATCATTGTTCCTTCAAACTGCATTGATTTGACTACATAGCCAGCAAGCGGAGAACGTGCCGGTTTAATTTTCTCATAGTTAAATTGTGCCTGACCTCTTCTGGCGAGGTATTCTCTGGCTATCCATTGTGGCATAAAGCCAACTTCCCAGGCACCCAGGTGCTGATTAGGTATAAGTATATACCTTGTACCGGGTGTTTTAATAATCTGTTCCAGCAATATATTAGCATGATCTACCTGTCTGCCAGTAGCAAAAGGCCAATAAGAGCCTACACCTTCACTTGACAAACCTTCTGTATCAATAATACTGGGATTAGAAAAGCCTCTAGGAGCTACAAGCCTCCACAGCCAGGCCAGAGAAGGTGGCAACAAATGAAATATACCAAAAATACCATAAGAAGGCTTTTCTCTGGTGCAGGGTGGAGTTCTAATACCAAAACTACGGTATTCTATTTCAACTGGCTCGTTACAAATGTTTTGTACTATATCTCTTGGTATAACTACTCTCGGATTTGGGCAGGTTATGCCAGGGGTATCTTCGATATGTTCCCAGAGAAGACAGGTAGAACGGGGACGTGCATCCATATTTAAAAAGATCAGTGGTTTTTTAGAATGTATTGTCATGCTTTCAAGCACAGGATCTGTACCGTACTTCTGTATGTGGTTTACCCTTACAAACCAGGCTTTTTCGGCGTCTGTTACAACAAGATTGCCTTTGCCATTTTGAAATTCAGGGTGACAGAGAGCCATATCATCTGTAACAGGATGCAAACTACAGGATTGATTGAGCGTTATGTGTTTTTTTGACCCATCTACAGTATTAATGCCCAGCAAGAGCCTTCCATCAGCCTGTCTGTGTGCATATTCAAGCATTTCACTTTTACCACTTCCGCTGGCTCCTTCGTGTAAAAAGGTTATTTCATTATCGTAAGGTGTTATAACCTTTACGGTAGAGCCATGGAGGGTAGTCCAGCCTTCTTTAATGCCCATAGAAAGCAGCAGGCCATAAACACCTTTCTTTGCGCTGGGCCCAAGGTAGAGATTATATGAAAACATTTCGTGAAGGCCATTTTGAATATTATGAATAACGTATTGCTTTTTGTTAAAATGAGTATGCCTGAACGGTGGTGCAAGAAATATTATTGAACGTGGTATAAAGTTAGTGCCATCATATTTAAGATCAGCCATACCCTGAAGATCAGCCAGACTTGCTGCAAAAAAAGCTGCATTTCTTGGGGCTATCAATAGTGTTGGATATCCAAGTTTATCGTTACCGGCTATAAAAGGAAGAAGTATTAATTCATTTTGCTTGAGCCACTCAAATGTTTGCTGTCTTAGATCTTCAAATGGCTTATTAAATTTATCAGAATAACATTGTTTATCTGTATGTTCTATGTTATTTACTAGCATACAGTCAGGATCACGTCTTCTCATATAGGCTTCAGGATAATTTACAGCAAGGCCATTTTTGCATCTTGCTATAGTTGCTTCTGTTACAGGCTCCATACCTTCTATATGGTATGTTACTTCGTAATAGTCATTATCTGTTCCATTAAGAGCCAGATCAATAAGTTCATCTCTCTCTTTAGGAAGAATGATACCTCTTGCTTCGCTGACAAACTGCTTGATTTCATCCGGAAGACAGAGGTTACTTAAGATAAAAGCCATTTTAACTTCCTTTAAACTTTTATAATATCTGAATAACTTTGTATTGTAAGAATGTCAAACTTTTTTAAGATTCTGTTTTAGCCAGTATTAGAAGTGCTATTCTTTAAAATAATAGTAAACTTTACTGTTTGATGCATTTAAGTCAGGGGTAATGGTATGTTTTGTTCATAATATGGCAATCAATCTTGAAATGCAATTATTTTCGCATTTGTATTGATACAAATATTTAGAATCTGGTCTTTAGAAGACATTTAAAGCGTTTTCAATTGTTGCCTGCCGGTATATTGTCATACCGAAAACCTGATAAACTGCTCAGGTATTCATTTGTCATAATGGGCCTTTTTTAAAAGGTACCAGAGAGGCAGTTTTTGTAAATATTCTGTAACAAAAAGACCAACAGAGGGTTGATCATTTATTTGTTGCCTACCTGCATACTTGGACAAATAACCATCTTTCTTCACACTATTCTTAATCGCTATTATGATAATTGTAGTATAATCCAAAAGAGCTGTTTTTTCTTAACTTTGTACAATTATTATACATTATGTAGTAGAATATAATATGTTGATTTAAACAGAGCTATTATCATAATTTGCAGTTATCTCAGACTTTTTAACCGGGAAACATTTTAACCTTATGAAGAATATCTTTACTGTCGATGTAGAAGACTGGTACCATATATTAGACCTCAAATCAACACCTGAGTTTTCCAGATGGGATGCTTTGCCATCCATTGTTGAAAAGAATTTTTACAATCTACTGGATCTTTTCAGTGAAAAAGATGTTAAAACAACCTGCTTTTTTCTGGGCTGGATAGCAGAAAAATATCCACATCTGGTTAAAGAAGCAGTCATGAGAGGTCACGAAGTAGCTTCTCACGGTTACAAGCATAAACTTGTCTATAAAATGACCCCTGAAGAATTTTATTTTGACGCAAAAAGATCAAAAGAGGCAATTGAAGATATCACAGGCAAGAAAGTTTCAGGTTTTAGAGCCCCGGGGTTTTCAACTACAGAAGAAACACCCTGGTTTTTTGATCTTCTTATTAAAGCCGGCTATACATATGATTCATCCCTGTTCCCTATTCCCAGGCTTCATGGCGGCATGAAATCTAATAATTTAGCCCCTTTTAAAGTTACCGAAGACTTTTATGAGTTTCCTATTACGCTTATTAAGCTGTTAAACTCTTATCATTGCTTCTTTGGGGGTGGATATCTTAGACATAACTTTTATTTTACCATAAAGCACATGACTAAAAAGGTCTTAAACGAAGGTCGTCCGGTTATATTTTATATTCATCCACGTGAAATAGATAGCAATCATCCAAGATTGCCAATGAATGCAATACGCTACATTAAGTCATACGGTTATCTTCATACAACAAAGAGCAAGCTACGCAGTATTTTTAATGATTTTGAGATTACAACAGTTGAAAATTTCATAAATAACTATCCTATGGCTATTGCACCTGCTCAAAAGTCTACATTGATAGAGTTGAATAAATTTGCTAATTCAGCTACATTAAAAAAAGTGCCAACCCATCTCTAATGAAGGTTAAAAATGTCAGATAATATTACATCTCAATTCTTTAACACATATGCAGTGGATTTCAACGCCATCTATGGCAATAACCATAATCTGTGGAACAGTTTCATTAATTTACACTTTCGCAAAAGTATGAAACTAAGGCTTTTTAAAACACTTGAAGGATGTAACCCGTCAGATAATGCAAAAATAATTGATATTGGGTGTGGGCCGGGCCATTATTGCGTGGCTCTGGCAAAAAAGAACGTGGATTCTATTACTGGGGTGGACTTTGCTTCAGAAATGATTGAAATTGCACAGCAAAAAGCCATCTCAGAGGGTGTTGAAGCTAAATGCAAATTTATTTGTAATGATTTTATGACGATAACTTTCAATGAAACCTTTGATTATTCAATAGTTATGGGCTTTATGGACTATGTTGATGATCCTGAAGCTCTGATAGAAAAGGTTTTGTCAATTACCTCAAAGAAAGCTTTCTTTAGTTTTCCTCTTGATGGCGGTTTTCTGGCCTGGAAAAGAAAAATAAAGTACAAAAACCGCTGCAAGCTCTTTCTTTATAAGTATAATGAAATTGAAAAGCTATTTGAAAACAAGGATTTTAGCAGGTTTGAAATAGAAAAAATAAGCCGGGACGCATTTGTGACAATTTATAAGTAATTAACATCTATGTATCTATTTAAAACCTGTATCTCAAAGGTAATCCTGATATAATGAATAGCAATGAAATGAAATGCAGGAGACTATGCAACAGAAACCGGCACCTGTCGTATTGTTTGTTTATAACAGGCCTCAGCACACAGAGCAATGCCTCGCTGAACTGGCTAAAAATACTCTTGCAATAGAAACTGAGCTCTATATCTTTTCTGATGGGCCAAAACAGGAAAGCGATCTGGAAAAAATTAAAGCTGTCAGAGCCCTGATTAAAAACATATCAGGCTTTAAGGATGTCAAAATTACTGAAAGAGAAACAAACCTGGGTCTGGCAAATTCTGTTATAAGAGGTGTCACAGAGGTTATAAATATTCATAATAGGGTAATTGTCCTTGAAGATGATCTTATCACCTGTAGCAATTTTTTGAACTATATGAATAATGCACTTGATTACTATGAGGATCATCCTAAAGCAGGTTCAGTGACAGGGTTTTCTCTACCTCCGTCACTTTATCCGCTGCCTTCTGACTATCCTTTTGAAGTTTATTTTTCTCACAAAGCCTGCTCAACAGGCTGGGGTACCTGGAAACACATCTGGGATACTGTTGACTGGGAAGTTAGCGATTATGATAGTTTTATGAAAGATAAGAAAAGGAAAAAACAATTCAACTCTACCGGTAATAATGCTGTCTTAATGCTTAAGCACTATCGAAAAGGTATTATAGATTCCTGGGCAATAAGATGGCACTATCATCATTTTAAAAACGATTTCTACTGTGTTTTTCCTGTTAGCAATCTTCTCTATAACACTGGTTTTGACGGCACCGGCATACATAGCAAAGAGGTTAATGATTCATTCTATAATATAAAATATGATCCTGACAGGGTAAACTTTGAGTTTACAGCCCATATTGAAGAAAATCTTGAAGTTAATCACAACTTTCAAAGGGCTTTTAACCTTCCTGTTTCTGTTATGTTCTGGATTCACTTTAAAAAATACATCTTTTATGACTACATTAAACAAAAAAATAAAAGAAATGCAGAGGTAAAACTTTGAAAATACTTCATCTTAACGAAAACGATAGCATGGGTGGTGCAGCTATTGCTACCCGGAGGCTTCATGAGGGTTTAACAGAAGCAGGCATAGACTCAACTCTTTTCGTGCAAAGAAAATATACCAGCAGAAAGGATGTTTATACTTATAAATCAGGTTTTCAATCAATTATAAATACCACAAGTAGTCGCTATAACCGATTTCCCAAAATATTCTATCCTGAAAGAAAAAAAGAAGCCTACAATACAGGTTATTCACTTAACAGCCTTGCCCCCGTTATTAAAGAATTCAAGCCTGATATTATTCATTTACACTGGATAGCAGACGGCTTTATAAATATCAATGAGTTAAAAAGATTTAACATACCTGTTGTATGGTCTCTGCATGATATGTGGCCCTTTACAGGAGGGTGTCATTACTCATATGACTGTTCAAAATATACCTTCCTGTGCGGATGTTGCCCTGTTCTTTGCTCGACTAAAAAAAATGACCTTGCTTTTAAAGTTTTTCAATCAAGATCAAAAAGCATCAAAAACCTTAATTTAACGGTTGTATCACCTTCCAGGTGGCTTTCTGATAGTGCCAGCAATAGTGCAATATTCCGTGATAGCCAGATTGCAACCATACCGCACGGGCTTAACCTCGAAATATTTAAGCCAGCCGGCAAAAATCACTCCAGGGCGATTCATTATATACCTGAAGATAAGAAAATCATTCTGTTTGGAGGTATAAACCCTCATATAGACAAAAGAAAAGGCTTCCACCTGCTTGAAGAAGCCCTGAATATACTAAAAAATAAAAAAGAACTGGAAAACTGCGAATTGCTTGTTTTTGGTTGCGAAGAAAAAATGATTGACTTTCAAAATGCTATAAAGACAACCTATTCAGGATACATTGCCCATGATATAGCCATGCCTGTTACATATTCTGCAGCTGATGTTATGATTGTGCCCTCATATCAGGAAGCTTTTGGGCTAACAGCACTGGAAGCTATGGCCTGTGGCACTCCGGTGGTTGCATTTGACACAACAGGTCTTAAAGACATAGTTACTCACAAAGAATCAGGCTATCTGGCCAGCCCTTATGAACCTGAAGACCTGGCCGAAGGTATTAAATGGGTTCTTAAAAACAATTCTAACGCCTTAAATATATCTGAAAATGCCAGAAATAGGGTGGTTAAAGAATTTGATGTTAAAAATGTAGTTCAAAAATACTCAGAACTTTATTCAAAAATCTTAAATAATTAGAATATTAGCAAAAATACAGTGGTGCCTATGAAGAACTTAAAAGTTCCCTGTTTTTGCTGAAATCAATTGCCTTTTGATGGCAACTCTGGTATCACTTCACAAAAATAATTTTGTAATAATACTTATTTTAAGCTTAATTTTAATTGTTATTTTTATTAATATTATTGTTTGAATGGTATTTAAAAGGTTTCTTATTACTAACCAGCGTTCAGTCAAGAAGGATAAGGATATGATAAAGTCAATAAAGCTATGTTTGGTGATTGCACTGTTTTTTGTGCTTAATGCTCACGTTGTTATCGCTCAGGAAAGGGTTGAAACTATCAGGACATTCACAATGCCCTCTGAGACTGTAGCTAAACCCGGTGAGCTTACAACTGAATCCGTTCAGCCAATACAACCAATGGGCAATCTGAGAACTGTAAAGCAATACGAAGAAAGCTATTACGTTGATCTCAGCAATAATATCCTTGAAAAGAAAGAACTGCCAGAGCTTTTAAGTAATATTGAGAAGCTCTTTAACGGAGAAATCTTACAGTTTGGCTATGATATATTTGGTGAAAATATTGGTGCAACTGTTGCAGGGGTTTCTTCAAAGACACATGTACTCAGCAGTGGCGACAGAGTAAAAGTTCTTTTCTGGGGAGATACACTTGACCTTATGAAAATAACAGGCTCAGGAGCATCAGCACTTGAATCTGTAGTCAATGCCACCGTTGATGCAGATGGAAATATATTTATACCGGGCGTAGGTCTTATTTATGCAAAGGGAAGAACAGTACCTGACCTTGAAAGAGAAATAAATATTAACCTGGCAGAAAAATATGAACAACTTAACGCTAAAATAGCCGTAGAAAGCCCTTCAAGTTTTAATATTATGGTGGTTGGTAAGGTAAAGAACCCGGGTTCAGTCGGCATATCACCACATGAAAATTTTATAGATGCTCTCAAATCTGCCGGTGGGATTCTAAAAACCGGATCGTTAAGAAATATCGAACATATTGATGCTCATACGAAAAAGAAAACCAGTATCGACCTTTATCAATTTCTCCTTGAGGGCCATTATCCTAAAATCAAACTTAAAAACGGTGATGTCCTTCTTGTAAAACCAATAGGGAAAGTCATTGGCCTGAATGAAGGCGTCAAAAACCCTGCAATATATGAATTTCTTGATAACGAAACCCTTGATGCTGCAATTAACTATGCAGGCGGTTTTCTGCCTTCTATTACTCCAGATAATATTGAAATAGAAAGATTTGACATACCTTCAGGGCAAAAAAGCATTGTAAGCATTACAGAATCACAACTCAAAAGCTTTAAACCAAAAGATGGTGATATGTTAAGCTTTGTTAAACTCTACGAACGCCCAGAAAATAACGTTTCAATAGAAGGAAACGTAAAACGTCCAAGAACTGTAGAATACAAGCCTGATATGAGGCTTTCTGACATACTCAAAAGCCGGGATGATTTACTCTACAATACGTATACTGAACAGGCTGTTATAACAAGAATCGACGGACTAAATAAAGGCATTTTGCCGATACCTGTTTCGCTATCAGCGTTTTTTGCAGGCAAAATAGACCCTGTACTCAAGCCACAGGACGTTATTAGGGTATATGCTGCTACTAAAATGGGGGTAGTTGAAGTTGCAGGAGAAATAACTAACCCATCATTTATACCATACAAAGATAAAATGACTTTGAAAGATATTTTATCAATAGTAGACTTTAAAACAAATCCAAATATTCTGGTTGCAGAGGTTTCAGGCTCAGAAGACAAAAGTAAATCAGCCTATAGAAAGAATTTGTCTGTAGATACAAAGGTTGTTTATCTCTATGAGCTTCTTACTAAAAATAATCCTGAACTTGATGTTCCATTAAAGCCTAATGACAAAATTATATTCAGGCCAGTTAGTGAAAAAGAGCCTCTAGAAGAGGTTGCTGTTTATGGTTACGTTAAAAAACCCGGCATATATAAAGTTATTCACGGAATGAAACTTATTGATGTAATAAATATTGCAGGAGGTTTGCGCTCTGATGCCTACCTTCCCGGGATGGTTTTCTTAAGATCGCTTGTCGAAAAGGCACAAAGAAAGGCTTATGAACGCTCTGAAACAAACTTACAGCTTGATATAGCTGAAAAAGTTACAGAAATGCATTCAATCAAAGACTCTTCTCGAAGGAGTGATCTGAAATCATACATAGATCAACAGGAAGACCTGCTTCAAATTATGCAAAAGAAAGCTAAAGAAGAGTTCGGGAGAATTGTTTTAAATATAAACTCGAATAACCTTGCAGAAATACCGCCCGAGTATAATCTTGAAATAAAAGATGGCGACCAGATTATCATCCCATATAAACCCCAGCACGTAGTTGTTATGGGCGAAGTATCCAATCAGTCTGCCATAGCTTTTCTGCCCGGTCAGACACCAGAATATTATATTGATCAGGTGGGCGGTTTCACAAAAGATGCCCGGAAGAAATCTGCATATTTAATTCGTGCAAGTGGGCGTACAGAAGCAATAAAAAGCTTTAATACTCTGGCAGTTAACCCAGGAGATTCTATTATCATACCCAGGAAAGTTGGTATACCTATAAACTGGGGTAATGTATTAAAATCAACACTGGGAATGGCTTTCCAGACAACCGGAATGGTTTACATGCTTATGAAAATTGCTGATTAGAGGTAACTTAAATGAGTGATGAGTTCAAAGATGCTGATATAGGCTTTGGCTTAAAGAAATTAAGCCTGATTATCTGGCATAGAAAATACTGGATACTTGCTATATATACTGTTATAATCTTGCTGTTTGTTTTTATGGTTATGAATAAACCTAAAATATATACAGCAGAGGCATTGATACTTTATAATAATACTGGAGCAACTAATTTAACTGAGATAAACCCTTATGCTGTATCCAGTATGGCTGGTCAGCAGGGCGGAGCCGTTATCAGCCTGGGGAAAGAATCTTTAGATACTGAGATACAGATCATACAGTCTCCTCTGGTTCTGGACAAAGTAATCATAGATAATGATTTGAAATACCAGTCAGGCCCTCACAAAGGGGAATATCTACTGGCTGACCACTTTCTAAACCCTAATCTCATTGTAGAAACCCTTTCTGGCACACAGATTATACGTGTGGGCTATAAATCTACAAACCCTGAACTGGCTTATAATGTTGTAAAATCCATTGTTAAAAACTATAAAGATGTTAACGTAGCTATAAATTCTCAAAAAGCGATTAACGATATTGCTTTTTTATCTGATATATATGACGAAACTCAAAAAGAAATTGACCAGAAGATCTCTAAACTTGAAACAACAAAAAAAGGAGACAAAATAAACCCTCTCTACAGGCTGGAAAAAGATGATTTCAGGTATGAAATACTTACACAGCACGATAAGAGGCTTCAAAATGTTTTGAGAAATATGCCATCTACCAGTATAGACATTAAAAAATGGGAAGTCGACTTTGCACAGGAAATTGACAAGCTTAAAATGGTCAAAGAAAAGTATGAATGGTCAAAATTTTTGGAAGAAATGTCTAAAAATACTAGCAATATATTTGTTTTAAAAGAACCAAGAATGCCGAGAGACAATGAATATGAAAAACAAAGTTGGTTAACTTATATCTTAATATCTCTGGTAGTTTCTTTTACGGTATCCTGTATAGCTGTATCGGGCCTGGAGCTTGCATCAAAGAGGGTTACATTTAATGACCTGAGTGATAATACATATATAGTTTACAATAACCACATTAACTATAAAGACGTACTGACAGCTATTTCAGTTAACCATATAGACCGTGCTGGTGTGCTTTCATTTGTTGGAGAAGCTGAAACACAGCGTTTTGTTGACAATCTAAGATCTCGACTTGCAGGGAGGGCACTTGATTTATCAATAAAAACAAATCAGGATACCTTTAACCTTGAAGTGGTTGAGGCTCATCAATACCTGATAATACTTGTAAAGTTTAATAAAACGTACAAAGAGACACTGCAAAGCCTGCGTAAAATCTGTAAAGAAAGCAATAAAATCATTCTAAAAGAATATTTATACTTATAAAACATTCTGCTGAAGCGTCCAGAATAGATAAACAGAAGATGACCAAGCAAACAAAAACCAAAATAACTCAAATAAGTAAGTATTATCATCCTTTTGCAGGCGGGCTGGAAGTAGTAGCAAAGCAAATATCAGAGGTAATGCAGTCTAAAGGCTTTGAATTAGAAGTTATAGCCCTGTCAGAAAACTTGAAAGATAGCATTGAAAGCATAAACGGCATACCAGTCAGGCGATGTGGCCGGCTGTTTGAGTTTAAATCTAACCCTATTTCATTAAGCTTCATAAGAGAACTTTCACGGGTTGATACTGACATATTGCACTATCACCACCCTTATATCTTTGCTGCTATAGTTCATTTTATTGCCCGGCCTAAATATAAACACTTGACCGTAAGCTATCATGGTGATATTACAAGGCAAAAGCATATTATGAAATTTTTTAACCCGGTTTATGAAGCGTTTTTAAACAGAGCAGACAGGATTCATGTTTTATCAGAGTTCATAAAAGACTTATCAACTACGTTAAATGCAATCAAATACAAAAAAAATCAAATACACGTAATTCCATATGGTATACCAATTAATAGTTTTCAAAATATAAACGATGAAAATATTAACAAAATTAAAGATATCTTCAATAATAAAACAATTATTCTCTATGTTGGAAGGTTTTACCCGGCAAAAGGTGTTGAATATTTAATAAGAGCAATGAATTATGTTAATGACAATGCTGTATTAGTCCTAATTGGATCAGGTTTTTTGAAAAAATCACTGGAAACTATTGTTTCTCAAAACAAACTGGAAACAAAAGTGTTTTTTACAGGAGACAAAATAGATCAAGAGCTTATAGATTATTATCAAGCCTGTCATATGCTTGCTTTACCCTCAATTTCAGAAACTTTTGGCATCGTTCAGCTTGAAGCAATGGCCTGTGCCAAACCAGTTATTA
Source organism: uncultured Gammaproteobacteria bacterium (assembly GCA_964517135.1). Classification (GTDB taxonomy): domain Bacteria; phylum Cyanobacteriota; class Vampirovibrionia; order JBFMGH01; family JBFMGH01; genus CAZFBA01. Next base: position 33,689 of record CAZFBA010000006.1, read on the forward strand.
ATACAAACCTTAATACAGCATCAAATAAGGTTTCTGTTCATAATGAAACTGGTCTTACTGTTGAGCCTCATAGCCCTGAAGCCCTGGCCATGGCAATAAATACGCTTATATCTGATGATCAACTACGAGAGAAGCTTGGTAACAATGCAAAAAAACGGGTTGAACAGTTCTTTTCTATTGACCTGATTGGAGAACAATATTGTCAATTTTTTGATTTTCAGGAAACCAGGGGAGTAAAATGAAAATTCTTTTCATAAATAACTTTTTGGGCCCGCCAGGTGGTGTTGAAACACTACTCTACAGTGAGGCCAGTTTGTTAAAAGAAAAAGGCTATGAAGTGCATTTTTTTGCTGTCAACAGAGCTCCTTTTTTTGAAGAGAATTATGAATACCGGCATTTTTTTCCTGATTATATAGACTTTAAAAGCCTGACAGGTATTCAGAAATTGAAATATTTGAATATTTTCTATAATTTTGAAGCTAAAAAGAAGCTAAATAAGTGTATTAAAGAAATTAAACCTGACTTGATTCATATCCATAACTATTCTTATTATCTTACTTCATCAATTATTGAAGAACTCAAAAAACATAAAATACCAGTTGTTCAGACTGTTCATGACTTTAGATTTGTTTGCCCTGGAGGCATTTTAGTTATTGATGGCCAGATATGTCAGAATATAGAGTGTCTTAAAGGCAATAAACTGCATTGTGTCGCTAATAGATGCAAAAATAATCGTTTTATTGACAGTTTATTTGTTTATATTGAATATTTGATAAATAAAAGTATGAATATACCTGACAGGATTGATAAATTTATCTTTCCGGCTCAGGCAAGCTATGAATTGTTTGTAAAAAATGGTTTTGATAAACAAAAATGCATTGTTATAAACAACTTTGTTAATGACATGTTTTTAGATCTTAACCCTGACTATACTAATAAAGGATATTTTCTTTATGCAGGCAGATTATCAGTAGAAAAGGGGTTAAAAAACCTTATAAAAGCTTTTTCTGAATTGCCGGAAGAGATTCAATTGCGTATTGCAGGCACAGGCCCTGAAGAAGAAAAGCTTAAAAAGCTTGCAGAGAATTTAAATTGCAAGAATATTCAATTTGCAGGCCTGAAATATGGTAATGACCTGATCGATGAATATCAGCATTCTATTGCGGCGATATTGCCCTGTGAGTGGTTTGAAACATTTGGTATAACCCTGCTTGAAGCCTTTGCGGCTGGCAAACCTGTTATTGCGAGCCGGGCCGGGGCAATACCTGAAATTGTTGAGGAGGGCAAAACAGGTTTACTTGTTACCCCCGGGGATATTGAAGAGTTAAAACAGGCTATTTTGCAGTTTTATTCTGACATAGAGAAAACAAAAACTATGGGCAGGCAGGCAAGAGAACATGTCGTGGAAAAATTTTCTTCTGACATTCACCTGAAAAAGCTAATTTCTTTATATGAAGATCAGTGCATAACTTAAAACTAACTGCAACAAAATAGATAATATTCTTATAAACACACCACTGATAAAGCATTTAAGCACTACCATTGCTGTTATATCAAAAAAGACAAAAATCTTTTATTAATAATGTTTTTCTTAGAAAAGACAAAAACTATGGGCAGGCAGGCAAGAGAACTTATCGTGGAAAAATTTTCTTCTGACATTCAAATAAGGTGCTCTGGACGACTCAAAAGCTCTAAAGAGGCTAATAACTACCGGAGCGAACTAAGTTCGCTCCGGAGAGAGTTTTATTTCGGGCTATACTAAGCTACATGAAGAATTAAATTCTTCTAAAACACCCGTCCTCTATCTTCTAAAATCTTGGAGAGTTTTTTGTTGTGAAGTTTGCAAAAATTCATGAATTAAAAGGTTTATAATGATAAAATTAAAATCATAACAAAATTTAAATAAATTTTATAAAATATAATTTATAAAAACAGGGGGAACAATAATGGATCAAAATACACAAAATAGCATTGATTATGAAAGCTTAAAAGCTGGCAGAAGGTGGTATGATAAAGACCCTGTCCTGAGCAAGGCTATCAAAACTCTTGAAAAAAGTGATGACCAGATACAAATTCAAATTGCCCTTAACCTAATTAAAATTGTCATTGAACACAAAATAGAACTTGAAGAATTTGGTTCAATAGAAGAGCTGCTTTCAACTGTTAAAAATGCTTATGATGCAGATGAGGGAAGGCAAGAGCGCTGGTATGATTTAAATGAAACTGTCAGGGCTGCAATGGTAATGCTTGAAAATTGCCCAGAAGACCTCAGGCAAAAGATAGCCAGAGATATTGCTGAACTTATATCAAGAATGATTCAACAGGGCTAATATAACGCACTAAAATGAAGGTTTTTCTATAAGCGGGTTAAGCCCAAACCATTTGCGAGAAACTCTATCATAGATGCCATTATCTATAAGTTCTTGCAGGGCAAGGTTAATCTGTTCTAATAATTCTTTATTCTTTTTATTTACAGTAAGTCCACAGGGGGTTTCATTAACAGGGGTCCCAACAAATTTGATTTTAAAACCCTCATTATTTTTCAAATGATACATTGCTGCATAATCTGAGACCGCTGAACCCACCATGCCAAGTTGCAGGGCAATTCTTAAGTCTCTCTGTGTAGGAAATTTCTTTAGTTGATCTGTAGAAAAACCAAGTTCATTTATCAAAATACCTGGATAAACAGTACCATTACGAATTCCAACCATGATTTTCTTTTCTCTGATGTCATCTATAGAATTAACATCTTTGTTTGACGCCTGTACTACAAACTGCCCACGAGAATAATTATAGGGAATACTGAAATTTACTACTTCCTGACGGGCAGGCACAATGTTCATGCTTCCCATACCTACATCTATCTGATTGCCTGAAACGGCTGCAATCAGTCTGTTAAAAGAATAGGTTTCAAGATTAAGCTTTTTATTCATTACTTTTGCTAGTTCCCGGGCAAGCTCAACATCAAAACCTACCAGTTCATTGCTATCTGGATCATAATAACTATAAGGAGGCATTTCTCCTGAAACGCCAATATAAATTGTTTTGCTGTCTTTTTGTTGTTGACAGGCAGTTACAAAGATAAAAACACATAAGACGATTGCTATCTTTATGATTGCTGATTTAAGCATTTTCTTTTGCAAACCTTAATATTATTTTTGCGGCCTCAACAATATCAGGACAGTTTTCCTGAATAAACTTTTTGTAATCTTGATCAGGGTTTTTCCTGAAACCATCCAGAGCTTTGCTACCTGAATAGTCAGTTATGGCCAGGCGAAGGTTTAGTTCTGATTCATCCTGCCCGAAACAGCTTGAAGGAAGGCTGGCTACATTATAGTCTGTCAGAAGGGTGCGGGCTACTTGCTTTGAAGATTTAAATTTTTTAAGATTAAATTTAGGATAAACATAAAAGGCCCCCATCGGAGGAGAACATTCTATTACACTGGATTTCATTATCGCATTGAAAAAATAATTTAACACTATACCGTGTATAGCTGTGCAATCATTTATAAAATTGGTCATTTCAGGGCCTGTAGAAAAAGCATTCAAAGCAGCATACTGAACAGGAGCACTTACACAGGAAAAAGTTTCACTAATAAGAGTGTTGAAGGCCTTTTTAAGTTCTTTTTGACCTTCAGGAACCAGACAAACCCCTAATCTATAACCACCAAGAGAGCGATCTTTTGATATGCCACCAGTAACAAATGTTCCTTCAGGGTAAAACTTGGCAAAACTGGTATGTTTGTATCCTTCAAATGTGATATTTCCGTATATTTCATCAGAAATGAGAAGTATTTTGTGCTTTCGGGCAAAATCAGTAATTTCTTTGACGGTTTTTTCATTATATGAATTGCCACAGGGGTTGCCGGGCGTATTTATTAGCATAAGATGCGGGTTAAGACCTTTTTTAAGTGCTGTGTTATAAGCTTTCTCAAGATCTTCTGCTGTCATACAGTAAGAGTTTTCGATTGTTGTTGGTACTTTAACAACTTGTTTATGAGCTAATTTAGCCTGTGGAATATAGCTAACCCACGAAGGCACAGGCAATATCAGATCACCTTCCAGCAAAAGCATCAGATCAAATATGAGTTCTTTGCTGCCGGGCCCAATAAAAATGTCTCCTGGCAAATAATTTAGATTAAACCATTTTTTGTAAAACTCTGATACGTTGACCCTTAGCTCAGGTATGCCCTGTGTAGGCTGATAGGATTTAATATCTTCACCCCGTCTCAGGCCTGCTTTAACTATTTCAGGCACAGGAAATGGTGACTCACCAAACCCGAGATGATATAATTTCTTGCCTTCCTGACGCATTGATTTGATATTCTGGTTGATAGCAAGAGTTGCTGACTCTTCTATCGTGTTGAATACTTTTGAAATCATTATTTCCATAACTATAATCCTGCTAATGTCATTATATAAAAAATTAATAACCTGCTGGTATTTTAAAAGTTTAAATATCAGACTTCTCTGTAAGTTGCGACAATTGCAGCAATTTATTTATTACATTTTCTGAATTTACGAAACAGTTTAACGACTAATTATATCTTAAATGACTTAAAAAATTAAACCATTCTAAAAATCTTCAGGTGCAGTTTTTTCTTTTCGAGACAGCCCCAACCCCTTTGTTTTGGCTGAAATCAGTAATTCAATAATTAATCAAAGGTTCCATTTATTTTTTCTTTGCGAGGTGTTTATACTTTTTCAAAAAAGGATCTTCGTCGTAAATATCATTGTAACAGACTTCTGCTGCTGCCTTGCAACCTCCCTGACATTCTTTTGCAATGGCGCAATTTTTACAAAAGTCTGGTATTGCTTTCATAAAGTCTTTAGCTTTCTGGTTATGGGCAAATTTCCAGAAGGATTCTTCAAGTATATTACCTATAATCATCTGTGAATGATTACACATTCTAACATTGCCAGCAGGATCAATAGTATAGTATGCTCTTGATGTGCCTGCTGCACAGAATCCGAAGCCAAGGTTAGGATATTTTTCTGTTTTAATAAGGCATGGATGCATTGCAATCGAGCAGGCTATTGATATTTTATACCTGGATGAAGCTTCATTTGCTATTTCTAGAGCTTCTTCAAGCTGTTCAGGGTCAGGTAAAAGTTCATCGATATTATTGGCGCCTTCTCCTCCGGGATTAAAGCGGTTAAGCATAAGTCCGTCAGCCCCCAGGGCAACAGCCATATCAATTGTTTCTTTCCAGGTGTGTATATTTTTCTTTGTAGCTACAAATACGGTTACTACATTTCCCTGAAAGCTTTTGATATAGGCTATTGATTCTGTTACCCTGTCAAAGACATCTTTTCTGACAAGTTCATTATGAATAGCTCTTTCGCTGCTTAATAAAGGCAGTTCAAAAAGCGTTATACCGCTTTCAATAGAATCCTTTATAAGATCTTTATTTAACAAAGTACCATTTGATATTATATTAAGGCTTATTCCTTTTTCTTTAACATGCCTTGCTAGTTGAAGAATATCTTTTCTGAGGTAAGGTTCACCTCCTGTGAAGGTTAATTGAATACATTTTGTATCTTCTATGATCCTATCTATAAGTTTTAGAGTATTTTGGGTATCCAGTTCTTCAACAGGATAAGGTATTTTATTTTTGCAAACATTATAACAATAAAAGCAGTCAAGATTACATCTTAAAGTAACCTCAAAAATCATTGATTTTTGCTGACGTTTATTGAATTTATTTTTAAAAAAGTCAATCATTTAGCTGTTAAGGAAAGTTATCAGGTCTATTAACCCAGGATTATTCTTTAATTGGTCAGGGTTTTCAAGGGTTAATAGCCTGTCATATATATTTTCTTTAATGGTATTAAAGGTTTCAGTATTGATTTTATTCTCTATAAACATTTTTTGGAGCAGGCAATATTGTTGATCAAGCTCTTCTCTAGTTTTAAAGTAAGTATCAAATTCAGGAGATATAAGATAGCAGGTCATATAACCAAAACGAAAGTTAAAATCATCCATTCTTCTGGTAAAGAGCATATCAAGGTATTCTTTTTCTTCTGTATTTATGAGGTTTTCATTGATAAGATTTTGTGTAAGGTCATTAACCTTTGAAATATCTTCTTTCAAGGTATTAAAATATTCCTGCCAGTTGACTTCTAGCTGGCCGTTTGTTTCCAGGAAGTTTAATTTTTTCCATATATTTTTTAATTTTTGCCAGCTTTTATTAATTTCAAGCTCTGAAAGTCTTTTGTTTATTGAGTTTTGGTTGTGATCATTCATAGAATTGACCTGAAGCCCCTTAATATTTTCAGGTTTTATGTTATCAGAATAATATTTAGATTTCCAGTTTTGAAACTTTAAGAACCTCTGATTAATTACGGAATTACTGACTCCAGTAAAAACAGGGAGGGGGTTAAAAAAACCGCTGTGCGGCTTTTTAACCCCCAACAACCATTTCTTGAATCTGAAAACTTTTGAGTTATTCAAAGAGCTCATTACTGTTCTGGTTAAATTTTTTCTGAGGGTTTGGTTTTTAAAAATAAATAACCAAAAATCTTACAGTGAAGCTTTTTGGAAAGGCTTAAGACTAAAAAAGACAATGATTATTGCAGATACAGCAAGTGAAGGTATGATTGGTTCAAGCCCAAAGATAGTAGTATTTGTTAGTTCAAGTATAACAAGAAGAATGCTGGCGCATGACAGACTTAAGAAAGTTGAAAGCGGTGTAATTTTAGCCCAGTAATGACCTGCAATATATGGAATAAAGCACCCTGCAGCTCTTAAAGAAAAAGAAAACATTAATATTTTAATAATATCTTCAGGTTTAAGTATTGCAATAGCAAGTGAAAGCACTCCTATTAAGGCTGCAAGTATTCTAATAATAAGAATTTTCTTTCTATCATCAGCTTCATTTTTTTTGATATATTGAAACCACAGATCATTAGTAATTATAGAAGCAGCCCCGAGTAGATCAGAAGAAGCACTTGACATTGTTGCTGAAATAAGACCGGCAAAAAGCAGGCCAGCAATAATAACCGGAAGAACATTCATAGCAAGTACAGGTAGTACATACATATCACTGAAATTATTTATGATAGTTGAAGGAATAACACCTTTATGCTCAAGTGCATAGATTGATATACCCAGCAAAGGTGGTATAAAAGCAAAGAAGAAATAAAAAACAGCTGTTACTGTGCTTCCTTTAATCACGCTGGCTTTATCTTTAGCTGAATATAATCTCTGTGTAACTTCCTGGCCTATGAGCCAGCTGCTGACATAGATTATAATGAGTGATATTATTTTTCCTATACCCATACCTTCAAACAGGCTAAGCTTTTCAGGAGGAACATGAGCAATTATTTCAGTAAATCCACCGGCTTTAATAATAACAAATGGCATTGCTAGCCCCATTCCGATGAGAATAAGTATAAATTGCCAGAAATCAGTAATAGAAACACTCCACATACCCCCAAGAACCGTATAAGTAACGATAACACCGCAAGAAATAAGTGCCGAGATCCGGTAGTCAATGCCTGTTACAGCTGAAAAAATTGTAGCTGTAGCAATCATCTGAACAGCAGTTAAGCCTATAAGCGGCAAAAACATTATAATTGAGGTCAAAATATGATTTATTCTTCCGTATTTTTTTAAGAAAAATTCAGGTACAGTTAATACTTCAGAACTTCTTAACCGTGGTGCAACAATAGCTATAGCAATAAAGCTGATAGACATCGTCCAGATATACCATATTGAGCTAAGCCCCCACTGGCCATAAGCTTTTTGTGTTACACCCATTGTGCTGCCGGCACCTATTTCTGTTGCAGCCAGAGTTCCTACAAGCAGCCACCATGGCAATCTTCTTCCTGCTACAAGATAGTCAAGGCTTGTTTTAATTGATTTTTTATTGGTATAAAATCCTATACCAAGCATAAAAACGAGGTAGAGAAAAATTATAAAAATAATTATAGTGTTACTTGAAGGCATTGTTTATGATATCTTTTTTAGACTGCTTAATATTCGAGATGTTAAAAGGCACAATTGCTTATTATTAAAGCATTATAGAAAAATAAACAAAAATCTGTGTTTAAAACATAAAAATTATTGTATTATAAGTAACATTAGATTTGAGCTGAAAATTTTATTCTGGATGAGAAAAGACTGTCAATTGTGATTATGATAAGAACTAACGTTTTATATAAGTTTTTGATGCTTGCTATTATTGCATTAAGCATTTTTTCAACAGGTTTTTTGCAGGTTCATGCTCAAAACCAGGATGACAAAAAAACTGAAACCTCTTCAAGTATTGCAAAAGTCAATAATTTTATTATCTCTTATAGCAATAATAATAAATTTGAGCTAATAGAAAACAAAATTAAAACAAACCCTGAAGATAAATTTTTAAAAGAAATCAAGCTTGATATGATCTATGGCACTGATTTATTTGAGTTTTTGTGGAATAAAAACGATATTGACCATTCTGCTAAAATAATTGAGACACTTAAAAAGGCAAATTATTCTATACATAAGATGTATTTGTATGAAGCAATATACTATAAACGTAAAGGTGAATGGGCTGTTGCTTTGCCACTTCTGGATCATTCTTTAATTTTATTTGATAAGCTGAAAAACAAATCAGCAGAAAATATATATTTTAACTCTCTTGCGCTTTTTGAAAAAGGTATTCTAACAGGTGAGCAAAATTACATAATACAGGCTATTGAAATGCTTGAGAGGGCTGTCAATTTAAAACCAGATAACGTTGTTTACCTTCAAACCATAAATGAAATGTTTAAATATATTGAGATTCCAGAAGAACTATATGAGGCTTTTAAAAAAAGACAGGAACTATACACACTGAGACTTGATAACATAAAGAAGCAACTTATCTTAAAATGTTCCAGTAACGTTTTCTACGAAAAAGAAAAACTTGAAAACTATTATTTTGATTCTGTAAAACAACCACTGTCAGAAGAGATTCTATTTAACTGGAAGCTTGCAAAGTACATACAACGTTCACCTGCTGATTTGCTTTATTTCTTTCAGGTTGGCAGAAACAGAAAAATAAGAAATATCAAAATTATATCAATTCAGGGAGCAACAAGCGACTTGATTGATCACACAAATAGATCTCTTCAGGGTTCAAGAGCACCTGTTTTACCGGATAATTACATTTATGATACTATGAATTTCTTGTTTATATTTTCTTACAGATAAGCATTATTTTCTTTAAACGCTTGTTTGAAAGTTATTTTGCTGGCAGTGAAATCTACATTGAAACTCTCTCTGGCAATTTTAAATATTTGTACAATATGTTTAAAATTTGTATACGAAAAAGAAATTTTAAGATAAAATATTTATATTGGGACGTTGTGCCGAAATATCTTGTCCTGACTCAAAAAGAGTCAACAGGTTTTATTGTGTCATTTTATTTTCAGGCATTTCTCAAGTTGTGATAACAATTAGATTGAATTCAAATAATATTTAATTTCTAGACTCTCATTAATTGACAATCAGACAGCGAAACTTTTTAATTATGATAGATTTAACCTTTCAATACATAAAAAATCTTGCCAGCCCTGGTGTTTGGCGCCGGGGTTATGATTATTACCAGAAAAATCAAGTTGAAAAGGTTGAACTTTATGAAGAAGGTATTAAAGGCACTGTTAAAGGCAATTTCAAAGATGAATATAAAACGCACCTGAAGTTTTTTGAGAATGAGGTAAGAGCAGATTGTGATTGTCCTTTTCCGGATGAATGGTGTAAACATGCTGTTGCCGTAGCTTTAATAGGCATTAGTCAGGGTTTATGGCATAAATACTGGGGTATAGAAGATCATCTTGATGATAAAGATGAAGAAAATATTGATTATCAAGGCCAATACAGATTTTTGTTCAACGAAAAATCCAAGCCCAGAATGGTTTCAGTAAAGGTTATCGAGCGAAAATCAGGATCTACTGTAACACAACTCGAACCAATTTTACGAAGTGTAGTTGAAGCTCAGAAACAAAATGCTATTCAACTTAATGAAAAAGAAAAAATGGAACTTTATCTAATTTCGTTTTTGCACAAAAACGCCCAGTATGACAAGAATCGAAAACATTATTATGTTAATTATAAGTTTCTTGATGAGCTGATGCCCTGTTTTGCTAAGCTGGAAGACTTAAGGCATGCTGCAACTAACCGTAAAATTAAAGTAGAAACCAATCCTCTGAGGTTAATACTGAATGTAAATATATCAATGGTAGGAAATATCCTTGTTGCTCTGCACTGGAAGCGTTCCAATCCTGAAGATATTATACCTTATGAAGAAATTAGACTATTTGCAAAAAAGATACAGTGGGGTATATACAAAAACATTATATTTCCAATTCAGACTACCGTAGGGGAATTACCATATTTTCTCTCAAGATCCAGTTTTCTAGATATTAAAGGCGGTGATGGAGGTAAGTTTTTATTTGAACAGCTGCCAAAATTTAGAGAAGAGCTAAAAGAAGAACTTGAAATAGAAGAGTCTGAAGCTGTAAAAGAAGCAAGGCTTGAAATTAAGCCACCAAAAGAGACACTTGTTGTTGAAATGCCTGATGAAAAAACTCTTCGGGTAGCTCTGGAGTTTGATTATGACGGTGTTCGTGTACCTTATTATGACCAGGCAAAAAATTCACCCTATGTATGCGTTGTTAAAGGAGCTCCACCTCCGAAACAATATTCAGTAGAAGAATTTAGAGAACAAGAAGCTGAAAAAAGACGTGCAGAAATAGAAGCAGGTATAATTGATCCATCAAAAGAAGAACGGAAAAAAGTAAAAGTTATAAGAGTCAAGGTTCTCGACAAAGATAAAATAGGACAAAAAGCTAAAAAAGGTGATCATAAAGCAAAACAGCAAGATGCTCAGAAAAAAGAAGAGCCCCAAATGATTGTTAAAGAGAAAAAAACAGAAATAGCCCCAGAGCCTTTAGTTCGCCTGAACGAAGAAGATTTTAGTGAATTTCCTGATATAGATAAACAGGAAGACTCTATACCGGTTTTACCTTCTTCAGAGCAGCCTGAAATGGAACAAAAAATTCAAGAACAGCCTGCAAAGAAAGAACCTCAGGTTGAAGATAAAACTAAACCTCACAAAAAAGAGATTAAAGATGTTACTGAAAATCATACTATTGCAGCTGAACCTGAAAAAGACAAACAAAAAGACAAGAAAAAGCCTGATTCACTTAAAGTTTCATCAGATGATGATTTTATGGATTCTTTTGTTGGAAAGCTCATCCCTGAACAGAAGCCTATAAATATACTTTCTCAGGACCTAGTAGCAAAAAAAGGAAAGAAGAAATCTCTAAAACACTCTGAAATAGAGGATGTTGATCTTGTTGACAAACTTTTCATGGGTTCAGATAAAAAGCCCGACAAAAAAGAAAATAAAGGCCCGGCAAGTGCTAAAGCTCTCACTGGAGAAAGTATAAACAAAAAAACAGAAGATACAAAACAACCACCAAAAAGAAAACGGGGCAGGCCACCCAGGAAATCAGGCCTGGATTCTGATTCAATAGAAGAAACAATCGTATCAAACGAAGAAAAATGGCCTGTAACAGAAACAGATAATGGTACAACCCCTGTTCAGCCTGAAGAACCAAAAGAAATATACTGGATTAAACGAGATATCAAGGCAGAAGAAAAGGCCTATAAACAACTATTGTCTTATGGCCTGGTACCCATGCAAACAAATAAGCTTGAAGCCCGTGGAGATATGGTTATCGATTTTGTTGGTCAACATTTTACAGAGCTTACAAAAGAATGGCAGGTTGAATATCCTGAAGAAATCAAGAGCATAAGGATTTCATCTAATCCATTTAAATATAGAATTTATATAGATTTTGCTGAAACCCTTGACACGTTTATGATGAAAGTGGTCGGTGCTATTGGAAAAAAAGAAATAGACTTTGATGAAGTAAATGAACTTATGAAAGATGGCCGCAAATACATTTATGTGCCTGGTGAAGGATACTCTGAAATACCCCTGGCAGAGACTTTGCAGATAACTAAATTGCTTAATAGCTTCGATGCAAATAAATTACCAGAATCAAAGTATAGAGTTCTTACCTACAAAGTGGGTCTTATAGCTGAACTGTTTGAGCATAATACTGAAATTATTATGTCTGAAGAATATCAAAAGTTCTGGAACCTTATATCATCATTCAGTAACTTTGAAGAATCCGAATTACCAGCCTCTGTTCAAGCAACTTTGAGAGAATACCAAAAAAAAGGTTATACCTGGCTTCATTTTCTCTATACATACGGGCTTAATGGCATACTGGCAGATGATATGGGTCTTGGTAAAACACTACAAACCCTTGTTTTAATTCAAAAAGCAAAAGACGAACATGGTGGAAAGCCTTCTCTGGTAGTTTGTCCTACCTCTGTTGTTTATAACTGGGAAGATGAAATTAAGAAATTTACCCCTGAATTAAGCTTTATCGATTATACAGGTGGTGGAAGACACTCCCTATTAAATAAGTTTAATAGTAAAGATATCATAATAACAAGTTATGCTATATTAAGAAGAGATATCAATTATTTAAAACGCTATGAATTCAGGTATATTGTACTTGATGAAGCACAAAAAATTAAAAACTATCAATCTCAAACAGCAAATGTATCTAAAGAATTAAGGTCACATCACCGTCTGGCATTATCAGGTACACCTATTGAAAACAGACTGTCTGAGTTATGGTCAATATTCGACTTCTTAATGCCTGGTTTTCTTTATGATTATAATGACTTCAGGCAGCGTTATGCACAACCTATTGAAGAATATAACAACAAAGATGCTGAAAGACGCCTTAAAAAACAGGTATACCCGTTTATATTGAGAAGATTAAAACAAAATGTTGCTAAAGACCTGCCTGATAAGCTTGAATTTCTTTCATATTGTGAATTATTGCCTGACCAACAGGAAATATATATTGATATTCTTGACCGTACAAAAGAAGAGCTATTCAGAAAAATCGAACGTGACGGCATTGCAAAAAGCCAGATGTCAATATTATCAGCACTCTTAAGACTCAGACAAATTTGCTGTCATCCAAAACTCATAGGTGATGTACATTCATCTGCTATTAGAAACTCAGGCAAATTTGATCACCTGAAAGAAATGATTCAAGAAGTTGTCGATCAGGGGCATAGAATACTTTTGTTCAGTCAGTTTGTTGAAATGCTCAAAATCATTAGAGAATGGCTTGAACGAGAAGGTATAAAATTTGAATATCTAACTGGTAGCACTAAAGACAGAAGAGCATGTGTTGAAAGATTCAATAATGACGAGAGTATCCCTATATTCTTGATCAGTTTAAAAGCAGGTGGAACAGGTCTTAATCTGACCGGTGCTGACTATGTAATACATTACGATCCCTGGTGGAACCCTGCAGTAGAAGATCAAGCTACAGACAGAGCTCACAGAATCGGCCAGACTAAAAAAGTATTTGTTTACAGACTTGTAACAAAGGGTACCGTTGAAGAAAAGATGATAAGACTGCAAGAGAAAAAACGTGACCTTATAGATAGTGTTATTACTGTTGATACATCACTTGGTAAGATTTTAACCTACGACGACATAAAAGAAATATTCAGTCATAATTTTTAAAACCTTTATGGATAAACAATTTTAAGAGAGAATAGTTTTACCCTACAGATCAAATAGTTATTGTATACGTTGTGCATTTTCCCTTTAACCCGAATTATTCTTCAATTTACAGTCTATTTATTCTAAAAACTTCTGTTTTCTGCGATGTTTTAACACTGTGTTAAAAAGATGTATTCGCTAGACGTCAATTTCTATAACTGTTTCAGGTCAATTTATTAATAGTTTATAAATTAAATAGGTTAAAGTCTCTCTTTTAACAGGGATTTCAGGTGTGTGTTATTTATTATCTGCATCTTATACAATTTGCTTTCAATGCATAACTTTTCACCGGATTATTTTGAGGCCCAATACCCCTGGAATCAATTGCCTTTTGATGGCAACCTGGTTTTAAAATTAGTCCTGCACCGGTAATGAGACTGCATCAGCTTTATTGTTATTAAAATATTGCGGATACAGGTGCGTAATGAGAATCATTATAATACTTGCAACCGGTACAGCCAGAAAAACACCCAGTATACCTGCAATTCTTTCGCCGATAATAAGTGAAAGTATAACAATAACAGGGTTCATGCCTGTCATATCGCCAAGCAAGATAGGAACCAGTATATTATTGCTAAATATCTGAAATGCAGTAAATATAAGGAATATAAACAAAGCAGAAACAGGATCCTGAACAATAGCAACAATAAGAGCTGCCATAATACCAAGAGCCTGCCCAATAAAGGGCACAAATTGACCTGCACCTACAAAAATAGTCAGAACAAGAGCATATTGCAGGCCAAAAAGGTAATAAATTATACCCATAAAAAGACCTGTGATAAAGCCTATTATTGCCTGTCCTCTAATATAGCCTATAAGAGCCTGATGAATTCGTCTTTCAATTTCTGTAATCTTTTCAAGTGGTGTGCCGGTAAGCAACTTATGCAGCCATTTTCTGATATTTTTCTCACTCAAAACAAAGCAAAACGAAAGTATAACGATAAGAATGGTATAAATAAGATTTCTAAAAGTGCCAGAAAGTATTACCGGTATTGCCGTTGCACCATGCTTGGCAAAATTTTCAAACTGTCTATAAAACTTTATGGTAAACTGTTTTGCTGCAGCATCACCGGGAGAAGTTAGATCAGGCTTAAGCTTAATTGTTTCAGGTTCTGGTTTTTCAGGCTTATAATCATCACCAGTAGCTTGATTTAAACCATAGCGAACTGTAAAATCACGTATATAGTTTGTTGACATTAGTTGAAGCTTAATGACATCTCTGGGTAGTGTCTGACTGAGCTCAATAATTTGCATGGAAACAGGCTTAATTAACAATATACAGGTGATTGTAATGATAATACTTGCTAACACATAAGTAGTTGTTGCTGCAATAAGCCTCTTGCGATAAAATTTCATATCCGGCAAAAAGCCTTCTATAGCTTTAATTGGCCATAGTAAGATATAGGTTACAGCCAGTGAAATAGCAAGAATAGCAAACAAATCATAGAAATACCTTATAAAGTATATTATAGCGATTAATATAATCGCCCAGCATACAAGCGTAACAGATATTTTGAGGTTTTTATCGGTGTTAAAATTCATAATAAGTAATAATTATTCTGTTTGAGTGTTATTTTCTTTACATTCCTGAGGATGATGATCTTCCATAAGTGGCGGACAAAGGCCAAGAATAATAATGTTAATGATACAAGCTACAGGTACAGCCAGAAAAACGCCAATAAGACCGGCAATTCTTTCACCTATAATGATTGAAATGATTATAATAACCGGGTTCAGGCCAGTTAGATTACCCAGTAATTTTGGTGCAATGATATTATTACAGAATATCTGAACAGCCAGAAATACAATGATTATAAAGATTACAGAAACTGGTGATTGAACCAGGCCAACAATTATGGCAGCCAGAAGAGCAATAGCATGACCTAAAAAAGGTACAAACTGACCTATGCCCATCAGCAGAGCCAGTGTAAGAGAGTATTTTAGACTAAATGAATAGTATACTATCCACATGCAGATAGCAGTTATCAGCCCAATGATCGCCTGACCTTTTATATAGCCTATAATAGAATGATGTATTTTTTCTTCTATATGAACGAGTTTTTTTAGTTTTGTACCTTCAATCAGGTATTTGAGCCAGTTTCTGAGGCTTTGTTCGCTTAATATAAAGTAAAATGAAAGCATTAAAATAATAATGGCGTATATAATGTTGCGTAATGTGCCGGATACCAGAAGCGGAACTACTGAGACCCCGTGTTTGGCAAGATTTTCCAGTTCTTTATAAACTTTCAATTTTATTATCTGGGCGGTTTTTTCTTTATTTTCACCTGTATCCTTATTTATAATGATGTTATTATTTTCATCCTGTTCAAAATCTTCTTCAGTAGGGGTATCAAGATAATCACTAACATTAATACCATATTGGACAGAGGTTTTGTTAATATAGTTAATAGCTTTATTCTGTATTTTTACTATGTTTTTTGGCATAGCAACACTTAAATCAATTAACTGCCTTGAAACAGGTTGAATGACTATCAGTGTAATCAGGGATATAAAAATAATAGCAAGAATATATGTAATGATTGTTGATACTAAACGACGATGTTCGGGTTTTATTTCTACAAGGTTGTCTTCAATAGCTTTAATTGGCCAGAGCATAATGTATGTAATCGAGAGCGAGATTGCAACAATGGCAAATAAATCGGCAAAATATCTTATTAACATTACCAGAAAAATGAATAAGATAATCCAGCAGACCACTATGACAGACATTCTGAAGTTTTTTTCAATGTTTTCAAGCATCAACAGTTACCTGTGAAACAATGATGAAGACTAATAATATTTTGCAATGATAAGTTTAATAATACAAGTTAAAAAGATATTCAAATAATCTTATGATGCAGCTATTTTAAGTTATTCAGTAGATAATATGCAATAAATAATTAAGAATTGCGTACTTAAATCAGGGTATTTTTTATGATAAAAGGGTTTTGAGTAATATTAAAAAATGTTTGAAATCATCTTAATTCAATTGCTAAATATGTAGAAAGATTTTATTATATTATGAATATCTAAAAATGGTGCATATAATGACATACATTAACAAAGGAAAAAGCCATATGAATAAGGATATAAAGCATAAGAAATTCGTAACAATTGGCAACGGAACCGGTCAGGCAACTATCTTAAAGCATCTACACAGTTATGTTGAAGATATTACGGCTATTGTTGGCGTAACAGACAATGGTGGCCACAGCGGTCTATTACGACGTATGCTGAATATACCGGCACCAGGTGATATTAGAAATTGTATGTCTAATGTATGCGATAAAGAATCATCTCTGGCTAGCTTGATACGTTATCGTTTTAATAAAGGAGAGCTTGAAGGGGTTAGTCTGGGCAATTTAATTATTTCAGCACTGACAGATATAGAAGGAGATATGGGTAAAGCAGTTGAGCAGCTTGGTAAAATGTTATATCTAAAACCCAGAATACTTCCAGCAAGCATAGAAAGTGCACAGATATGTGCAGAACTTGAAGATGGACAGATTATTGAGGGAGAATTTGAGATTATACGTCGTGAAAATAAAGAGGCTCATATTGTTAGAATGTTCCATAAGCCTGAAATTACCGCCTATGCACCCTGTCTTGATGCGGTAAGAGAAGCAGATGTTATAGTTATATCTCCCGGAACTTTGCGAACCGGTATCATTTCTACACTTCTTGCAAAAGGCATGAAAGAGGCTATAACAAAAAGTCCGGCCAGAATAATCTTTATCTGCAACATTATGACCAACCCCGGTCAGACTGAAAACTTTTCTGCAAGAGATCATATAGAAGAAATTACCCGCTACCTTGGCAGAAAACCTGATTATACTCTGGTTCATGATGGTATGATACCTGATTTTGTTCAGGAAATATATGTAAAAGAACGTTCACATCCAGTAAAGCATATAAATGTAGACAACGAAGACATAAGTATTATTTTTGAAAATCTCCTCGAGCAGATTGATGAAAATGAAATACAGAAATATCAGCGCACAGGTGGAGAACATATAAAGAAAACCCCTCATCTTATAAGGCATGACGCCCGGAAGGTTGCAAGTATTATTCTGGAATTATCAAATAATTAGCCTATTTTCTCTGGCCCGACCGCTGCTAACCTTCAATTTGAGGTGTTTTGGCCAAAAATACATGTTTAGTATCAAGCAGGGTGTGTTTATGTTATGAAAACCTTAAAATTTTCATTAACATTTGAATAAAAATTGGAATAATTTCTGTGCAGGTGTCATCTTTATTTTTAAAGGTATTAAAACGCAAAACCGATTTACTGGAAAATCGTTAATTTTCCAGCAGTATAGAATTTTTTTGTTTTTAGTTTTACAGGAGTAATTGTATGAATAAGAGGCACATAATTTCGATTACAGGGATTCTGATAGTTTTCTTAGTACTTTTGATAACCTTTCTGGGTGGGTCAAAATCTGCTTCCTGCTATGTAGAACCTGATACCAGCTCAAAAATACTGCACTTTGACAATAACAAAACAAAAATAGATGTTTCTGCAAAAAAACTCGATGCAACTATTTGCATTGTAAACCCTGAAAGGCAAAAAACTTCCGGAAAACTTTTTGTCTCTCTACTTGATCCTGACGGCAAATCTGTAGCAGCAACCCGCCAGGAAATATTCCTGAGAGGCCAGATAAATAACATCTTTAATGTAAACCTCCCGGTAGATACTGATCGTAAGACTCTTATGTCTTATCGCCTGCACTATGTATTTAAATATGGCAACGGAAACACTTACTGTCCTCCGAACACTAAATGTGATAAAAGTTCTGACAAAATCGAAGGCTTAAAAAGCGTCTATTCCGCCACTGATCACCTGTCTTTAAGGATGCTTGCACAGAGCAACTATATATCCGGAGCCCCGGCATCGTTCAGGCTTGTCGCTTTTAACCCTGCTAGCTCAGAACCGGTCAACAATGCTGACGTAACTGTTAAACTGGCCACTAAAGAAGGTGCTGAAACCCTCCTCTATACTGGCAAAACAAATAATGTGGGTACTGTAAACGCTAACTTTTCTATACCTGAAGACAAAGAAGGATCTTATGACCTCAAAATTGCAGTCGCAGCAAGTATACCTCAAAAAGCTGAAGAGGTTATATCACAGCCCATAAAGATTAAACGTGATTATAAAATTATGATATCTACTGATAAACCTATATATCAGCCCAACCAGACTATTAAAATTCGAGCTCTGGCCCTGAATTCAGGGACTCTCAACCCTGTCAGCAACAAAGAATCATACATAGAGGTCTTCGACGCTAAAGGCAACAAGGTATTCAAAAAGAAAATAGATACCGATAAGTTTGGTATAACTTCCGCAGACTTTACCCTCGCAGACGAAATCAATATGGGTAACTATAAAATTAAAGCCATAATTGATAAAGTATCAAGTGAAAAGACCGTCAAAGTATCCAGATACGTACTTCCAAAGTTTAAGGTCGTTTTCAATACGGATAAAGCCTATTATCTGCCTTCAGAGACTGTTAAGGGTACCGTGGATGCCAATTACTTCTTTGGGAAATCACTTAATGATGCTGAAGTCACCATTAAAGTTGACAAATATGATATTGGCTTTTCTACTATTCAAGAAATAAAAGGTAAAACAGATACCAGCGGACATTTTGACTTTGAAATAAGACTACCTGACAGTTTTGTAGGCCAAAACCTGGCCTCAGGAAACGCTCTTGTCAAATTTGATATTAAAGTTAAAGACACTGCCGAGCATTCAGAGCAAAAAACAGCCTCTGTGCTGGTATCTCAACAACCTATTAATATAAACGTAATACCTGAAAGCGGCAACATAGCAAAGAATATTGACAACATGATTTATGTAATGACCACATATCCTGATGGTTCACCAGCTATTACTGAAGTTAAAGTGAAATATGATAATCAGGAAAAAGTTTTGAATACTGACTCCTCAGGCATTGCAACTTTTTCAGCTAAAATAAACAATGCTAATCTGAATATAATATCCTCTGCCATGGATTCAAAGGGTAATAAGGCATCTCAGTCTTTTAACCTCTCAACCGAACCGTCAGAAAATTCAATATTGTTAAGAACCAGCAAAGCTATTGCTAAAGTAGGAGAAACCATAAACATTCAAACCCTTTCAACTAAGTCAAAAGGCACTGTTTATATAGATATGATAAAAAATAGTCAGACAGTCCTCACCAAATCAATGGATATCAAGAACGGTCATGCTGAAATGGCCTTTGATATACCTCCTGAACTAGCAGGCACTATCGGTATTAATGCATACATAATTGATCAAAGCAGTGAAATAATTAGAGACAGCAAAATAGTATACATAAATCAGGCAGAAGATCTCATAATCTCAATAAAAGCAGATAAAAAGACCTATAAACCTGCTGAAGAAGCTGTCATAAACTTTAAAGTCACTGATAGCAATAAACATCCTGTGCTTGCTGCACTGGGCATCTATGTAGTTGATGAAAGCGTTTTTGCCCTATCAGAACTGCAACCTGGCCTTGAAAAAGTCTTTTTCACCCTTGAAGAAGAAATAATGAAACCCAGGTTTGAAATACACGGCCTGACACCAGAACAGGTTATTAAACCACTTGCAGAAGAGAGAGATCAACTGGCTGAAAGGCAACAGCAGGCCGCCAGAGTACTTTTTGCGGCAGCTGAAAACATTAAAGATTACACTGTTAATATCGATACTTATTCTGATAATATTGAAAACCTGATTTCTGCATACCAGAATACACTCTATGATAAACAAAGAGCTATTCAAAATGCCTTTTATGCTCTTATGAGAAAGAATAACAATAAAGGCATTACAGAAAAAGAGCCGATAAAAGTTCTTATTGCTGGTGGATATCTCAAAAAATCAGACAGCATAGACCCCTGGGGAAATATGTTTGTCATGGCTCCTATCAATGATAGGAAAATCAAATATTTCCATGATTATGTAATCTTAAGCAAAGGGCCTGATGGCGTTGCAGGTACATCTGATGATCTTGCTATGACTGAGTATTATGGTATTACTATCGCTATTGATCTTGAAAATCCTTCAATTATGAAAGATGCTTTTGAAGGTAAAAACCTGAAAGAGGTTGCCAGAGTGTTTTACAGTGGACGCTACCTGAGAAGAAAAATGCAGCGATTTATGGTCGAAGAAGGTATGATGCTTGATGCAATGCCTGCTGCTGGCGTAATGGGAGCTGCCAGAAACGAGGCTGTAAAAGCATCTAAGCCAATGGAAAAAGAAGCTAAAAAAGATAAGTCTGCTACTGCTGCTTCAGGCGATTCTCAGGAAATTAGGGTAAGAGACTATTTTCCTGAGACACTGTATGCTAATCCTTCAGTTATAACAGACGCTAATGGCAATGCATCTATAACTATTCCAATGGCTGACTCTATTACAACCTGGCGTTTAAGTGCCATGGCTAATTCTTTAAAGGGTCTTCTGGGCAGCAATACGTCTGGCATCAGGGTGTTTCAGGATTTCTTTATAGACATAGATCTTCCTGTTTCACTGACAGAAAACGATAAGGTAAGAATACCGGTTGCAATCTATAACTATCTGCCTTCTGAACAGACTATAAAGCTTAAAATGCTTCAAGAAGACTGGTATAAGACAGATAGTGGTCTTGAAAAATCAGTTAAACTGGGTCCCAATCAGGTCAGCGTAGAATATTTCTCTGTTGAAGTAACAAAACTTGGCAATCATACACTGACAGTTTATGCGTATGGCAGCAAGTTAAGCGATGCTATAAAGCGTCAGGTCAGGGTAGAACCTGATGGTGAAGAGTTCAGAGATGCTATAAACGGTCGTCTGGATGCAGAGGTCAGCCATGATATAGTAATACCTGCTAAGGCTATTGACGATGCCAGCAGGATACTGGTAAAAGTCTATCCCGGATATCTGTCTCAGGTTGTCGAAGGACTTGACAAGATATTCAGAATGCCCTCAGGATGCTTTGAACAAACTTCATCTGTTACATATCCTAATATACTGGTACTTGACTATATGAAAAGAACCAGTCAAATTAGTCCAGAGATTCAGATGAAAGCTGAAAGCTATATCAACTCAGGTTATCAGAGATTATTGACCTTTGAAGTACCTGGAGGCGGCTTTGACTGGTTTGGCAGACCACCTGCTAATAAAATTCTGACAGCATACGGTCTGATGGAATTCTTCGATATGTCTGCTGTCCACGAGGTAGACCCGAATATTATCACCAGAACCCAGAACTGGCTTATTAGCAAACAAGAAGCTGATGGAGCCTGGACTCCTGATGAAGGTGGCATAGCAGAAGGTGCAATCAATCAATATCGTGGACACAAGCTGAGAACAACAGCCTACATCGGTTGGGCACTTGCAAGCTCAAATTATGATGGTCCTGCTCTGGATAAAGCAGTTACATATATCAAAAAACATATTGATGAGGCTGAAGATGCTTATACTTACGCTGTTTTAGCTAACCTGCTTGTTCTGAATAATCCGGATGACCCGATTACTGATCAGGTCTTTAATAGCCTGCTGAAACTTAAAAAAGAAAAAGATGACACCATATACTGGGAACAAAAGAACGAAACACCCATGTTTGGTGGGGGTATAAGTGCTAATATAGAAGTTACAGCACTGGCTACTATTGCTCTGATTAACTATGGCAAAGAAGTTGGTACAACCAATAAAGCACTTAATTATCTTATACAGTCTAAAGATACTTTCGGAACATGGCATACTACTCAGGCAACTATTTTATCTATGAAAGCCCTGCTGATGTCTATGGGTGATGCTACTTCTAAGGTTAATGCTACGATAAAAGTACTGAAAGATGGTAAAGAAGTTGACTCATTCAAACTTGATGACTCTAATTCTGACGTTCTTAAACAAATTGACCTGAAAAATATGACTTCAAAAGGCAAAAATAACATTACTTTAAAAATTGATGGACACGGAAGTATGCTTTATCAGATTGTAAGCATCTACTACATACCGTGGGATCTACTTGACAAGCCTAAAGTGCCTGAACTCAGCATTGATGTAAGCTATGATAAAACAACTCTGGATAAAGACGATTATGCAACTGCTGAAGTTATTGTCCAGAATAATACTGATAAAACAGCTAATATGGTTATTGTAGATCTGGGTATACCTCCTGGGTTTGAAGTTCAAACTGAAGATCTTGACAAACTGGTATCAAGCAAGCTTATCACTAGATATTCAATAGCTGCCAGGCAGATCATACTTTATTTTGACAAAATAACCCCCAATAATACATTAACATTTAACTATCGTCTGAAAGCCAGGCTATCCATCAAGGCTCAAAGTGGTAAATCTAAAGTTTATAAATATTATGAGCCAGGTGTTAACAATACTTCTGAACCTGTCGAAATTACTGTCAGATAGGCTTTCAAAGGCTAAATATAAACCATTCAGGGCTTTTGCTTCGTCTAAGGGGCAAAAGCCCGATTTTATATCCTCAAAAACTTTTAATCGGGTTTTTATCACAGAAAAAATACATATTTATTGTTTAAATTTGTTTACAAAAGGTTCCAAAATTTTAACTGGTTGTTTTTATATATATAGAAAAAGAAACAAGCTTAATAAAATCCTTAAATATACATCTCCTCTCAAAATTACTCTCTTAAAAGGCATAAATACTCATACTCAAAGAATGGTTAATTCTCTATCCTCAAAAAAGTCTTTTTCCGGTGGGCAAAACCGGAATTTTTTTTTGAAAAGCCTTTACCGGTAAACTACTTTCAATGTATAATGAAAACTTTAAATCTTAAAGATAATACCCTATTGAAAATCTTAAAATCTTTATGAAACCTGAAGGAAAGCTTATGAGAGCACTGGTTTACGATAAAAAACTTGAATTACAGCCTAATTATCCACTGCATTATACTGCTAATGAGGCTCTGATCAGGGTAACTATGGCAGGAATCTGTAATACAGACATTGAAATAACCAGAGGATATATGAAATTTACCGGTATACCAGGTCATGAGTTTATCGGCATAGTGGAAAAGGCAAATAATACAGAATTAATAGGTAGGCGTATTACAGGAGAAATAAATTGTGCCTGTCATGAGTGTGATTATTGCCTGAATAACCTCTCAAATCACTGCCCGAATAGATCAGTACTGGGCATCCTGAACCACAACGGAGCGTTTGCAGACTATATTAGTGTTCCTGAAGAGAATTTGCATATAGTGCCTGACAGCATTTCAGATGAAGAAGCAGTCTTTATAGAGCCACTGGCAGCAGCTTTTGAGATTTTTGAGCAGGTTAATATTTCTGAAAATGACATGGTTGTAGTTCTGGGTGACGGAAAACTAGGTCTGCTAATAGCTCAGGTGATTGCACTTAAAACAAAACACCTGACAGTTATCGGCAAGCATCATAATAAGCTTCAAATACTTGATAAGCCCGGTATTAACACAATACACTTAAACGAAACTACAGATATTGAAGCTGATATAGTTATTGAAGCTACTGGAAGTTCTTCAGGATTAAGCATGGCCATTGATACAGTTAGACCAAAAGGCACCATTGTATTAAAAACTACTATTGCAGGTTATCAAAACATTAATCTATCAAAGGTTGTAGTAAATGAGATTACAATTACAGGCTCACGCTGCGGCCCATTTAAACCTGCCATAGAGGCTCTTGCATCAAAATCAGTGGCTGTTTTACCGTTAATTTCAAAAATATACACCATTGATGAGGCATTAGAAGCTTTTGAATTTGCTTCTAAGCCCGGAGTACTCAAAGTTTTGCTTAAATTTTAACGCTATTAATTGGTTAACAAAATCAAATGAAACATCAAAAGCTATTTATTATCGGCCTTGACTGTTTAACACCTCAACTGGTTTTTGATAGGTGGGATAATGAACTTCCCACTTTTAAAAAGCTGCGCAATTGCGGTATCTGGGGCAAAATGAAAAGCACTATACCCTGTATAACTGTGCCTGCGTGGGCTTCAATGGTTACTGGTAAAGACCCGGGCGAATTAGGGTTTTATGGTTTTAGAAATAGAAAAGATTATTCCTATGATAACCTTTATTTTGCTAATTCACTTTCTGTAAAATACCCTGCCATCTGGAATATACTTTCTAGAAACAAAAAAACTTCTATTTTGTTTAATGTACCTCAAACTTACCCTGTTAAACCCCTTCGTGGAATTATGGTTAGTTCGTTTCTTGCTCCTGATGAACAGTCAAATTATACTTATCCACCTGAGATAAAGGATGAAATTAACCAGATAGTTGATGATTACCAGATTGATGTCAGAGATTTTCGTACAGATAACAAACAATGGCTTGTCGAACAGATCAATAATGTAACTGATAAACATTTTACGGTTGTAAAAAATTGGACAAAAAACAAAAAATGGGATTTTTTCATGTTTGTTGAGATGGGTCCAGATCGACTTCACCACGGGTTCTGGGGGATGTGTGAGCCTGAACATCCTAAATTTAACCCTGATTCAAGGTATGTTAACACTATTAAAGATTATTATTTAAAGCTTGATAAACACATTGAGGATCTTTTATTACTTCTGGATTCTGATACTACTGTAATTGTAGTGTCTGATCATGGTGCTAAATCAATGATTGGCGGTTTCTGTATTAATGAATGGCTCATAAAAGAAGGCTTGCTTTCTTTGAAAAACTATCCTAATCAGCCATCAAAGCTTTCTATGGATAATGTTGATTGGAAAAATTCTTACTGCTGGGGTGATGGTGGATATTATGCCCGAATATTTTTTAATATAAAAGGCCGTGAACCATCAGGTATTATTAACCCTGCTGAATACAAAACATTTAGGGATAATATGATCAATAAAATTGAGTCAATACCTGATATAAATGGCAATATTTCACAGACAAAAGCCTTTATACCAGTCGAAATATACCATAAAACAAATGGAATACCCCCTGACCTGATAGTTTATTTAGACAACCTTAATTTAAGATCCATTGGTAGTATAGGTCATAACGATATATATACCTTTGAAAATGATACAGGCCCTGATGATGCCAACCATGATCAATATGGAATCTTCATTATGACAGACTTAAAAGATTATTATGCTTCAAAAAATATCAATATAGAAAGAAATGATATATCTATTTATGATATTGCACCTACAGCACTTGATTTAATGGATGTAAACTTTGAAAAGTACAACATAAGAGGTAAAATAATAAAATGATAGACAGAAAAGGTTTTACAATATGGTTTACAGGTTTATCTCTGACAACAAAGTCGCTTTTAGCAGAGGTTATAGAAGGTGAACTTCTGGAAAGAGGTCTCAATGTTGAAATTCTGGATGAAGAAACAGTAGACCCCATTTTGGGCAGTAAACCTGCTGAATCTATTGAGGAAATACGTAAAAACCTTAAAAAAATACAGTTTATCTGCAAACTTCTAACTCGCAATGGTGTTATTGCAATTGTATCTGCTATTTCGCCTACTATTGATATTAGAAACGAAATGAGAGAAGGCCTTGAAAATTTTATTGAAGTTTATGTAAAAGGTAACACAGCAAATCAGGACTTTGTTTCAAAAGTCAATCTTCCTGATATTGACATTGAGGCAATATATGAAGAGCCATTAAATTCTGAAGTTATTATTGAAAGCGATAAAGAGCTACCTGATGCCAGTGCAAAAAAAATTATTAAAACGCTTGAGCTTTTAAACTGGATTCCAAAAGTTGAATACGATGACTATTCACCTGAAGAAGAAGCCAAAATACAGGAAAGACTGGAAAGTTTGGGATATTTATAATGAAAAAGTTTAATAGGGTAATTATTATTGGTCTTGATGGAGTGCCACATAAACTTATCGAAAGATACACTAAAAGTGGACTTATGCCCAATCTTGAAAAGCTATGTTCCAGTGGTAGCTTCCATCAAATGAATACTGTTTTGCCCGAGGTTTCATCAGTTGCCTGGAGCAGTTTTATGACCGGGAAGAATCCCGCCAAAACAGGCATATTTGGTTTTTTTGATCTTGTGCCATCCACTTATAAAATGCTTTTCAGTAATTTTCAACATTTGAAAGAACCCACCCTCTGGAGTATTATTAACCGGGAACTTAAAAAACCTTCTATCATAATTAATATGCCTTCAACTTATCCTGTTAAGCCTATGAATGGTGCTATTATTTCCGGGTTCGTATCTCCTGATCTCAATAGGTCTGTATATCCTTCAACAATTTTGAGTTATATTCAAGATATGAACTATAAAATAGATATTGAACCTCAAAAACTCTATGAAAATAAAGAATCTATATTGAATGAACTCTTTGATATACTTGATAAGAGAATAAAAATCACCAATTATTTATGGGATAAGGCAGATTGGAAACTTTTTGCTTCTATCATAACAGGTACTGACAGGCTATTGCACTTTATGATGGATGTTTTTGATAATAAAAATTCTCCTTATTTAAGCACTTTTGAAAAATATTTCTCTGAGATAGATGATTTTATTGGTTTAATATCTAATAGACTGGCTTCTGATGATCTGTTGATAGTATTATCAGATCATGGATTTGAGTCTATTCACTATTCAGTTTATCTTAATAACTATTTCATACAGCAAAATATTCTTGAAGAAAGAGTTAAGTCTGCTGGATGTTTTGAAAACCTTACAGAAAAAACTATTGCCTTTATCCTTGACCCGGGAAGGGTTTATATACACAGACAAAACAGATATCCTTCAGGTAAAAAACTGTGCGAAGAGAGCTATTTAGACATACTTAATAATATAAAAAATTCTCTTTACGCCCTTAAGTCTCCTGATGGAAGAACAGTTATCAAGAATATATTTCATAAATCAGACATCTACACAGGAAAATACTTTGATTATGCTCCAGATTTAATACTAATACCTGAAGAAGGTTTTGCTTTAAAAGGTTCGCTAAATACAAATAATATTTTTGAACTGCCAACAAGGCATACAGGGTTTCACAATTGTCACGATGCTTTTATGAGTTGTAATATCCCCCTAGATATTTCTTTAAAGCCCTCTATAATAGATGTTTCTGCTACTATACTTGAAGCCTTATGCATTGCGCCGGAAGCATATCAGTTTGATGGCCAATCTCTACTGATAAAAAAGAATAATGGGGTCTTAGAATAACATAAAAGTTCTCAAATTCCAGAAATTGGTATCCGGTGTTCCTAATGTTTAATTATAAAGATAAATTTTTAAGATGTGTAATGATCTTAAAATTAAAAATAGCAATCTTTGCATAGAATTAAAGTCTTAAAACAAATATAATGATTGTATAGTGTTAATTTAACCGGGAATAACAGGATGAAAAAAATTATTATAATTTGTATTCTTATTCTGGCAGGCATTTTGCACACAGAGACTTCGCTTGCGCAGCAAAATGAAAATAATTCAGACAGGCAACTGCCGCCTCTTTTTGGTAATGTCAAAAAAGAACTTTATGAACAGGGTGAACATTCAAATAGTGAAAGCCCTACCGGATTTATAAAAGATCATCTATCAGGTCAGCCAATAGGAGGAGCTGAGGTATCAGTTCCTGATAAAGGTATAACAACAACTACAAAACCTGATGGTAGCTTCAAGCTTGACTTAAAAGGCTATGGCGGAGATTTTATTGTATCAGTAAAAAAAGATGGCTATCTGCCTTTTGCCCTTAACGCAACCATTGACGATCTTTCAAAACCATTTACACTCTTTATTGAAAAGCATCTCGGACAAATAGTAATTGACAGTGATCTTCATCATTTAGGTGACAACAACTTTTCAAACATGTCTGCCAATGCAACCTCTTTCAGGTTACCTGCTGAGGGGCCAATATTTATCAAAGAGTTTTATATAGAGTCGCTTCCTAAAAAGAATATGGTTTTAAAAATTGGTTCTATAATAGGTCTGGATACTATGGCATCGCATGAGCTAGGTCAGTCTAATATAAGCACCTTTAGCACTCCTTTAAGTATATATATAAACTCGGTTAAAATAGCTGAAATAGGTGTTAATGGTAGTAACAAAGTGATTCCTGTTCCCAGAACTGTCTTAAAGCCTGGTACTAAAAACCTTATTGTATTACAAACTGGTATCAATCAGGTTTTAAAGATGCAGGGTGTTATTGATTATGACGATATTGAGTTTATGAATCTCATTCTGGAAGAAAAATAGATGAATAATTTATAAGGCTTATATTTTTGGGGTTTAAGATACCCACTGCTTTTTATAAAGAGCCGGTACAATCATTATTGATTGTGACAGGGCTTGTGAATTCTTCAAGAGTAAAAATAATTTCATTATTTTTGTTGTAAACAAAGGTTCCTGAATCTATTAAATCTCTATAAGTGGCGAAATTAAAAGCAAAGGGCTTTCCGCTGTTTCTTAAAAAAGCAATTTTAGTGTCAAAAATTTCTACATTATCGATTTTAAGCTTTCCACCTGTGAACAGTGCATAGCTATCAGGAAGGTTTATATCCATTTTGTCGTCTATTTCATAAGTTACTTTATCTTTTAGCTCAATTTGAAAGCCTTCTTCATTAAAATACACATCTGAAATACTGTATTTAAGGTTTAAATCAGGTATATATTTATCAACAAATATTTTAATGCAATCATTTTGAATTTCTGATTTGCCATCTTTGCTGTGATAACTGATATTGAGCCCAGGTATAGATTTAATAGCTTCAAAAAGAGAGCTTACAGGTATGCCAAAAACTTTGATACTGCTGAATTTATAGCAAATAGTATTATTACAATCTGTCACAAGTTTGCCTTTAATTTTTACGGGAACCAGTTTACCCGGAGACAGGTTAATTTCAAGTACATTTCGTGGTTCAAAATGTATTTTTACATCCGGGGCTGTGATTTTGAATATTGAAAAGATGATATTTTCAATTAATATAATAAACTGATGTTTATGGATAAGTGCACAGGCAGAACTGACAGAAAGTTCATAACTCTCAAAGTCATTTAAAACAATACATCTATCAGGAATAGAGGGTTCAAATCTGGAAATAAGGTTATTGAGCCTGATACTAAGATTATCAGAAAGTCTATAATATACGTTCCTGGCCTTTAAGTACAAACTTATCTATCCTTGATTTCTTTAGTAATCCCAGTTTATGCAGTATTTTATCTATAAATGATTCTTCTTGCGGTTGATTTTTAATCACTATTCTATCAGAAAAATCTGAAGATAGTGGTTCATTATTTTTTTCAAGCTGTATTAAGTGTTTTATCAGGGCGTCTGCATAACAGGTATCTTGATAATGTTCCAGAATTTTTGCATCTTTTAGTGATTTAAAATCGTCACCAGCTTTTAACAGATATTCATCGTAAGCTACAACATATTTTTTATTCAAGTCCAGTGGTTCATATTGGCCATTTATATTAACAAAAATGCTTTCCAGTGGTATTCTTGCATTTTCATGACGATTCATATCAATAGCATATTTTAGGCCGCTAACCTGCACTATACCGGGTTTTTTGTGGTGACCGGTACAGCTAGCTCCTTTATTTAATGCTTTAAAGATATTCCTACCTGACAATTCTACTTTCACAATAGAAGTATTAAAAGGTAGCACATGGTCTTTTATGTATTCTGCATAAATATTACCTTTGTCAATACCTCTTCGTATGCATCCTGGATGAATAAGAGATATCTGACTTTCTGTATGGTTTTTGACAGCATCTGCTGTAAGGCATCCAATTTCACTTGTGCCCCATATAGGCCAATTACCATCAATTGGTTTTTTGATAGTGCTTATTTTATGCATTTTTGAGTGAATTTTTTCTACAATTTTGTATACCTGTCTATCCTTTGGATATTCTGATACATCGATAAGGTGATTATCTGTAAATTTATGTTTATTAAGAGCTTTATCAGCATCTATTTTAAAGAGATTTTTCAGTGCTCTGATATATTTATTAGATGATTTTTCGACCGGGTTTATTTGCAATATACCCTGATCATTGAAAACAAGGTGGCTAACGCCGAGAGCTTCTGCGTACGCCCCTGCATGCAGTATTAATACAGGTTCCCCTCTGCCAGAAGAATTGAACAGGTTAATATTTTTTTTGATTTCTGGCAAAGCAATATGTGTATGGCCTCCTGCAATAACATCTATACCAGGTATGGATCTGGCAATGCTTTTATCAAGGTTGTATCCCATATGGGATATCAATATTATCCTGTTGACTCCTTGTTTTTCTAGCTCCTGTACCTGCCTGTTGATTTCTATAAAAGGATCAAGGGCTTTGATTCCAGATGTATAATCTTTATAACTATCAGTATTAATAGATCTTGTGACAGCTCCTATAAAGCCATACTTTTTCCCCTGAATTGTTTTGACTTCAGAAGTAACCATTTTGCCTTTATTTTCAAGGCGTTTTAGGGGGTTATCCTGATCGATTTTCAGGTTAGAAATAACTGTTTTAAATTCTGAGTTTTCCAGTGCTGATGCAAGTTTCTCAGGACCGCTAAAAAACTCATGATTGCCCAGGGTTGCATAATCAATACCGAGTTTGTTAAGAAGTTTTACCTGAAGATCTATACCCTCATTGCCCATGGCATAATCGCCGGCATGCAAGACAACAGAGCCATCTGTGGTTTGTTTATTTTCTGATATAGCTGTTTTTAAGTTTGCCATCAGGTCAAGACTTTTGTGTGTATCAGCCATATAAATCAATGTTAAAGGTTTTTCTTTGGTGTTTTTGCCAGCAAAATTAATAACATCCGTGTTTAGCGGGCGTTTAAAACGCTCTGTATGACTGATACCTTTGTGAAAAGGTTTTTGAGCTGTTCGGGTTTTAAGATTTTTTTTAAATCCCCCCGTTGAAGCCCTGTTACTCCCCCAGACTTGCATCAAAACTTCCTCAAATATTTAATTTTCCCCCACGAGGTTATTATACCTTAAAAAAAATTTTTTAAAACCCTGTTTTTTTGCATTATAAAATATTTGCAGTAATTGAGTCTGCAATCTTTGTATATTCAGGCAATTCCAATTTATTTAGAGGATAAAGAAACTGTTTTTGTTCTCATTTCAGCTTTCACTACCTCTGCAAGTTGCTTAATGCCTGTTTCTATCTGTTCTTCTGAAGGGTATGAGAAGTTAAACCGCATTGTATTGGTTCCTGAACCATCACAATGGAATGCTGAACCAATTACATAAGCCACTTTTTGTTCAACAGCTTTATAAAACATTTGGCTGGTGTCAATTTGGGCAGGCATTCTGACCCACAGAAACAGTCCTCCTTCTGGAGTAGTCCAGTTTAAGCCTTCTTCTTCAGGCATATACTGTTTTAGGGCAGAAAGCATTACATCTCTTTTCTTTCTGTAGACTTCAATCATTTTATCAATATGCTTTGTATAATGGTTCTGTCTGATAAACTCAGCAACTATGAGCTGGTTAAGAGTTGAGGTACAGAGATCCAGAGATTGTTTGAGTTTAACCATTTTTTTGATTATTTCTTCATGAGCAATCATGTATCCTATTCTTAAGCCGGGTGCAAAGGTTTTAGAGAAGGTAAAAAGTGAAATAACATTACTGGTATGATCGAGCTTATAAATAAGTTCTGGAGCCTGCCCTTCGAACCTGACCTGCCGGTACGGAGAATCTTCTATGATAAGCACGTCATATTTTTCAGACAGTTCAACAATTTTTTTTCTGCGTTCCTGAGAGGTTGTAATGCCACTTGGGTTTTGAAAATCCGGTACAATGTAAATAAATTTATAATGTTCATCTTCCTGGACAAGCTGTTCGAGTTTTTTCTCAAGTTGATCTATCAAAATGCCGTTATCATCGCATTTAACCCCGATAATATTTGCCCCGTAGCTTTGAAATACTTGCAAGCCTCCTAAATAACTGGGCAATTCCACCAGTATAGGGTCTGATGCATCAATAAAAGCTCTGCCTACCAGATCTAAGCCCTGTTGAGATGCAGTTGTAATTAAAATATTTTCTGATTTTATGTTGATACCATCTTCTTTTGCGTGCAGCTTAATGAGTTCTTCTTTTAGTTGAGGCATTCCTTCAGTAGGGCCATACTGTAATTCTGCTCTATTAAACTTTTTAGCCAGATCTCCCACAATATCAGCAACGATTTCTGAAGGAAACAGGCTTGAATCTGGCAATCCGCCAGCAAAAGAGATAATGCCTGGTTGATTTGTGAGCTTTAGCAATTCTCTGATAACTGATGATTTGGTTCTTCTAGTTACTACAGATAAGTTTTTTCCTAAGTCTATCATAATTTCCCTGCCTTTTATAAATTTTCTAAAGACCTCAAGATAAATTATGACAGAAACATAAAAAATTAAGAAGGCTCAATAAAGTCTGAGTTGTCTTTATTTTGCTTACTGTCATCTGATATATCAATGTATTCGGTAGATACAGGTTTTTCAAGCGAAAAAGTTTCAAAAGGTATATCAAATTTTTGTGCTATATTGCGTAAAAATTCCCGGTGAAAGTCTGTTAAGTCTCCAGAGCTGGTTATAACAAGAATAGATTTAGTAATAACAATACTGGCTGCTGGTCTATCGAGCTTATCGATTAGTTCTTCAGAGTATGATGAATTATTGATTTCATTAATGACATATTCTTCTATCTGAGGATCATTTCTGACTTCAGGGTATTGCTCAAAAATTGTCTGCTGAATATATTCGGTGGTATAATTTGCCTGATACAACAAATAGATAAGAATACGTATAATTAAAAGGTCTCTGATCTCAGTTTTAATACGTGGGTGCAGGTCTTTTTTGTTGTAAATTTGCCTGAGTTCTTCAGGAAGAGTGCCTGCAAAAACTAGCTGTTTGTTAATAACTGCTTCATAATAAGCTTTAGCACCTCTTCCTGTAAGCATAATCATTGATGCATTTAGTGTTGCACCGATTACACCTCCAAGAACCGGAATCATTTTGGCAAAAAACCGTTTAGCAATTTTCTCTCCCACTACAACTGAAAAGGCTCTGATCATCTTTTCTGCAAGCAGAGAGCCCATTTTTTTTGATGAAATATCCATAGCAAGTTTGAGTGTTGCCTCAGCGGTTTTTGTGCTCCCTGCTCCCAGTGCAATTAAGGTTAAGACCTCACCCTTTCTGGTTTCATCTTCAAGATCCATGCCATAAACAAGGGCTATTTCATAGATTAACTCAGCCTGAGCTCCTATAGTAGTGACAAAGTCAAACAGCAATGCAGGAATATTTCCGGGAACCAGCCCTGATGTAAATCCTATTGTAGCAGTATAAAAAGCTTTATGCTTGGTAAGTCTATCAACCAGTTTTTCTGGAGTATCATCAGGATATTTAGTCCTGAATTTTTCTACCTGTTTTCTAGTTTTTTCGATATCCACAGAGACTACTCTGTTGAAGAACCAGTTAATACCAAACCTTTCTGCCAGCAGATTATAGATTTCAGAAGTGTTTAAGTAATTTAGAATACCTCCGACTAATTTCCCGCCCTTTTCTATAGATCCTGTGATGCCTGTAGCTAATTTATGGCTGATTTTCTTGCCTTTTGTATCCATTCAGGGCCTTTCTAATAGATATCCCGGGGTATTAAAACACCAAACATCTTCATTATATCTGATAATATTTTGATTTTCAAACCATGTCCACCTGCTTCGCAGGTTTGTTAAAAAGTATTTTATTAAATTAATTTTTAAAAATTGAACAGTTTCAACCTTCTTTCAGAAGCGAGGTCTTTTTTTTATATATAAATAAAGGTATTCTTCTAATTAGCCTGTGTTGTTAGCCTTTCTTTACGCTTTTGATAATAATAGAAAACCACATAAGCTATTAGAGCAAGGATTAATGGCAATATGATTGTCCATACACCCAGTATAACTGTGAAAATATATATCACGATTGCCCAGGTTATAACAAATTTTGCCCGCTCAATATAAGCCTCTGGCTTTTTAATAAGAGTATGCAGGTGTTTTACCAGATACCAGGCACCAGCAAGCAAGAATAAAAATAGTATCAAAGAAACAAATTTTGTTATACTAAATACATTAATTGAAGGCGACCCAGAATCCAGTAAATAGTCAGAAAAATCATATCTTTTAAGATCTGTAACAGGTGGCATCTCGTGTTTAGTACCCGCAATACCGGCAACTTTACCACCAGAAATATCATAGTCAGAGGGTTGAGCAATATTTGCTACCTGACCCACAACCCTTTCTTCTGGCATCTCCTGTTTCTTATCATAGTCGTCATAGCTTTCTTTATAAGAAGTGATGTAAGAAGCATAGTTAGTATAACCACGATTTAGCGGTGTGATAAACCAATATTTCAGTTTTTCAGGCAGATAAACCGTCCAGGATAATGTCAATGTAGGAATATTTTTAACATCTGGAGCCAGCAGGTCAAAATCATTTATAAACAGCTTATTCAGTATATTGAATCTTTCATCCTGCTTGTAGATAACAGCAAGCGTAAAAGGTACTTCGTTCTGATGTTTCTTAATATTGATAGAATAGATAATATTCTCATCTTCAGAAGGCTCTTTGCCTATCTGAATGACCTTCCCGTTAATTGTTGCAGTTAATATTTCAGCATGAAAAGGAAGTGTAAACTTAAAAAAGCTCTCACTCATATTTCTTATCTGATATTCAGCTCTGGTTGTTAGTATGCCATCAGTTGAAAGTCTGGAATCAATTCTGGCTTTATCTATCATTGCTACTTTTACACCAGCATCCTCATGAGGAATAACCTCAAGATCAAGCTTATAGTCTTTTTGTATAAAGCCATAAGAAAGAATAATAGGATGTTCAGCCAGTGATGTCAGGCCATAAGGCAGGTCACCAAGATCCATAACAGAAATTTTATCAAGACCAACTTCTTTTATTTCAAGACTGGCAGTACTTTGAACAGCAACATAACCTGTAACTTTGTTAATTTCCCTGCCTGTAAGGTAGAGATTAGGGATCGTGACCTCTGCTGGCTTTTTATTTTCAAATGTTTTTTCATAAATAATGTTAAATACTGCATTATCTTTGATCTTTGAATTAAAGTAAACAGTTAAAAGCTTGCCAGGCTTATTTTTATCAGGATTTGTTATAACAGGAGGCCCTTTTTTAACTATATTGCCGGGGCTTGTAACGCTGATAACCTCAAAATTATCATTATCAGGTATATGCAGGGTAAGCTTTTCTACTGGTTTATGGTATATTTGACAGTTATAAGTTGAAAACCCCTGTATAAGACCTTCATCAACAGTAATCAATGACTGCACTTCAGCAATAACTTTTGAAGGGCGTTTATAATCTATTTCTTTTTTTGTTGTAACTACTTCTGGCATTTTAACAAGGTTTGATTTCCAGTCAACCTGTACATTGCCATGACCTATTAGGCTGGCATAAGTAATAGTATTGCCATCTTTAATTTCTTCACGCTGCCCGGAAGCATTAGCAATATTCAGTTTTACAGGTGTTTCAGGAACTTTGATAATTAACCGTGTGATAGGCAGACGTGGCATATTGAAATTAAACGATTTTGTATTGCCAGATTCATTCAATTTTACGTCAAACTTTAATTTCAAAGAATGTTCTCCGAGTTCATCAGAAAGAACCCTGAATTCATTATTATCAGCACTCAACGGTGCAGGCTTACCATCAAATTCAGCTGATTTAAGCCCGATCTGGGTTGATATAA
Organism: uncultured Gammaproteobacteria bacterium; assembly: GCA_964517135.1. Lineage (GTDB taxonomy): Bacteria > Cyanobacteriota > Vampirovibrionia > JBFMGH01 > JBFMGH01 > CAZFBA01. The sequence goes on from CAZFBA010000006.1 coordinate 69,986, forward strand.
CAGGTATATAGGTCCATTCTTTGTTTAAAATTTGAATTTTATAATCAGCATCAAAAGAAATGTGATCATCCTGAACGATTCCTGTCAGGGCAAGATCCTTAATGACATAGTTGACGGGCGCAAGAGGCCTGATTTGTGACTTTTCATTAATAAGCTCTGTCAGCTCTTTATAAGACATATAGACAAGATTTTTGTTTTTATTCAGTAATTTATCCAGTTCTCTGTATGGTATAAAAGTTACTTCTTCTTTTCTGAGCTTAAATTCAACTTCATCATTATTATTACCACTTGTATTTTGTGGGTCTGCTGCCATGTTAGGTTGCAAAATAATCATGGATAAAGCTATTAGTATTACAAATGAAATAAAATACTTAACTCTAGTCATTGTTATGGCCCTCCATGTTATCCTGTGATTCAGTGTGTGCAATATTTTGCTCCTCAGGCGGATCTTTTTTGAGTGAAGACCGTTTTGACTGAACCACTTTGTATATCAGATAAATAGACCCTGCGGCGATAGAAAGTAGTATAATAAACAACAGAATGCCAAAGCAGAGCTTAATTGAACCCAGCAATAATGATATAAATACCAATAACAAAAATAAAAGAATTACGACTGAAATACCTATTGCTTTATTACGTCTGGCCTTTTCCAGTTGCATTATCCATTTTGAGAGTCTATATAACCCAAACAGTATGGCTACAACAATGCCCAGAAATATGATAAGCCAGAGCAAGCTCCACTTAAAAATATAAAACAACAATGAAGCCAGCAATACTGCCGGAATAATAAATTTAGGTGTTTTAAACTCTTTCTGTCTTCCTGATGCAATCAGAAAAGCAATTAATACTATTATAACTGCAATATTAATAATAGTTATTAGTTTTTTATTTCCATAAAATGTGAATATAGAAGGCATATTATTAGCCTGGAAAGAAATCTGGTAGAAATCATAAACCTTACCAACTCTGGGAAGGTCTACATAAATAGGAAGCTTGCCAACCTTCTTGGTTTTAAAAGGCATTTTACCCTGAAATTGCTGAATATCTCTGCCTTTTATTTTATAGTCATAATAAGAATCAGAAACCCGTGAACTCATAGGGGGCGGGGCTGGTGCAGGAGACCTTTTTAGTTCCATATCAAGTTTAGCTTTTTGCTGCATTTCACTGCTGGCAAGTTCATCAGACATTATCATATTTTCTTCATACTCTATCTGAGCCGGTTCTTGCATAACAGCATTAATTGTGCTGATACTTTTGTGCCTTTTATGAGGTTTTTCAACTTTTTGCAGGTTAGAAAGAAGTTCAACCGGTAAAAAGTCTTTCTTGTGAGGCAAATAAATTCTCCATTTGACCGAATTTGAGTCAAGTTCGGCAGAAATAGCTTTTATGCTGGTGAAACCCAGGCTACCTTTGATTATATTGAGTGGTTTTTCAATCAATTTAAGTGTCTGGTTTTTAAGATTGAACTTTTTATCCACGAAATAAACTATTTCAACAGGGAAAGCCTTACCACCTGCTTCTGAATCAGAAGATTTTGAGAGAGGAATAGAATAAATATTTTTCTCTTTATCAAGAAGGGCAGGCTTTACAGACTTATTATCAACATAAACGCTCCATATGTCAGCTTTATCAGGAAGAGTAACTTCAAGAAACTGTTTTCTGGTATTTCTGATCTGAAAAACTGCTTTTGAGAAGACCTGACCATCTTCATTCATAACAGAATTAATAACCAGTGAATTAATAGTAGCTTCATAAACAGCTACATCTTCGTGCCTGATGACATCAATAGTAATATCGTAGGGTGAATCAACGACATTGCTTTTGTTTTTCTGATATTTGAATGCGATAGAAGCGTTCATACCTGAAAGTGGCCCGGTAAGTTCTTTTGAATCTATTTCAGTATAGTTTTTGTTCTCATCTGTTTCTGTAATATTTGTTTCAATGTTAGTCGTTTCGGCTATACCGACAAAGCCTGTTTCACGATCAATGTTTTTATTAGCCAGTGTAATAGCAGGTATTTTAGTAATAAAAGATGTTCCGTCGAAATTTTTTCTGTAATTGATTACAAGAGAAAGATTTCCTTCTACGGGAGATGTTAAATCAACAGGCAAAATACCATCTTTATTTACTTCAGGCGATGGATCAATAACTTCAACGTTATTATTTGCTGTAATGCTATCAATTTCAACTTCTTCAGGAATAAAGAAATCAAAATGATTTACTGCTGCGTGTCTAATGTCAATATTAACGGTATATCTACCTTTTAGTGTTCCTCTGCCAAGTTCAATTTTGTTATAGGTAACAGCTGTAATAGAAGGAGGCAATTTAGTTTTGTCATCATCTTTTTCTGTAATGATTGTACTTTTAGGGTTCCATTTAACTTCTATCTGGTTGACGGGAGGGAAGGATGCAAAAAGCTTTGATCCTTCATCAACGTTTTTTGATGCAATAGAGGTAGCGTTAGGCACTGTAAAATCAAGGTTTTTCTGGTTTACAACACAATGAAGACTTACAATAGGTATATTAGGAAGTAAAAAGTTAAAAGATTTAGTGTTTACAGAAGGATCTTTGAGAAGTTTTGTTGATAAATCTACTTTTAGTCTGTGGATACCCTTTTCTTTAAGTGCAAGATAATAGTAACCACGGGAAACCTGAGAGGCATTTTTGAATTTTGAAAGATCCTGACCGGAGTTGAAGGTAGTCATAAAGGCTGGCTGATCATTAAGTTTTGAGGAAGAAATGGCGACCTGATCAGATATTACAGGTATTAAAGTCCATTCATCATCGAGTTTGCTTATGTTATAAACGCCTGAAATATTAATATAGTCATCTTTGATGTTTGCATAATAGGTTGCAGAAGACATTTGATAGTTTACAGGCGGATCATCAGATTTAGTTTTGGTCGGGTTTTTGGCATCTTCAATTTCTTGAAGGTCTTTTTTATCGATAAATATGAAATTGTGTTGCATATTGTCGATATTACCTGGGTTTTTCGGGTCATAAGGCACCCATAACTTCAGGGGTCTGTCTGTAAAATCAATTGGCGGACGATCTTTTGCAAGTGAATAGCCACCAAAAATCAAAATAATAACCAATAATGATAAAATAAATGGCCAAAAAACTTTCTTCACAGCTGTTACCTCGTTTTTTAATGAATCCCACTAATTATCAGTAATTTATTTTTATAGAGTGTTCGTTTTCAAATAATATTCCATATTTAAATTCAAATTTGTTAATAAAGTTCATTGCAGAATCTGAATTTTTTTCGATTTTCAACCCCGGATCCCACCCGCCCTAAAGGAATGCAAAAGGTTTCACTCGCAAGCCTGGCTTGCTCATTCAACCCATATCTTAAATTTATATTGTTTGAAAATCGAAACACAGGTAAAAATCATTATAGTAATGTATCAAATTTTAATTAGTTTAAAATAGATATTTGATAAATACAATAATAACTTTTCAAGGTCTTTTTCAAGGATCATTCAATAAGGTTAAAGAGCTTTAATATTAAGTGTATCCGGATATTTAACTAAAGCAAAGACCAATTAAACCAAGGCTTATAACGACAAAAATTGTTGTCAATATAAACTTAATAGAGACAGGTGTTTTTGACAGTAGTGGAAAACGTTTTGCAGCAGCAGCTTCAAGATTAACAGCAACTCCATTGATAAAGAATACAAAGAATATCAGCCAGGCATATTCAGGTTGAAAGAGCAAAACAACATAAGCATGTATTAAAGCAGAAAAAGTAAAAATGATAATGTTTGCCATACTTGCTGATAACTTAAATTTTCTTCTTAAAGGCTTGTAAAGATAAGTAAAAAACCATTCATTACCCCATAGATTCCAGCGTCTCCAGAATTCACCAATAGAAGTAGCAAGAAAAGCCTTATCCTGATAGTACATGAACTTGTATCCACCCAGGATATTGTAAAATGAAGAAGCCAGAGACAATAATGCAGAAGTCCAGATACCGACGAGAACAACTGTAAAGCCTACACCGATGATAATAGGTAAAGCCCAGTGTCCTTTAAACATTGTTACAAAAAGGTCTTGAGGTAGTCTTATAAAATTAAATATACAGTTCAGCAAAAACCAGGAGACAAATATCTGAAAGATTAAAAGACAGGCTCTTTTGAGGTTTTTAGATCTATTTTTATCCCTGTTAATATCTTTTGGGCCCTCAACAGGGTAATTATAGACATAGTGAGGCAAGACAAACATAAATAACAATACAAACTTTAAAGGCGGTATTTCTCGCTTTTGCTGAATAATTTCAAACTGAATAGAAAAGAATTTCAGCAAAATAATAATTAAAAAAACAAGAGTAAAAGGAATATAAGCTCTGAAGTCATTATAACCGATAGGTATAGCACCAAAATTTCGATCTTCCATGAAGTAAGGCACAGGAATAAGCATTAAAATAAGAATACAAATTGCTGTAAAAATGTATTTAGCCTTTTTAGGTAGTTTTTGAATGTTGAAATAATAACATGCCACAGTTATCAGAACGATACTGGCAACGAAGTTTAAATTAGCCATATAAGGTGGATAATCAATATTTAAAATCATTTTATACTTAAAAGACTTGCATTATAACGACTATCATGTTCTCTTGTAATATTAGCTCCTGTTATTTCCTGTATTACAGCCTCTATGGTAAGATAGACTTCGCATTGTTCTCTGATGCAGCCAATTTTAGATTCACTGTAGTGTCCTACACCTGAGTGCAGGTGTATTTTAGGTTCATCATTTTCCCGGGCAAATATAGCCAGGCCCAGAACTTCACGTGCATCGTCAAATTCCCACCATGATGGTGACGGAGGATAAGCTTTCTCTTCAGGGCCAAGTACCAGTTTACTTTTTGATACAGCTCCCATCAGATGAATAAGGCCAGCTTTGATATTTTCTTTTTTGATGATAGTTTTCAGTCCCTCAAGAAGGTCTTCTGAGTCGTCAAACCTTGCAACAAATATCCTGCCGGGTTTAGCTTCTTTATAGTCCATCTTTTTACTCCATTACCAGGGTTCTTTACAGACACCAAGTTTATAACCAATGATATTAAATAACCAGTGGAAAAGCGGTGTAATTATTATTATGGCAATTATTATAGGCAAAGTAAAATAATTAATAAACCACTTATAATCAAATATTAAGGTAAATAACCAGGCTCCTGTTACAAAATCAAGTTGATCAACCAGCGGCAGAGCTTTGCCTCTTTCGATATTAATACGTCGTTTGATAAAGCTGCCAGCAATGTCACCTGAAAGAGTACCCAGTGGGAGTGTTATCATTGCTATAATAGAAAACAGAGGCATATTAAGGTATTCGGCCAGCATGTTTTGTATCAAAGCCATTGTAATACCTGTTATTATACCTGCAATTAAGCCTCTAATAGTTTTGCCGTCACCCAGAATACGGTTATTGCCTATGTATTTGCCACCATCGAGGGGTTTGCCTGTGCCAGAAATATGAGTGATAATAGCCGGAGCCATGTTTGCCAGAAAAGCTGGCAACATAAGCCATAAAGCAATTATTATTGTGTTGATTATTTCCATGAAACCCTTTCAGAAATAGAATAATCAGAAGATAATTAGTTGTATACAGTTGATTTTTGTCGGTAAATATATTTGCCTCTACCCTTTGATGCTGTTATCTGACCATTTTCAACAATAATTTCACCTCTAGATGTAACAACATAGGGTTTTCCTGTAACTTCTATGCCTTCATATGCGTTATAGTCTACATTCTGGTGGTGATTATTGGCTGAAATAACCCACTTACAATCAGGATCATAAACAACAATATCTGCATCTGAACCTGTATTGAGAGATCCTTTTTGTGGATAAAGCCCGAAGATCTTTGCCGGTGTAGAAGAAACAAGATTAACAAAGCGATTTAAAGACAGTTTTCTTTTTTTGACTCCTTCAGAAAAAAGAAGGTTAACTCTGTCTTCAATACCCGGCAGACCGTTAGGTATTCTGGAGAAGTCATCAAGATTGTTTTTTCTTTCTATACCGGCATTAAAAGGGCAATGGTCAGTAGCAAAAACATCAATCTCGCCGTTAAGGAGTGCATTCCAGAGATGTTTGAGCCCTTTTGCAGGTCTTAGTGGAGGGCTGCATATGTATTTTGCTGCCTCATACGCATCCTGATCATAAAGACTATCATCAAGAAGAAGGTATTGCGGGCAGGTTTCAACAAAAACTTTTTTGTTTTTAAAGCGGGCTTTTTGAATTGTTTTTAAACCCTCAGCCGTACTCAGGTGGGCAATAAATATTGGTATGTTTGCAAAATCAGCTATGTCTATAGCGTGCTGAATTGAATCAGACTCTACAAAAGGAGGTCTTGTCTGTGAATGATAAACCGGATGTTTTTTACCTTCTTTTAAAAATTTCTTTACGAAGTAATCAAGCAAATAGCCATTTTCACAGTGCATAGAAACTAGAATATCACTGGCCTTAGAGAGTTCAAAAACCCTGTAAATCTGGTCATCTGTGAGCATGTAGTTACCCTTATAAGCAGTAAAACATTTTATTGAAGTAACCCCCATGTCTGGCAAATCTTTTATTTCTTCAAAAATAGACTCTTCAGGATCAGAGATAGTCATATGAAAGCCATAATCGATAACAGATTTGTTATTTGCTTTATTAACCCACAGTTTAAAAGCATCTTTAAGTGTTTGACCTCTAAAAGGTACAATATAATCAACGATACAGGTTGTACCTCCTGCAGCTGCTGCCAGAGTGCCAGTGTAAAAATCATCTACTGAAAAGAATTCTCTGACAGGCAATTCAAGGTGTGTATGAGCATCTATAAAGCCGGGAAAAACAAATTTACCTGTCGCATCTATGATTTTATCTGCCTTTTCAGTAAGTTCATCTGAAATAGTGGTTATTTTCCCATTATTTATAGCAATATCAGCTTTAAAGGTATCTGTCCCTGTAACCAGTATGCCATTTTTGATGATAATATTCATAAAGTATTCTCCCTGCACTAAGAATTTGTTTTATACTGATTTGCCACGGATTCATTGTAAAATGAACAGAATTTTCCTCAAAATTTTTTTCATAACAATAATAAACATCATGATTACGCAGGTTCCAGCCCTGTATCTTTTGAAATCAAATTACTGATGACGTTGATTATAGCAGCATTAAAGATCTCATGCTTATTGAAGCACAATTTTTATATCGTCAATCGTTAAATTTTTAAGACTAATGCATAATTATTACAATAGATTTTTTGCTTTCAATTTTCAAAAATTTTAAAAGTAAAAATATGGATTGAACGAGCAGGCAAACAATTGCTGAGAAAGATCACAAGAAATCACTCAATACCCCGGGGGATAGCCGCTCTGCAGGCGAAAGGGATAGCCCCCCTTTATGGGGTCAGGTGCCAGTCATTGCACGTGTTTTGAAAATCGAAAAATTTTTAAGTTATTCACAGGTCATTTTTATAGCTTTTTGTTCGCTCTTTTTATACACTGATAATGATGAATCAAAAAGGATTTTCAATGATAATCAGGCAAATAACAACTAAATTCTGTGAGCCTGCCTGTATGAAAATAACCTTTTATGGCATATTGCTGGTATTTTTTGCAATTGCTGTATTTATGCTTTATAACTGGCGTCTTGACGAAACAGGGTTTGCTTTCTGGCCTGATGAAGCAGCTATTGGCTTTGAAGCATATAATATTGCTGTTAGCTTGAAAGACAGTAACGGTCAATCTATGCCACTTTATTTTAACTATCACAACGATTTTATCTTCAGACCTCCTGTATTTATCTATGCTTCTGCAATTGTAACCAAGTTTTTAGGGCTCAGTATTTATACAACAAAGCTTACAGGTATTTTATTTGCTGTAATGGCTTCAATTATGCTTTTTTTAGTCACACGTTATGCTTTCAATCTTACTGCTGCCATTTTTGCAACATTATTTATGGTCTTAAGCCCTGGATACTTTCATATACATAGAATGGCCTTTGAATTAACGTCTTTTAATACTTTTTTTCTGGGGTATATTCTTTTTACCATGCTGGCTATAAAGAAAAACAAGTATATTTTCAGCTTTCCGGCATTTTTATGCTTTGTACTGGCATGGTATTCATATGTTCCTTCCCGGATATTTATGGTTAGCTTTGTATTTTTAGCCTGTATTACTTTAATACCTGTTGTTATTCAAAAATTTAACACCTGTAAAGATCTAATATTGTCTAAAAAATCAGGTCTTCTGATGATACTTTTCGCTTTATTAGTCTTTATACCTGAAGCTTTAATGCTTAATAAATTTTCTAATGCCAGTTATACAAAGCATGCCCTGATTTTCAATAAAGATATGTTTCATATTAACAACTTAATCTATGAACGATTACCTGTTATTGACTTATTAATAATAGATTTACCATTATTTATCAAGAAAATGCTTTTAATGTTTTACAATTACTACACTTGCTATATGCCTTCATTCCTTTTTTTTGAAGGAGACGGGCATATTCTTAATCTTATACCCGGTTATGGTTTTCTTTCAGTTGCAGGTGTCATCCTTATACCTGCCGGAATAGCTTTTTCAATAATCAAATTTAAAGACATTCACTACAGGCTCTTATTTATAGCTCTTTTATGTGCTGGTATTCCTTCTACTTTGATGTGGGTCCTGCCTGATGGAACTCATAACTCTTATATGTACAGTGTTTTTTCTATTCTTTCAGGCTGCGGAGCTTATTTTATAATATCTCTGTTCTCCAAAATAAACCATAACGCTATTAAAGCATCCCTTGTATCAATTATAACCCTTATAATTCTTTTTTCGATGGCAAAACCATTCATTACATACTATAAAAGCTATCACAGCGACTATAAAAACAACTACAGCCATGTCTTAAACACTAATAGAGATCAAATAGCATGTTATATACTTGAAAATCACCATAAATACAAAAAAGTACTGGTTTCTAACCAGATATGGATGGCTAAAGACTATCTTCTTTATTTTTTTTCCAGTGAAAATGCTATTAATTTGAACGATTATCAAAAAACAAAAAAGCTTCCATTTAATGTAGAAATGATTAGAAACAGTCTATATGCTGATAACATAGAAAGAGAAAGCATAAAAGACTTTTTTGGTACAAACATACTTATGATTGTTAGTGAAAGCGAACTGGCACAATATCAGCCTTCAGCAAAGGCTTTAAGGAATATTAACGGTAATATTTTTTCTTATATAATGGAGTTTTAATGTTTCATATCAGTGTATGGCCTGTATATTTAATATTGATAGTAAACTTTGTTCTTCCTGTGCAGTTCAGACAAGTGCATGAAACATTTTTTGTTGCTGAATTTACTCCACAGCTGAAACTAAAGAGTTATGCCCTGTATAATAACGAACCAAGAAGCGCAATAAAACTTTCTAATAACAATTTTCTTACTGGCACCATTGATTATTGCCAGGAAATTGAACCTCATCCATCCAATAAAGTGTTAAGAACCCTGATTTCAATTGATACCTTTTCAGTTGGAGAGCTTGAAAACAACAAGAGACTAATACTCGATTCAAGAAAACTAGCAGAATACAGCCAGACAGGCAAGACCTTAAAAGAATACCTGACTGAAAATAAAACCATACTTGATGCTTTTATACTCAATAATGAAAAAATAATCATTAACGATTTTGATAATATTTATTTAATTAACAGAAAAAACAAGGTCTTAAATGAGCAAACTGTACAGGTAGGAAAACTTTCACGGGGTAATAATAACTCTATTGTTGGCCGTGCAAGTGATAAGAAACGTGTTTACATTATAAACCCCGAAGAGCTGAGCTATAAAACACTCTATTTAAAAGAAAAAGAGGTCGAAAGTATTATTCAGCTCGAAGATGACAGGTTTATAGCAATCAGAGATGGCAACAAGTACATCGATTTGTATGACGCCGAATTAAATAAAGTTGCTTCATTCAAGGCTGACATGTTTTTTAAAACCTTAACAGGCTTGCCAGATGGCAACTTTCTATTAACAGGCAGAAGCATTTTACTGGGAAAACAGCCTAAAATATTTGAAACCCCGCCCGAAATACCTGAAAGCTGGTAATAGTCTAATAGTTACCCTGATAGATTCTTTAACAAAAAAAATCGCCTTTTACAAGGCAAATCTTTAAGGGGAGGAGGATTCATTCGCTTACATTAATCATTATCGGTTTGATTCGAAAAAACTTTAGGTTAATAAATGTAATTCTTATTTTCGAAAATATTCAAATAAACAGGTGATAGATGGGGTTGATAGCATATACTAACCAATACATAAGTATTTGTTTTAAACATCATTTCAAAAACTGACTACACTAATTGCAGTAACCTCAAGGCTTTTTACAGGAAAGGTGTCTTATCTGCCTGAGATAATATCACCCAGGACACCTGAAATCTCTGAGCCTCTTCTTACTTCGCCTTCTGAGCGTCTTGAAGCTGTTATAATTCTATCGGCAACTCTAGAGAAAGGCAGTGTTTGAAGATATACATTACCGGGACCTCTTAAAGTAGCAAAAAATAAGCCTTCTCCACCAAATAGAGCATTTTTAAAACCTCCAACAAAGTTAATATCATAATCTACTGTAGGTTCAAAGGCAACCAGACAACCGGTATCCACTTTAAGTGTTTCACCTGCTGCCAGTCCTTTTCTGATAACAGTTCCACCGGCGTGTATAAATGCAAGACCATCTCCGCTTAACTTCTGTAATATAAAGCCTTCTCCTCCAAAAATGCCGGCACCAAGCTTTTTAGTAAAGGCTATACTGATATCGATTCCCCAGGCTGAGCATAGGTAAGCATCTTTCTGACAGAGCAGATCACTTTTTGAGAGGTCAACAGGTATAATCTTACCCGGATAGGGCGCAGAGAAAGCTACTTTGCCTTTTTGAGATCCTTTATATGTAAAAGCCGTTATAAAGAAGCTTTCGCCTGTAATTGCTCTTTGTAAACCGCCTAGAAGAGCCTGCCCTAGACCCTGTCCATCTTTTGTAGCTGTTTTAGTTTCCATTTCGACACCATCTGTCATGAACATCATGGCTCCTGCTTCTGCCATGACAGCTTCTCCTGGATCAAGTCCTATAATAACAGCCTGCATATCATCTCCAACAAGTTGATAATCGATTTCGTGAGCCATAGTAAGATCCTCCATAGTTTAATATATCTAAATACAGACGAATAATAAGGTTTAATCTCGCCAGTGTAACACAAAAAAAGCGTGTATAACTCAAAACAAAAACCTGTTATACAGTCGGGTAGATAAACTGAAAATTAAAATGCTTTGTGAGCAACCATTGTTGCTACAGTAAAATTACCGGCGAAAATCAACCCGTAGCATGCTATGATAATTCATACTAAAAGTCTACCATCAGTCATACAGGAGGATATGCTATGATACGTCTCGTTTTTTCAGTTTTAATGTTGGTTGTCTTTGCACTGCCAGTAGCTGCTTATGACAAAGAAGATGACCAGATTGTTATCTATGAAGAGTTTCACATACCCATCAAGTTTGCAGAAACAGTTGAACTCAACACCCTGAAACCCGGTGATAAAATTGATATTGCTGTAAATGAAGATACCGGGCTTGACGAAGACAATAAAGTCTTTAAAGAAAATGCTAAAGGCTATGCCGTAGTTGAAAAAAAAGATGGAAAATGGCATATTGAAAACGGTAAAATTATTGACATATATGGCTATCAGCACCCAATTATTATCAAAGGCTTTTATTTAAAATATTTTGATAAGGGAGGAAAATACATAATCAAAGAAGGGTATGTTATTGACGCTTTTACAAAAGAGAAAAAAATATACCACAGGCAATAGGCCCGGATTCCACAACCGTAGTAATTTGCTATTACAGTTGTCAGCTGAAATAGTGTAAATAAAAATCGCTTAATCGTGATAATAATCACGATTGCTGGCCATTTTCAACATACATTTCAAATTAGACTATCTTCCCCGGCTTTTTCTCCATAGATTTCCTTAACATACCTTTATTAAAGGGGTTTTAGTCTGTTGAATGATATATCAGTCATTATTTCCAGCCTTCAGCATCTACCAGACTCCAAGATAGCAGTTTGAAGCTTAATTAAAAGAACTAATTACACCAATATAAGAGGTAAATGTCAAATATACACTTATTGTTTCCTGTAATACTATGACTAAATTGGGCTCTGGACATTTTTAATATTATGCTTTACAATATAATTTAGCTGGGGGGTAAAAATTTTTTGTCGATTCATTCAAAAGTTTATTCTGATTTTAAAGGCTACAAGAAGTTTTTTAAGAAATGAAACTGCATTTTACCCTCAAGATGGTAATTTTATTGCAGCCACATCTCAAACATGCTATAAACAAGAGAAGATGGTCATTTTTGATAAAATTAAATCAGGCCAGGTCTAATAAATCTTTTCAACAGTATGTTCTGATGTAATCAAGGTAGTAAAACCCTAAATGTATCTACAACGGGGGAGGGTACAGTAATGAATTCAAATACAGGAGAGCATTTCGTCAGCAGAGGGTTTAAGTTAACCCAGGAACAGCTCAGCTTTATCGCTGAAGGTTCTTACGGGTTTGTTACCAGATCAGGTAAAAGCTATTATAGAGATCTTAAAATAATTGCACAGGACAAAAAAAGCGGTAATGCTGTTGTCAAAGAAACCTACTCAGGCGATTATGACTATGAGAAACAGTTTATACTCTCACCAGACGGCAAAACAGAGAAGTTTAAAGCATCCCATCAAACAAGCCCTATCAAGAATAACCGCTTTAATTTTTTCAATAGATTTGCCAGTAGCTAGAAATAACCTCTTTAGTCTTATTAAAAAAATCGTTGTTTACTAACACTATTGAATCTGATACGTCAGAAAAGGGTGCGGCATCTGCTGCATCCGTTTTATTATGAAGCGCATTTAAGGAAAACAATATGGATTCAAACATAGCAGCGTTATCATATCCGCCTTCAAGGTGACAAAACAGGGGTATACTTCGATCAAGATTTGCTACCATCTGTATTAAGCTGCCATACATAGCAGAACTAAGGTTAAGATCTCCTACAGGATCAGCCCTATGAGCATCATACCCGGCAGCAAATATAATAAATTCAGGCTCAAATTGATTCAATGCCGGTAAAACAACTTCATTGAAGGCTAAATAATAATCATTATCTCCTGAACCTGCTACTAAAGGGATATTTATATTGTATCCTGAACCCTTACCCTGCCCTGTTTCATCATACCATCCAGACCTAGGTGGCCAAAAAGGGTACTGGTGAAGAGATATTGTTAAAACTTCTTTACAATGGTAAAATACTTGCTGGGTTCCGTTGCCATGATGAACATCAAAGTCAACTATAGCAATTCTTTTCACTGAATAGTTATTCAGGATATACCTGGCAAGAAGAGCAATATTATTAAATAAACAGAAGCCCTTTGACTTGTAAGTTAGTGCATGATGGCCAGGTGGACGAACCATGGCAAAAGCAGAGTTGATTTCTTTTTTAAACAGGGCATCAGCCAGATTAAAAATGCTGCCGATAGAATAATAAACACACTCCAGTGAATCAGGAGACACCCATGTATCAGGATCAATAGAAGCTCTGCCTGTTTTAAGAGCCTGCTTATGACGTGATTCCACATAAGATATATGCTCTTCTGTGTGAACCATCATTAGGTCAGAGCGTTCAGCCTTCTCCATTGGATAATAAACAACCTCTGGCTGGCATTGTTCAAAAAATTTTATCAGGCTTTCAATACGAGAGGGTGATTCGGGATGAAAACCAGGCGGGGCATGCATTGTAAAAAGCTTATCAAGTACTATGCCGGGTGGTTTATAGCTTATTTCTTGCATAGTGCTACCGTTAAATAATTTTCCTTATTATTGTAAACAGCTTCCTGTTTGTAAATAAACCCTGTTTTTGCTGCTATTTCCTGAATATACTCTTCTGTAATAAAGAAAACGTAGGGTTTATTTATGTTGTACCACAGACGAGTCATCATATCGCTTTTAAGTTTTCTATAAAGCTCATGACCTGTTCCGGGTTCTGTTCTTTCATAGACGAAATTGGTTACTGATGCAGAAGAAACAAAGAATATGCCGCCAGGTTGAAGCAATCTGTTAGCTAAGCTGAACACCTGTTCTATTTCTTCATCAGACAGCAAATGTAAAAACTTGTCTGCAATTACTATATGGAAATAAGTTTCGGGCAATGCCTGTGGATCAAGGCAATTCATAACCCTTGTTTCAAGCCGGGATGCATATTCTCTGGCTTTAATTCTCTTTTGCAATACCTCAAGACCTGCTGGATCAATATCACAGGCAAGATAATACTCAACATGCGGCATTTCCAGTATTTTCATTGCTAGTGCACCCCGGCCTGCCGCCAGTTCAGCTATTTTTAGCGTAGTTTTCATATTTTCAATATTTGAGGTAATAAAAAAAGTATTTTGATCAAAGACTTTTGGAGAATCAATCTGGTGCCCGTAGCCCAGCTTTGAAGGCACCTGACGGGCAATAACGTAGTCTATAAAGTCAAATACTATCTTAATAAGTTTCTCAATCATTTTCTTTGAGGACTTTTACAGGGTTGGTAATAATCCAGTGCTGATTGTTTTTGAATGCTTCAAACCTGTATGTTCCGGGTTCTTTGCATTTTAATTTGATTCTATCAGTTACCTGTTCTTCAATAACCTCTCCATTACAAAATAGTTTGATATTGCATACCGAAGGTGTTTGTATATCAAGTGTAAACTCATCGCTAACAGTCAGAGATTCTCCTACCGTAATCTTTGTTATAGAATGGTCAGGGTTAATTTTGCTTACAGTAAATATAACACCATTACCTTTACCCAGATATTCATTGATCATTATATTATTACCAGCTCTAAGTGCTGTATAGATTTGTTTTTTAGCCGTTTCAAAATCAGTGGAAAGGCAATCATCTATCTGAATATAATTTTTGAGTGTTTTAAACATTCTTCCGTAAGGGAATATTCTAAGTTTTAGTCCCATAAAGTTATATAAAAACTGGTGCACATCAAGGCCGATGAGTGCCGGTACAATGTTGCAGTTTCTGGAGTTAAGATCATCCCACCATTGCATGACCTTTACTGTAGGGCCCTGCAAGTATTTTTCAGGCTGGAAAAACATCTTAAACTTATTTTCTTCGGTAAGTGTATCAACCCAATCAGACATATAGTTCCATATTTCAATGCCTTGAAAGCCGTTAATATCCCAGTTTTCCCAGCGTAAAGGCGGATAGTGATTTTTTCTCTCCGTTGATTCATCAGGATGAGCGATAAAGCCAAACCCACCCTGCTCATTAACTTTCTGTATGAACTTTTCGGGGGGTAACTCCTGGCTTATATTGCTTTTTACATCAAAGGCCAGATAATGGTTACGGTTATGTGGGCTTATTTCTGTTCCAACCAGAACACAAAGGTTTCCATAAAAACCCTCACAACCTTTTTCAAGGCCTTCTATAGTGTTATGATCTGTTATGATGATCCACCGGAGATCTTCTTTCCGGGCTTCTTTAATGATGTCATCAATTGACAGTGTTCCATCTGAAAATGTTGAGTGAATATGAACCGCACCCGGATATTCATAATTTTTCATAGTGTACAAATAAATACAAATTATTGACCGATTAATTGTTTTCATCATACTATCACAAATCTTTGAAAATCAGGCAAAGCCTCTGACGACTGAGAAAACAAATAACCGGCACCTCTAAAGAAAACCCCGGAACACTTATGTTCAGAGAGGTTCAGATATTAATTTTTACAAATCCATTAGATATTTAACATAAGCTTTAAAAGCCTTTATAAACGGCAATAGCTATAATAGAGACCTAACATATAAAGCTTGTCAGGAAATTAAGTTTTGTTAAAACTCGGTATTTTTTTTAGCAACTTCTCAGTTTCAGCACCCTTATAGAAGTAGTATCTGATTAAAAGTTTATATTGTGAGGAGAGAGATACCAAGTAAAAGTATACATATGTATACTTTTTTTTAGTGTTTCAGTCCCACACAAATCAAGAGTATATCATCGTGCTGTTCTACCCCGGCAGAAAGGGTAATAACCTTATCAAATATAGTATTTGAAAGTTTATCTGGTGGAGCTTCTTTAAGTTTAACTGCTTCATCCAGAAGCCATTGTCTGCCAAGACGTTTGCCTGTTTTTGTTTCCTGGTCGGTAATGCCGTCAGTATAAAGAATTAATCTGGCTGGTGAACTAAAATCAAGTTCTTTATCTTTGTACTGAAGTTCTTCCATAAGACCCATAATCGGCCCGTTGTTGTCATCCAGATATTTTATGCTATCAACAATCAAAAGAGGGTAGTCATGACCTGCTGAAGCATAGATGAGTGTTTTATTCTGACTGTCTATAATACCGCACCAGGCTGAAGTGAACTGTTCTGTTACTTTAAACACATCGTATGCTGAATTATTGACCTCTGAAAGTACTGCTGCCGGTGTAATATTTCCGACAAAATTTTGTTTGTTAACTACAAAGGTGAATTCGTTCTTAAGAAACCCGTTTGTGATGGCTGCTGGTACTCCTTTACCTGATACATCTCCTATAAAGATAAGTGTACGATGATCATCCAGGTTGATAATTCCGTAATAGTCACCTCCAATAGAATGATGTGGTCTATATTTAATGCAAACATCTATTTTGTCAGACACATCAATATTTGAAAGAATAGCAGATTGAACAACACCTGCTGATTCGATTTCTTTATTCAATATTTTGTTACGTCTGCTAAGTTCGTCATGTGCTTTTTGAAGTTCATCGTTGGTATGAGCCAGTTTCATATTAGTCTTTTTTTGTTGATCAATCAGGATAGCATTATTAATAGCAATAGTTGCCTGTTTGGCAAATATTTCAATAATATGCCGGTTATACTGGCTAAAAACACTGCTATATTCATCTTTATCAAAGATACTAATAACTCCATAGCCTAGATCACCTTTATAGAGTGGAACCAGCATAAGGCTTCCGTCACAATCTCTGTGCATATAGCTTTCAGTGCAATCACGGCAGGTTTTAGACTGAGAAAGTTTTTTAACAAATATTGTGTTTCTTGTTTTGATGGCTTCATCTACGAGAAGACATATTTCATCGAGCGAATGAATTTCAGGCAGGCAATAATGCTCACTATCACTTACTTCCAGTAGTTTATCTCTTAAGATAAGCAAATAGCTTGACGCTGGAACAATTTGTTTCAGATTATTTAAAATGAGATAGAGCAGGTTATCAAGCTGATCTTCAGAATTAATTTTTTCAAGACTGGCCAGCATAAGTGATAGAAGTTCTGAACGATTACTCATTTCAACAGATTCATACTCAATAGCGGCAATAGAGGCTAGAATCCAGAGCAAATCAAGATCTTGCTGTTTAATTTTGTTTTTTGGATTATTTACATAGAGATCCAGTATACCAAAAGGGCATTGTTTTGTTATAATAGGGACAACAATCCTTGTGTGGTCGCTATCCACTGTAATTAATTCAGCATGCTTCTTTTGGAGGCTGTTTTTATAGGTTCCATTGATAATATCATCTTTGATAAGAGCTTTATAGTTTTCATTCAAGTTAATTGAGTGAATAATATTAAACTCATTACCTTCATAGTTAGAGATAACACCCGCATGATAGTCTAAAATTGACATTGACAGTCTTAAAACAAGTGTCAAAATGTCAAACGTGTTGTCTTTCTTAGATATAAGTTCATTAAAGCTTAAGACATCGTGAAGAAGGTTGCTATAAGCAAGTTTTACTTCGTCAAGTTCCTGTTTAAAGTGGTCATAATTGATGGCGTTATTATTTTGATCATCTGTCATACAGTCATTTTAAAATAAATTTATTTTTGAAGATACCACTATAAGGTGTAGCTTAAATAGACAACAGAAATAACATAAGCCAGCAGGAGAGGTTTTAACAGCTTAGAAATAGCCAAAAATAAACCTCTAAAAGGTGTTTAGAGGTTAAGAGTCCAAAGTAGAGAGTTATATGTTTAATTATTTATTATGATTAAGATTGCATTTATCATAGTGCATCATTAATTAGAAAGATAGTATTTTAATTGTACTTTTTACACTTATTAACACGGCCTAATTGAAACAGTTATGTCCAGAATATTTACATATTATAAATATAGTATAAGCAGCAATATAATGAGCGTATAAACATATTTATTGCCGTATAGCTTACTACAATAACATTACGCCGGATAAAAAATCATTGTATTTTAATAAAAATAATTCTTAATTAAAGTTGGGGCCTTTGTATAACTTAAAAGTTCTCAGATTCAAGAAATTAGTGTCGGGGGTTCCATTTATTTATTTTGCTGATAAAGTTTTTGTAAAAAATCCTTAACAAATATAAGATTTAAGGCAATTTAAAATTTCAGCTATCTTTATTAACGTACAAACAAACTCAAAAACTCAAATAAGCTTTCATTTAAACATTTTATTTTTCTCATTCCCCCCAAATTTTGAGAAAATGGAACCTCCTTAAAAGAGGTTTTTTTTTGTTTATACAAACTTAGCTCACAAAAATCAAAAGTTTAAAACAAATAAAGGGGGCTCAGCCCCCATCATAGCCTATAAAACAACCATGCTAATTTTAAAATATGGCTATATCACTTCAGAAAGAGATTTTACAATCAGGAAAATAACACCAGCAATAATTATCTTAAAAGTTTATGATATTTTGATTTTTTTGAGTTTTGCCCTTTCATCTTCTTTCTTGGGCAGTTCTACAGTTAATATGCCGTCTTTAAAGTTTGCTTTAACCCTTTCAGAATCTACGTTTTTGCCCAGGCTGAATGACCGGACAAACTTTCCGTAGCTGATCTCGCTTTTATACAGATTTTCCTGTCTGACTTCATTTTGATACCTGCTTTCACCTGATATTGAAAGGGTGTTTTCATCAACTTCAATGTTTATATCTTCTTTCTTAACACCCGGTAAAGCAGCTTTGACAACAAATTTATCATCTTCTTCATAGGCATCAACAGATGGATACCAGCGGTTAACCTGTTCAAGTTCAGTATTCTTTGACGACATAGCAAAAGCATCTTCAAAAATTCTGTCTATCTGTCTTCTAAGTTGATCTACTGGGTGCAGTGTTGTTGAACTTAATCCTGGTAACATTCTCCTCATGACAGATTCCTCCTTTCTTTATAAACGAAAGCTATTTTGAAGTATGTTCTAGGGTTGCTACAATCATAGCAATCCTTAAGGGGTACCCATGTTAGTTTAATACTTAAATAACACTGGATATAGCTTTTGTCTGCATCTAAAATTATTATAATATAATATTTTTACCCCTAATTAAAAAATAATATTTTTTTAAACTTCATAAAAAAATTGTTAATCATACGAAGTTGCCATCAAAAGGCAATTTAAGACTACCAGTATTTTTTTACCAGACAAAACCATGTTAATATTATGCCAGCAAAAATCAAAAACAGCACCCTTAATATCTTTAAAGTTTTACCATAATAAGCATTTAAACTATCGAACAGGAGAAATTTATGAAATCACACACTAAATACCTATGGTTTAGTACTAAAAAGCAGAGAGAATACATCAATATCACAGGAGAAGTAGAAAAAGCCCTCAGAGAAAGCGGCATTAAAGAAGGCATGATCATAGTATCAGCCATGCATATTACAGCAGGGGTATATGTAAATGATGCAGAGCCCGGTATCATAGCAGATATAGATGAATGGCTTGAAAAACTTGCCCCCTTTAGAGAAGACTATCGCCACCACCGCACCGGAGAAACAAACGGTGACGCACATTTAAAAAGTCTTATGATTCACCATCAGGTTGTTGTTCCGGTTACAGAAGGCAAACTTGATTTTGGACCATGGCAACAGGTCTATTATGCTGAATTTGATGGTCAGCGCAAAAAAAGATTGCTTATTAAAGTTATCGGCGAATAGCCTGCTTTGGCTTTAAAGGCTTTATCAAGAACTGATTTGCTGGATAATATTTTCAAAAAAACTTATGCTGTCATCAACCTGATCTTTGATAAGCCTGTGCCCACAGTCATATGTCTTAAATTCAATATGCATATTCAGATTTAGCCCTTGCTGAACGAATATTGAGGCATTGTCAATTCTTGGTTCATCTTTTTGGCCAACACTTATAAAATATTTTACTGCATTGGACTTATAAGGTACTATTTTTCCTCCGCTGCCATGAGCGGCACAGGCTAAGCACAAAGACGGCTGCCAGAGTGAAAACCTTAAAGAGAACTGTGCCCCTGCTGAAAAACCGAATAAGAATAGTTTATCAGTTTTATACCCCTGCTGATGGAAGTTTGTTATCATTGAAAGCAGTGCATTACCTGACCAGACTGCCGGGTACTGGTAGCTTTTGCCTTCTTGAAGATATTCTTTATCAAAATTAAAACAGGGTGCAAGCAGAATAAAACAGTGCTTTTCACAGAACTCTTTAAATTCTTTTCTTGCAAATTGACGGCCGTTGCCACCAAGCCCCGGTATACAAACCAGTATATGAGCAGCTTTTTCTTTGTGCTGTAAAAGCTTATCAGGTATATAATAATAAAATCCAAGAATTTTATTGGCATAATTATCAGTTTCAACTGAATCCATACCCTCTTTTACGTAAGAAGTATTGTTATTAAAAAGTTTTGACAAGAACAAAAAGGGCATAATCTTTATTTTAATACCTCAAAGAGTTTTAACATCGTTTTGTTTTTTCCTCCGAAGATTTTCAGGTAAACAAAAAGTCATCTACCCTTTCGCCTGAATCTTTAAGCCATTTATGAATTAAATAATAAATATTTCTATAAAAATCAATTTCTTTTATCACAGGTGGTGAAAATGCCTTTCTGGCAAAAGGTTTTCTTATGTCAGCTGTAATTGGAGTAGCTCTAAGGGTGAATTCAAGCATTATATTTTCAATATCAGTATAATGCTTTTTGAGCATTTCAAATTCATCATCACAGATTATATCTGTATCACGCATCATTTCTAGTGATTGAACTATTTTTTTTGATATAAGCCTTGTATAGTGATCAATTTGTTTTTTAAATTCTGATAATTGTTTTTCTTCTGTAGTATTAGAGGTATCATCTATCTCTGGACTGAGCATTAAGTAAAGATCTATCACTTTATTAATATCAGTAATTATTATCATATCATTTTCAGATATGGCTAAATCTTTAATTTTTTCAGGTATTTCAGGTTTTTTTGAGGGGTTAACCTCTTCAGTAAGAAGAGTCTCTGCAATCAAGAAAAATTTAATACGACTGTTTTCAAGAAATAGCTTGAATCTTTTATCATTAAAAAGAAATTTTATAAGGCCAGAGTTTAAATAGAAGATAGCAATTAAGTTTATAGCAAGGATAGATAATATTATAAGCAATGCCAGTATCAAATATAACGAGCTTTTGGCCCCGTATGAATCCATGGTTAGAAGATGTATGAAGTGATACGATAAAAATAGACCTGTTATAATATTGATTATGCAATGGATAACACAGGCATACCAGGTAATTTTTTCAAAAAAAGACTTATAATTAAAGAAAACAATAAACGGTAATAAAGCGTTGATAAGAATTATAACATATACCTGAGTCAAAAAAGGTATGCTGGCAAGAGTTTCATACAGCGAATACGTATAAAAACTTTCCAGAAAAAGCACACTGCAGAGTGTAACAATAGCATACATAACCATATACCAGAAAAAGATATTAAGAGCATCTGGTTTTATAACTGAAACCCCTGCTAAAAAATGTTTTTCAGCATCTGCAAGATCTTTACCCCCCTCATATCTTCTTTTAAACGGAGGATAAAACATAAAATAGCCTGTTTTTGAGATTTTTGCTGGCATAATTAAAGGCTATGTCTGGTAAATAAACGTTTTAGCAAAAAAAATTAAAACTGTCGACAATATAATTTTGTGTTTTAAAATTGAAAGGTGTATCAAACTTTTTTAATAGTATCGTAAAAGAGCAAAAATGTTTATTGATCTTGTAAAAATTAAAATTAAATCAGGCGATGGCGGCAACGGAATAGTAGCCTGGCGTCGTGAGAAGTATGTTCCACGGGGTGGGCCGGCAGGAGGCGATGGTGGTACCGGCGGAAGTGTTATTCTCAGAGCAGATAAGAATATATCTACCCTTCTAGAGTTTAAGTATAAGTCAATCTATACAGCTGATAACGGTGAAAACGGCAAACCAAAAAACTGTCACGGAAAAAACGGCAAAGATCTTGTTATTAATGTCCCGGCAGGCACTATCGTCAGAGATACTGATTCAGGAAGCATAATTGCAGATTTAGCCGAAGAAGGCCAGCAAGTCATAGTTGCTGAAGGTGGCAGGGGCGGCAGAGGAAATGCCAGTTTTGCTACTCCGACAAGACGGGCACCCCATTTCTGTGAACCAGGAGAAGCTGGCATAGAAAGAGAACTGGAACTGGAGCTTAAATTATTAGCAGACGCAGGCATTATAGGCTTGCCCAATGCCGGAAAATCAACCTTCATATCTGTTGTCAGTGCAGCAAAACCCAAAATTGCAGATTATCCATTTACTACACTTGTGCCGAACCTTGGTGTAGTCAAAACTCCCGAGGGAGATGGCATTGTACTTGCTGACATACCCGGCCTGATCGAAGGGGCCAGCGAAGGTGCCGGACTGGGATATCAGTTTCTAAGGCACGTTGAGAGAACCCGTATTCTGATTCATATGCTGGATATACTTGAGGAAGACCCGGCAGGTAACTTTGACCGTATAAATAAAGAACTTGCCCGTTATAGCGATCATCTTGCTTCCCTTGAGCAGATTGCAGTCATTAATAAAATTGATGTAGCAGAACAAGAAAAAGTGGATAGCGTCTTTAAGCAACTTAAAGATCGTAATACATATGTATTTGCCATCTCTGCTGCCACACATACCGGCACCAGAGAAGTAATCAACCTTGTAATGGAACGATTAAAAGCAATACCCAAAAATCTGTATAGTGTTCCCATAGAAGAAGACCATGCTGCCTGTGATCATGATGACAGCTCATTCAATGTATACAGGCACAAAAAAGCCTTCATAGTGGATGGAGGACGCATAAAACGCCTTATAAATGTGACTGATTTAACCAATAATCAGGCTGTTTACAGGTTACAAAATATACTTAAATCTATGGGAGTTTTTGAAGCACTCATACAGGCAGGGATAAAAGAAGGCGATCAGGTTATTATAGATAAATTTGAATTTGAATATTCAGAAGATATTTGACACTGTTCTTTATCTGTTCTCTCTAATTTAAACAATGCCTGCATTTTGTCATTGATCAGTCACTCTCTAAAGCATTACAAAATGTAAATATTTAACCCTGTTCCTCAAGTTATCTCACCCTTCACCGAATACATAATTAAAGCCACCATTTGTGAAGGAGTCAATGATGTCACTATTAATAACAACTTTAATCATTGCAGGTATTATCAAAGTGTTCTCTGGCACTCCCCGGGTTGCATATTGCCCTGTAAGAATTAAAAAATAACGACAACAGTGTGTGAGTAGACTGAGAATTAGCACTAAGATGGATTTGCATACCTGACCTGAGGGTCATCCCCCTTATAAGCCTCTTTCCAGAGGTCTAAAATAGTATTATAAATATAGTCTTTCTGTTTCTGGTTCATTGTAGGCCATCGCTCAGGCTTTATAACAACTATCAATATGTTTGGATTTTTGTAATCCTGCTGATAAATGTCTCTAATGGAGGCATAAAGCCCTGCATCCTTGAGGTGTGCCTGTACCTGGATAACCGGTGATGCTGAAAAACTTATCTCTTTTTTAGTTATTTTTGTTGCAGCCTTCATCCCTAAAGAAGAAAGCAAATCAGTACGTATTAAAATAACGCCTGCTATTGCAACTACAACGATCATAAAGAAGACAAAGGCAAATTTTGAAGACTTTCTAAAGGCCTCAATATAAAATCCACACTCACAGAACTCTTTATCATCTGTTATCTTTCTCATACACTTTGGGCAAAGGGTATCATCAATAACATCCTGATCATGAATGTAGTTTATATCATCATCTTCAACAATTTTATTTATTTTATCTTCTTCCAAATGTGTCACCCCCTACAGCTTCTCATAATACAATTATAGAAAATTTTAACCAATATAAACAAAACAGTGGAACAATTTTTTTCCTGTTATTGTTATACTTATAATAGAAACTGTAAAATAACAGGGGGTAAGATATATGAAAAAGCTGTTATTATCAGGTTTTATCGCATTATATATATGTTTAATGCCTGCTTCTCTGGCACAAGAGCTTTGCAACCCGGATCCTAATAAGCTGATAACCGGCATTCCTTACTGTGAAGAAACCGGACAAACAGTCTTAAAAACTGTTCCGCCTGATAAAATTCAAAATGCCATCAAAAAAGAAAAAGATTCAAATTTTAATTTTTCTACATTTGTTGAAGTAAATCCCTTCATATATGGTAACAGAAACAACCTTCAAAATAACTATAGTACTCAGGGACAATATTTAAACCCATATGGCAGTCCCTATAATGCTCCACAGAATTATTACCCTCCCAATCAAGGCTATCTTAACCCGCCACCACAAACAAGCCCTTATTATGACAACAGATATCAGTATGTACCAAACACCCCTCTGGATTCATCGCCGCTTATCATACCAGGTTCAGGCTACAATTCACCCGGAATGAGGCAGCATTATTAATACACTATAGCCTGCATTTCAAGTTAATCATCAGTCGGAACCTCTGATTAATTAAGAAATTACTGATTACAGAACACTAATTTCTTGAATCTGTGAACTTTTAAATTATTCAAAGATCTCAGTCTTCATTAAGCAAAGTTTACCTATTATTTATTTCACAAATAATTGAGTAAAATATTTTTGTTGGCTATATGGTAATAAGGGTAAAAATCTTGAATAACCCCAATCATATCAATTTAATCGCACAGAGTGAAGGCTATTACAGACATTCAGACATACATGATTATCATTTACCTTCAGAAATTGAAGAGCGGGTTAATTCTATCGTAACGCACATGCACAGCCAGTATCGTGACTATTCCAATGCAGCTATAAATACTACCAGAGCGTTTGAAACCCTTCTTGATGAGCTTAAAAATGTTGCCTGTTGCCTTAAAAAGTCAATAGAAACAAGAGGAATGAATCCGGCGCAGGTTTTTTATGAAATTGATGCTGATCGTTCTGTTGGTATACTGAACATTCTCTGGCACAGTATCAGTTTTACTACCCGCAACAATACAAAACCCCAGGCTCTTGCCAGAGAAAATGCTCCACCACTGTTTTCTGGAAGAATAATTGCCCTGAACGGAGATTTTCAGGATGCAGCACTTGAAATTCAGGATCAGGAATTTCCTGATATTTTGCGCTGCGAAATAGCCTCTATGTATATTCCACATAACTTTTCTGAACCTGCTATCATCAAAATCAAACCTCTGGAAGACAAAGAGATCTATTATCCGCAGGATGAAGCCCCGGGAGAGTTTTTGCTAAAGATTATAGAGATAGTATGCGGTGGCGGCATTTTTCATGAGAATGCCCCTGAAGATGATTAATTCTTAATTTGCCTGTATGGGTCTCTATAGATACAGCTTTAAAGAATTTTCACCCGAAATGTTTATTATAGCAGTATTAAAGAAGACAGAAGAAACTAATATTGAGCAAAACTACCGGAGTGCACTTAGTGCACTCCTGAGAGAGTTTTATTTCATACTAATTCAGGCCTTCAACAAACTATTGTCATTGCAAGGAGGGCTTTTAGCCCGACGTGGCAATCCAGAATAAACATTTCGGTTGAATCGCTATTCAATCAGTCTTAAAGCCTCTTCAAGCAGTTTTTTATTTGATGAAATGATCTTATTAGTTACCTGAAGCTGAAGCTTTGCCTGTTGCAGCAGGTGAATATTCTGTCTAAAGTCAACATTAGACTTTTCAAGTAAGCCACTCCGGGTCTCAGCATTAGATGCAACCGGAGCTCCGGAAGCTTCGTTCTTAGAAAAATAGTTTTCTTCTGGCATTGACATTGCTTCAGGGTTATGAAAGTTCACGATAGCAAGCTTAAAAAGTGGATCTTTAACTTTGCCTTCTTTGTTTTTACCATAAACAACGCCATTGCCTTCTATTTTCCACTCATCATATTTGCCTAAATATTTACCATTAGACGGATCAAGCCACATAGTAACGTCTGTAGTGGCTATTTCTCCGGGGCCACCATCTGGCATATTAGGGTTGTTAGGGTCAGGGCCTGCTGAACCACTATTCATAATGTTGCCTGATTTGTCCAGAATATATCCCTGGACTTTATAACCGTCTTTTGTTACATATGTTCCGTTGCCATCCCATTTGAAATCTCCCAATCTGGTATAAAGAAGTTCTCCATTACTTTTACGAACTGTAAAAAAGCCATTGCCTTCTAAAAACAGGTTTTCAGGGGCTACACCTGGCACAGATTTTGTTTGTTCCTGTTTATGACCGTGCTCATTGAGGTCAATGCCATTTAGAAAGCTATGAAAACTTCCACGTATTTCCCTGAAGCCAGGTGTATAGATGTTAGACATATTTTTTGTTAACAGTTCAAACCAGCCTAATGCGGCCTTTTCAGAGTTAATTGCGGTAATAAAGGAATCTTGCATGCGATTTTCCCCTTTTTATTTATCTTCCTCTTCTTTTCTTTTCTGATGTTCGTCATTGTCTGATTCGTTTTTATAGCTTAAATCATTAAATGGAAGTCCTTCTTCTTCGAATTTTGCCCTCAGTTGATAAAGGTTATCCCTTAAAAGCATTTCCATTACTTTGTCAGAGCTTAAAAACTGTGCAGATAATTTGCCTTCCCGGTCTATTTTAATAATTACGGATGATTTGTTTTCAAAATCAATACGTACCGGGCGGTTGGTTTTATAAGCTTTATTCAGCATTTCAGAGAGATTTCGAGAAAAATTCATCATCTGGTAATTTGGCACAGTTCCATTATAGTTCAGGTTGATATGATTAAAACCATTAATTTGGTTGATATTTATTATTTGTCCCTGTTGCCCGAGCAGGTTAGCAATATTTTTAAGGTCATCGGGTGAAAGTTTTTTTAAATCAATTGTCAAATAACTGTCTTCAAAATCATCATCTCTACCAATAATAGCTTTTTCAGTATTTATTGTCATTAAATAATCATTTTTGTTATGGGTTGCAGGGTTTTCATCCTTTTGTTTTGTTGTTGTTTCTACAGCCTGGCCGGATGATTTCTGTTCTGAACTATCATTTGTACTTATTGAAACAGGGATAGAGCTTCTAAAACTTAATTGTTCATTAAGCAGGTCAAGAAAAGATATACCGGTATGCAGGATAACTGGTTGCCTTGCCTGGTTTGACGGATCAGTCTTAATATCAATCACAGTCTTATCAAGGTTAACCTTATCTGAGTTCATAATATTCCTCTCTTGTGTGGTGTATAGACGTTTAATAATCTTCTTCCATCAGTTCTTCAAGAGCTTCGTCTTCTTTTTTTTCCAGCATTTTGGCAAAATGTTTCTGTGCGCCGACTTCATCAAGTATTTTCATTTCAATCTGTCTTTGCTCTTCTTCCCATTCTTCGAGTTTCTTTTCTCTGTGTTTTTCCAGTGCTTTAATGCTTTTTTCAAGCTCAGCAAGTATTCTTTTCTCTTCTTCGAGTTTTCTAATTGCCCTCATTTTTTCTTCTTCAAGCTGATCAATAACCTTATAGATGTGTTTAATATAGGCATCGTAGCTTTCAAGCATTGTGTGGTGTGCATTAGGCATATTTTGCCGCAGGGTCATAATAGTACTTTT
This sequence comes from uncultured Gammaproteobacteria bacterium, assembly GCA_964517135.1. GTDB lineage: Bacteria > Cyanobacteriota > Vampirovibrionia > JBFMGH01 > JBFMGH01 > CAZFBA01. Next base: position 97,856 of record CAZFBA010000006.1, read on the forward strand.
ATTTTTATCAATTTCACCCTGTATTCTGGCAACTTCTTGCTGGGCTTTGATTACCCGTTGCAGTTGCTCTTCTTTCTTGTTTTTTCTGTAGGTCAGAACTTTTTCTAATCTGTATTCAAATGGAGACATCAGATACCTTTATTTAAAATTTTAAGGATAATTTTTTAAATGTCCACGCCTTTCATCATATCAATGCAGGTTTGAATAGTATTTTCCATATTAACCGAATCACTGATTCTTTGTTGTAGAAATGCATTAACCTTGTCGATATATTGAAGAGTTAAATCCAGCTTAGGATTAGTCCCGGCCTGATACATTCCAACATCAACCAGATCTTTATTTTCACGATAGGTAGCAAGTATTCTTCTCATTTTTGATGCTGCTTCCTGGTGTTGATTTGTCGTAATCTCAGGGAAAAGACGGCTTATGCTGCCAAGAACATCAATTGCCGGATAATGATTCATTTCTGCAATTTTACGGTTTAGAAAGACGTGCCCATCAACAATTCCACGGACAGTATCAACAACAGGGTCGTTAATATCGCCACCTTCCATCAATACAGTATAAAGTGCCGTAATAGATCCTTTGTTTGTAACACCTGTACGCTCAAGGGCCTGCTGTAACCATGAAAAGATAGATGGAGGATACCCTTTCATGGTAGGTGGTTCTCCAATTGATAACCCTACCTCACGACCAGCCATAGCACATCGGGTAATCGTGTCAGTCATAAGAAATACCTTTTTCCCCTTATCTCTAAAATATTCACAGACTGCGGTTGCAGATTGCAGGCATTTCTGTCTGATCAGTGGTGGTTTATCGCCAGTGGCACAAACCAGCACAGAGCGTTTCATACCTTCGGGGCCAAGGCTATTTTCCATGAATTCTTTTACTTCACGTCCACGTTCTCCGATCAATGCCATAACATTAACGTCAGCATCAGAATTCCGGGCAATCATGCCAAGCAGGGTACTTTTCCCTACGCCAGAACCGGCAAAAAGACCCATACGTTGCCCTTCACCAAAGGTTAAAAGAGAGTCTATTGCTCTGACACCAGTAGAAAAACTCTTTGAAATAATAGGTCTATCCATTGGATTTGGTGCAGAACCAACAACACTAACATATTCAGCATTCATTAGATTAAGAGGCATGCCGTCAAGAGGGTTTCCAAGCGGGTCAATCAACCTACCAAGAAGAAAATCCCCTACAGGAAACCTGATAGGCTCACCAGTAGTAGTTACATAACTACCCTGTGAAATGCCTACACCATCATACAGCAAAAGCATCTGGGCTGCATCGCCTTTAAAAGCTACCACTTCAGCAGGTTTGCTTTTGCCCTCAACGGTTTCAATATAACAAAGATCACCTATCTTCAGCCCCGGCAATCGGGCTTCGACTGTCAGGCCAAGGAGTTTTGTAACAATACCTTTATATTTATAAAGATCTGTCTTATGAATAATATTTGCAAAGTTTGTACGGGCCTTTTTTAAACGTTCTTCAAAAGCCTGTTGTTGCATTGTTTAATATCCTCACTAATTGTAAGCGTAGTTGTCATAATTAATAGCCCCAATAGTGCCTACCTGCTCTACCTGTATATCTGGAATCAGTTCAGAGTATGAGATAACAGCAACAGCCGGAATATGTCTTTCAAGTAACTGGTAGAGAGGCAGTCTTATACGTGGAGAACAGAGTATTACAGGCAGTTTGCCAATATTTTGCTGTACCCCTACAAGTGTCTGTGCAGTGGTTTCAATGAGCTCCTGAACCTGTATCGGGTTCAAAAGGAACATAGTGCCCAATTCAGTTCTCTGACAGGATTCATCAAGAGTCTTTTCCCAGTCTTGAGACAGGGTAACTGCGTGTAAAACCTTGTTTTCATCAGAGTTAGTTAGGCATATTTGCCTTCCCAGAGCAGCTCTCAGACGTTCAGACAATATGTCTGGCTCTTTGGAGAAGCGGGCAAAGTCACATAATCGTTCAAAAACAAACAATATATCTTTAATAGACACTTTTTCTCGAATAAGATTAACAAATATTTTTCTGAGATCTGATGTAGATATAATTGCTGGCACAAGGTCATTAACAAGAGTTGGATCCTGAGATTTAACAAGTTCCATAAGTTTAAGAACATCTGTTTTGGTCATTATTTCATCTACATATTTGCGGACAACTTCGGCAAGGTGGTTAACAACGACATCAGTAGGATCACCAGGTGCCATTGTTTCTTCATCAACTTGCTCAGGTCTTATCCAGTATACTTCTGACTGATATATTGGGTCTCTACCGTGAATTACATCATTAGGAACAGGCCTGCCAGAAGATTCCCACTGGTCTGCAGAAACAGCAACTCTGTCAGGATAAACAGAACCAATGGCAACACTATTTTCTCTGATAGCAATCAGGTATTCATTGGGGCCCAGTGCTGAGCTATCCATAATTCTAATGTTGGGCATAATAAAGCCCAGCTGGTCGGTCATTCTCTGTCGTAATGCAGCAATTTTAGCCAATAGCTGTCCTTCCTGTTCAGGGTCTGCAATTCTTAGCAGGTCACTACCTACCTGAAGACTCAGTATATCAACACCCATATGTTCATACATCCTGTTGGGGTCAATTAATTGTTGCATATTATGTTTAACAGCATCAAGTTGATGCAGTTGTGACTGAACATCGTGGGTAATAAATACTGTAAAAGCAACAAAACCGATAAAACTGGCAATAATTAAGAAAGCCCACCAGGGCAGAGCTCCTGTAATACCACCTACAATAGCCACACCAACAAGGAATATTGTCGCAAATATCAATGCCTGCGGTTTACTCATGGCCTGTGCTGAAAGGTCCTGTCCCAAACTTTTGCCCATTGCAGTAGAACGTGTCATCATCAAACCGCAGGATACAGCCATTAGAAGAGCTGGTAATTGCTGTGAAAGACCGTCACCAATTGTTAACTTGGTATATTTATCAAGGGCAGCACCGATTGGCAGCTTGACCATTAATATACCAATAGCAATACCGCCTATAATATTAATACAGGTAATGATAATACCTGCGATAGCATCTCCTTTTACGAATTTCATCGCACCATCCATAGATCCATAGAGGTTTGATTCTTTGGTAAGTTCTTCTCTTCGCCTGATAGCCTCGTCTGGTGAGATTAATCCAGAGTTAAAGTCTGCGTCGATAGTCATTTGCTTACCAGGCATGGCATCCAGAGCAAACCTTGCGCCAACTTCTGCAATACGCTCTGAACCTTTTGTAATAACCAGAAATTGTACTATCGTAATAATGATAAAGATAACAGCCCCAACAACCAGGTTGCCACCTGTTACAAACTCTCCAAAAGCTTTAATAATTTCTCCTGCTTCCCCTCTGGCGAGAATAAGTCGGGTAGATGCAATACCAAGACAAAGCCTGAAGAGCGTTCCTACCAGAATAACAGATGGAAAAGCCGCCATATCAAGGGGTTTTTGTACATAAAGAGACATCATCAACAGTACAACCCCAATTGACATGTTGATACTAATGAAAAAGTCTACCATCACAGGAGGCAGCTCAAAAACCAGAATACAAATCAGGCTCAGTACAAAAATACTGATAATTATCTCAGGAATAGGTAAAGAACCGCCTTGTTGAGGTTGTGCCATTAAGATCTCCTAAATACCTATTTCAAGTGCCTTTTTCAGGATGGCCAGTTGTGTTGAAAACCGTGCATCAATGACGCCTGTATTTGTTTCAACGATGCAGCTTCCCCATTCGACTGTATCGTCTTCTAATACGATAATACTGGTTTTACTGTCTCCATATGGGTAAAGTTTTGGCATATTTTCTTTAACCAGATTAAGATCTGCCGGGTTTACTTTAATGATAAGAGATTGATGCCCCTTGCCCATCTCTTTTATCGTTTCTGCCGTTACATTCAAAACTATATCGGGGTCAGCTGCAACTTCCTGTTTGATTAGTTTTTCAGCAACCATTATAGCCATTTGGCCTATATCGTTCATTGCTGCCTGCATAGCCTGATCTCTGGCTGTTAGAAGCTCATTAAGGGCTATTGAAAGCTGTTGAACCTGTTCCTGTGCTTTTTCAAGCCCATATTCAAAACCTTCTCTCGAAGACACCTCTCTAATAACGTTAGCTTCTTCATGTGCCCTTGAGATAAGGTTTCTATCATCAATACGTCTGTATCCACGGCGCCTATCGCCCCGTCTTCGTTCCTGACGGGGGCCATCTTCAGCAGGTATAGGCATTCCTGACAGATCATGTCGGTGTTTAGTCCGGCTTGATTCATCCTGTCTGTTTTTTGGTAATTTAACCTTTTTGATAATCATTCTTGATAAACCCGGGTATAAAAGTGTCTAATATTTATTATGATAGCATTTTAAGGATTCTTCAAGTGCTTTCAGAGAATTTAAGCTGAATACAGTTGTTTTTCTATATATTTATAAATTATTTTCGCTAAATAAGGTGAAAAGTTGCGACGAATAAATTTACCTTCTATACAGGATTTAACGTAATTCTGCACAGCAGGACGCTCTTTTTGTAACAATTTGATAATATTTACAGGATCTGTTTGTGAAACCAGTCCCTGAATATGTTTTGCTACTACAGTGGGGGCTTGTTCAGGTGCTATAGTTTCTCTGAGGCTCTTGAGAAGCTTTGCTGTCTGCGCTGGGTCAAGCTGAACATTCAGGTTTTCAGGTTGCATCATATTTCTTATAAGCGTTGCATCTTCAGGGGAGAACGATTCAATAATAGCTTCAGACTTCTCAGCAGGAAGAGAAGAAAGTAATACTGCTATAGTAGCTAATTTTGCTTCTTTCGGGCTGAGTTGTTGAACTGGCTGTTGTGGTTGCTGCTCTTGTTTTTGTTGTGCAGCAAGTTGCTGATGTGCTTGTTGCTGGGCTGCATAGATGCTTTCAATCTGTTCATCAGTAATTTTGCCTTCTTCCTTTAGAAGATTCATTGCATGTGTAAAATGAGAATCTACTTCTCCCTGAATTATTGTTGTTGTGGTGGTGGTATCAAGACCACCAATCATAGACTTTTTGCCTGCCTCGAAGATACCGGCTGCTATTGTTTGCAAGATAAACAGCCAATTTTCCGGTGGTATTTCTGAGCCCATTAGTTCCAGCCCTTTATGGAAAGTCCATTCAGCAATGAACTGAATGACCATCTGGACAGATTCAGGCGTCATAAGAGAATTATCTTCATGAACCAGGGCTTCACCAGCTTTGGTAGCAAAATCAAATATTACCTGTATCAGAAACTGTTTATTCTGATCGCTTATCCCCTCAGGAATAGCTTCCTGAGCCTGATTTGTTAGATTTTGAGCAAAGCCCTGATAATCAAAATCTATGGGCACTAAGTGGTCTCCCTTTTAGTTTCCGGCTTCTATCCAGCTTCTGAGCTGATGAGCAATTTCAGCATCATCGGTTGTTTCTTCCAGTGTATCTCTAAGGTCTGCAAGAGTTGCTGTAAGGTCTTCAGGTCTGGTTACAGGTGCATGCTGTAAGTCTGTAATGGTCTGGTTAAGAGATTCTTGATTCTGATAGATCTGTGCAGCCTGATTTTGTGCTGCTCTCAGCTGTTGTTCCTGATTGGATGCTATTTCTTGCAGTTGTTGAATTTGTTTTTGCTGTTTTCTTGCTCCGGCTGTTGCCCTGTTCCAGATAAATAGCAGACCCAGTAATAATACTATACCAAGTGCTGCAGCCGCTGCGTACCATGGATTTCCACTTTCTTCTGGTTTGGGAAGCTCAACTGTAGTATCCGGGGCAATTTTAGCCGTTGTAGGTTTAGAGAAAGCAATCTTAACATTTTCTGGATCAACCTTGGGACTTGCTGTTTTAGCAATCAATACCTGCATATCTTCAACTGACATATCTTTTGGTAAGCTACCTTCATCTAGAGTTACTGCTATAGATATTTCTTCCAGTATACCAGGTTCTTTAGCCTCGCTGATCTGTGTTTTGCCCAGCCCAAACTGTGTTTCTTCAGCTAGACGTGAATAATTTCTATCGGATTTTGACTGGGGCCCGCCGGGTAAACCTCCAGGGATGAAGGAACTAACAGCACCACTGAGAATTTTCTTCTCGCTTTCAGTATCACCAAGATTTTCAGTAAATGTTTGTTTGGTCTGTACAGAAGAATCTTCAGGATTAAATATAAGTCTTTCTGTCTGCTGGGGTGTTTGTCTCAGGAATGTAGAAACCGTTACAACGTACTTACCCGGCCCAATAAGTCTGTCAAGCTGAACCATTAGTTTTTTCTTCATATATTGATCATTTTCTTCCAGCATTGACATCATATCATCATTTGGGCTCATTAGAGAGCTGTAAACGTTGCCATTTGTGTCAGACAGCGATATATGCTTGGCATCGAGCCCCTGTATAGAACCCAATAAGAGGTTAATAATGGCCCTTTCCTTATCCTTATCAAGTTTTGCACCAAGAGGCAGTGTAACCTGTACAGTTGCAGTTAGCGGCTTCTTAAATGCCGTAAAGATAGTTGGTTCAGGAATAGATACAAACACTGATGCATCTATAACAGGAGGAATACGTTTAATAAGCCTTGAAAGTTCACCATTGATGGCTCTTGCAAGTCTAATACGTTTATCTTCTTTACTGGAAGTAAAATCACCTTTATCGAAAATTTCAAGACCAATGTTTTTATCCATCAGCCCGCTTTGAACTATTGCTATAATTGCACGATCTCTTTCAGATCTTTTAGCGTTTTTATCAAGAAATAAAATGTTATTGGGCCCTGATTCGCCACGATGAACCTCTATTCCCTGTCTGGCAAGTAGTGCCTGAACTTCAAGAGCTTTGCCAATATCATCTGTGATAGCAAGGTCTGTCTGTTTGCCTATCTTTTCTTCTGATGGAGTTTGTATTGATACATCTGAAGGCTTAAAATAAAAGAAACCAAACAATACAATTGCCAGAACTATTCCTATAGCGGCAAATATGGCAGCTTTATTTTGAAAGAGATTTTGCATAAGGGGTTTTAGACTCCATTGTTCTTCAACAACTAAAATTTACAGGTATATACAATGATTTATAAATGAATTTGAAAGATTTTTACACCTGCATTGAGATGATTTTTTCATATCCCTGTATAATTTTTGTTGTAGCCTGTGTAGCTATGGTAAGGGTTAGTTCGGCTTCATTTACCTTTAACATGACATCATGAAAATCAACTTCAGGATTTATCATGGATTCAGTCATAAGTTTATCAGGGGCTTTGACTTCACCATCAAGGTTTTTGATAAGACCGTGCATAACCTGAGAGAAATTCTGAAATGCTGTATCAGGTGTTTTGATGGCTTTTAGCCTGAACGGTTGCGGTTGATTGGTATCAATTTTAGAGTTTGCCATCATCTGGGGCAGATCTACTTTAGGTATAAAAGAATTAAACATATGAGTCTCCTATGCGTGTGTGGAATTACCCAGATAGGTGGTTAAAACATTTCGTATATATTGATTGGTCTCTTTATATGGTGGTACAGTGCCGTATTTATCAACAGCAGCAGGCCCTGCATTATAGGCAGCAAGAGCAAGTATAACATTACCACGATATTTGCCCAGTAAACTTGAAAAATATTTAGTGCCTGCCTCAACGTTCTGGGCAGGATCTTTAATATCTGTTACCCCCAGAGACCTTGCTGTATCAGGCATAAGCTGCATCAATCCTGTGGCACCTGCGGGGCTTTTAGCGTTCAGGTTATATCCTGATTCGTTCTTGATGATAGCATTAATGAGTTTGGCATCTACCCCGTATTTTCTGGCATTAGTCTTAATTAAGTCAATCAATACCTTCGGGCTAAGAAGTTTTACTGGCTGACTATCATTGGTATTAGGCATCAATTCTGAAAAACGCTTTACGCCTGCTGATTCTGTTCCATCGACAGTGTTGATTTTATCATTGATCTCTCTGAGCCGTTCTTGAACAGGGGGCATAGAACGTATAGAATTTGTAACAGGTAATTGAAAACTGTATGTGGTGAGCATTTTGTATTATCCTCTACCCATTTCTGTTGCTTTTTGTGCCATTTGCTTTGTTATTGTCATAATTGAAAGAACTGCTTCATAAGCTTTAGAGGTCATCATAGAATCAGCAATATCAGTCATTGCAGTTACGTTAGACATTGTTACATAACCATTCTCGTCAGCATCAGGATGACCTGGCATATAAACTTTTTCTCCTGGTGTGGGGTCTTCAATTACACCCGGCATATCAACGCCGCCCGGTGTAGAAGGTTTAATACCTGAACTAAAAATGTTTTCTTTAGCTCTGGCAAGAATTGCCTGAAATGATATATCTTCAGAGGGTGTAAGAACAGGTATTTTTCTCTTATAATTAGGTGTATCAGCGTTAGCAATGTTTTTTGTATACACATCTAATCTTTTAGATTGTGTCATTAAACCTCTTAAGCCAACTTGAAAAGTTTCTAATAAAGTCATAGATATTATCTCCCTACTTGAGCGATTGCTTTAATAGCAGTAATTAAGCTTGTTGAACGTCTTGAAACCATACTATAATAGAGAAAGTTTCTTTGCATATTTAACAGTTCTTCTTCAAGAACAACCTTGCCTTCAGGTTCAGTAACCATTGGGGCAGGGCCCATTTTTTTAGCGAGATCCGTAAGAACGGGGCTTCTCATAGATCCCAGAACTTCTTGAAAGTTGCTATTTTTCTTTACATAGCCTGGTGTATGATAATTAGAAACATTGCTGGTTATTATTGTCTGATTTTTTGAAATCATATTAAGCAGTGTTCTTGCGACATCCATGCTTTGAAAGGTATTTATGAACTTCCCCATCTACTTTACTCCTTATTGCCTGAGGTTAATTGACTGTCTGTAAATTTGATCTGTATACTTAACAAGCTTCATACTTGAAATAAAAGAGCTATTGGTTCTTAATATCTGACTCATTGTTTCAAAGAAGTTCATATTGGAAGTTTCTGTGGCATACTGTTTAATGTATGAAGGGTTTTCAACAGTTTGAGGGGATCCTGAAGCTTCGGTAGGAACAACAAGATTTTTTCCGGCATCTTTTAAGTTGCCCGGGCTGGGGAAATTGACAATATTAAGCTTGCCAATTGCCCTTTTATCATCTTCTTCTTTGATTTTGATATTGACTGTTCCATCGGGTTCAAAATAGAGTTTGAAATAGTTAACCGGCACTTTGATTCCGCTGCCGATTATTTCACCGGTGAGGGTGCTTAAATAACCTCTGGCATTAACTATAAAGCGCCCGTCTCTGGTGTAGGCTGTTGAGCCATCATGTTTAGTTACCACAAAATAGCCAGGACCATCGATAGCAACGTCAAGCGGGTTTTTAGAGAGTTCAATGGCTCCCTTGCTGGCATCACCACGAAGTGTACCTTTGATTCGGCCTGCTTCATCAAGGAATAGCTCAAAATCTTTTACCTTATAAGCAGGGGTACTGTAGTTAACAAGGTTAGTTGATACATAACCAAGTTTCTGAAATTGTGTTGTAGCATTGGTTGTGGCTCTTTTAACTATTTCATGAAACATTATTGCCCTCTTTCGTTTATTTTAATTATTGACCTCTACCCAGCATCTGAATAAGCTTGTTTGTCTGTTCATTAAGTATAATGAATGACTGTCTTGACGCTTCAAAATTACGTCTTAGCGGTAGCAGAGCAAAGGTTTCATTCATCAGATTGATGTTACCGTCTTCTACAAAGCCCTGAATGACTTTTACATCCTGCACAGGGGTTCCGTCTTCGCTGGCTACAGACAGCCTGCCTACGAATTCTTTACGGTTGTAGCTTTTATTATAAAGGTTAATGGTTCCATCTTCGTCTAGTGTTATATCTTTCAGGTTACCGGGAATATAATGAAACTGTATGGGTTCGCCATCAGATCCAAGAACTTTTTCTTTATTGAGGTTAATTAGGTATCCGTCTTTATCAATTTCAAACCGGCCGTCACGGGTGAGTTTTACACCGTGCTGGCCTTTAATCTGAAAGTAACCGCTGTGATTAATAATAAAATCAAGCGGGTTACCTGTTTGTCTCATACGGCCGGGCTGTGTATCTTTGATGGTATTCACGCCATGGCTGCCAATATACTCACAGAAGGACGTCATAATCGGTATTTCACGCTGGGCTCCTGGCATGCTAAAATTTGTAATGTTCCTGGATATTATGTCCATCATTTTCATTTGTGTATGCATGCCACGCACGCTGATGTTTAAGCCATCATCGGCAATGGAGATACCGCCGTGTAATTTCATTATTTGTCTCCTTCGTTCTCTCTTAAGCTTGTGTGGTGAGGTATAGAGGTGTGTGATTTTAAACGTGCAATGTTACATTTGTTTACATTATCGTTTTCGGCAAAATTTTAAAATTATTTAATTTTTTCTTCCCTGTTTTTTATTAGAGTTTGCTTTTCATCAATAGCAAAAATGGTCTTGGCAATTTTATAAGCTGTATTCACAGTAATTACTGAGATTTTGCCTGATGGGTGTATGCTGATACTTTTTTGTGAGTCAGATTTAAGTTCTTTTGGTGTTTTCGATTCAGGAGTTTTTCTTGTTATAGTAGATATTTTACTGGTAATACCATTCTCATTAAGCTCGTTTTTAGTCTCTTTAACAATTTTTTCAATGACATTTGTTGCTACGCTGTCATTTTCGATATCTATTTCAATTGATTTATCAGGATTCAAAATGATAGTCACCTTAAAAACTCCAATATTAGCAGTTTTAATAAACATTACTAGCACTTCAAAATCTTCTGAGCCCTCTTCAGATTCTTGATATCCGAAAAATAGTTCAAGTTGCTGTTGCTGCATAAGAGGCAGCCAGGGCAAATACAGAAGCATAATGTTTGTCAGGGCGTCAGAGTGTGATATTTGTGATGAAATACTTATCTTCTGAATTATGCCGAGAATATCTCTGAGCTGGTTACTGCCTTCAAAAAAGAGGGCGTTGTTTTGTGTTAGCTGTATCAGCTTATTGATAACCTCTTTTGAATTAGTATTAAGTAATTGCTGGATATCTTTGAGGAGTATTTCAGCTTTGAGGTTTTTTAACAGGTTTGCTAGCTGGCTAGAATCAGTATTTCCAAAGGCAAGCATAGCAAGCAATAATCGTAAATCATTTGGCATAGCCAGAAGCTGACGTATAAGCAGCGTTAACTCTCTTGCATTAAGGGCATTTAGTGTATTGACAGTTGAAAACATTCTCTCTGTGAGCAGGTTTAAAGATGCAGAGGTAGAAGTATTCTGATAAGAAGGCATTCCGGAGTCTGATTTTGCAGGCGCAACACTGTTTGAGCCCGGGGTGGCAGACTGAGGGCTGCTTTGCGGAATACTTCTGGAAATATTTGCGCCTGTGTTTATATTGATGTTACTCACGAAAATTCCTCTCTTTGTGGTTTTAGTTATCGGAGAATTTTAAGAAAACTTGACCTATTCAACTTTTTTATTGTTCAGACTTTTCAGTATCAGGAAAGATCCCCGAAGAGAGGTTTATTATGATTATATTTATACTTTTCGAAATGGCAAATTTTCATCATTTGATAACCGGTTATCCCGGGCAATTAATTTGTCTATGTAAGTAGGTTGCAAATTTCATCTATACTGGATTCATGCTGGTGTATAAGTTTTTGTGCTTCAAAAACAAGGTTTTGCAGGTTTTTATCAGAGGTATTATCAAGATCATCGCTGGCTAATTCAAGCTCTGTTTGCAACCTAAAGTATTTATGTTGATTTCCGGATTTTTGCAGAATCCATTGTATTTGATAGTGTGTAGTATCACTTTCTCCATCGAGAAATATATCTATAAGATTCCGAGCCCAGTGGAGTTGTCCCCAGTTGATGGCCTTATCGTAGTCAAGTTTTCGTGTTAATTCGCCTGTTCCCAGTGATACAATAAGAAAGCTGGTTTCCTCTTGAGCAAATTTAAAGGCATCTGCCAGGGCACACATTGCCGGATTATTCGCAATAACTCCTCCATCTATAAGGGGATAATAGCCATCCCCATTGCGATCAAGCAGCTTGAAAGGCTCAAAATAAGTTGGTGCAGCAGATGTAGCACGAGCAATATAACGCATCCTAAAGTTATAGGCTTTATCATTAACAGCATGGCGTTTTTTAAAGAAAAATGGCAGGCGTCTTTCAATATCATAAGCAGGTATCAGTAATTCTGTAAGGCTTTCTGAAAGATAAGTATCTCCCAGACATTCAGTAAGAACTTTTTCAATACCTCTGTGGCTGTATTTTTCGTCAAAATAATCTACAAAAGGTAATTTTTTAAAGATATGTTTCTTGAAAATCTCTTTACCTCTGGTTTCATAGATTTCAGCAATCTCTTTAGCGAAATAATAAGGAAGATTATCATCTCCTGGTCTGGCAAGAAGCAGGGCCAGAATGCCTCCTGTAGAGGCACCTGCTATCATGTCGAACATTTCAGCTGTTTTTTTGCCTGTTTTGAGTTCTATATTTGCCAGTACCAGTGCGGGTATGATGCCACGGATGCCACCACCGTCAATAGAAAGTATTTTATACAAGTTTAAATCTCCTTTTTAAATCATTATAGCAAAGAGGGTAAGGTAGTGGATATTAAAAACTGCATATGTATTATTAACCATACATAAAACTATATCAAACAACATAAAAAATTAAACACTTCTAAAGCCCTCTATTTTATGAAATCTGATTACTTATGACTTTGATTATATTTTAAGCATACAAGTATAGTAAAAGTCTTTAAATTTTTTGATGTATAATTAAATCAGGGTATTAATCACTTTTTCAACGGGGTGGAAAATGATTAGAAGTGCTTTTACAGTAACGTTAGTTATATTAATGCTTGCAATTCAGGTATCTGCCGTGTCATTTGCACAGGCCGGTGACAATATACCTTCAGGTAAAGAACTTGAATATGCAAAACAGCTTTATATGCTTATAAATCAATTTGATAACAACGAAAATGTTTTTGTAGAAAAGATGAAAGATGTACCTATTACTGATAATGCCACTATTTTAAAGGCTTTTAAAGGTAAATTTGACTATACTAAGCAATTTTATTTGACTGTAAGAGAACAGGTTCCTACAACAAAGTTTGTACCGGTACAAAAAACCCTGCTGGAAGGCATTTATGGTAACCTGCAATATCTTCAGGTGGTTGTTAATGAGCTGGGAACAGGAAAAAATCTGATTGATATTAACAAAATTCACGGCAATAAGTTTCAAGCAGCCAATTCTGTCTATGAAAAAGGTGTTAAAGACTTTATGGCAGTGATTAAATCCTGGCAAAGACCCTATATAAAACAGGTTACAGGGCTTTAATACCTTTGACCTTCTAATACATATGTATTACTTTATCCTTCCCCTGTCTACCTGCATAAAAATTATTATTTTCTTTTATATTTTTTTCGTAGTATTTTATAATTACAATTTAAAGGTAACACGTAGCTATCTGGTAAAAAAATGCAAAAACCGGTTAAAATACTCATTATTGACGACCAACCCGAAATTGTTTCAGAGGTATTGCCTGAATACGGATATGACATAACCGTTGCACTCGACGGACAAAAAGGGCTTGAGATACTAGAAAAACAGGAAAAGAAATTTGACCTGATTTTACTCGATGTATTAATGCCCAACCTCAATGGCTGGGATGTCTTAAGAACAATACGGGATAATAAACAGCTTAAACATCTGCCTGTAATAATGATGACTGCCCTTGATAGCGAAGTAGATCAAGTATCAGGCTTAAAAGTAGGGGCCGATGACTATATCACCAAGCCTTTTAATATACCAACTCTTCTGGCAAGAATAGAAGCCCTGATGAGAAGAGTTTCATGGACAAGCACAAAACCTACCCTGGACCTGCCTTTTGAAAGCGATAACGAGATACAAAGCCTTACCAACAGAGAAAAAGAGATTTTATCTCTGGTTGCCAAAGGGCTTAGCAATAAAGAAATATCAGAAAAGCTGTATGTTAGCGAACTAACTGTCAAAACTCATCTTAAAAACATCTTTAAAAAGCTCAACGTTAGCAGCAGAACACAGGCTATCCTCATTGGCATTAATAAAGGACTGATTTCAGAAGCAAACTGATCTTAAAAGCTGCTATGATTAAATAGAGCTTTAAATGGTTTATAAAATGTTATTTATACTTCATTCAGGGCAATATACTATTTTATAGCCTCAAAAGTGTTTCTAGAACTACTTAACAACATTAATGAACAAATGCCTTTCGGGTATAAGTTGTATTTGTAAGGACAATTGTATTAAAATTTAATTGACTGGAAAAAATGAGGGCAAAATTTTGAGTATAACGTTTCAAGAGATCGTCGATAAACTTAATAACTACTGGGCAAAATATGGTTGCGTAATACAATATCCACTTGATATGGAAAAAGGGGCTTCTACCATGAACCCCGCAACGTTTTTAAGAGTGCTGGGACCTGAACCCTGGAATGTGGCCTGCATTGACCCGTGCCGCAGACCTACAGACGGCAGGTATGGCGAAAACCCTAACAGACTGCAACATTACTTTCAATATCAGGTTATACTAAAACCATCACCCCCCGATTCACAGGAGGTTTATCTCAATAGCCTCAACGCACTTGGTATAGACCTGAATAAACACGATATACGCTTTGTAGAAGATAACTGGGAATCACCTACCCTCGGAGCCTGGGGAGTAGGGTGGGAAGTCTGGCTTGATGGAATGGAAATTACCCAGTTTACATACTTTCAACAAGCCGGCGGGCTGGACGTTAAACCAGTAGCCCTTGAACTGACTTATGGCATAGAACGTATTTCAATGTATCTGCAAGATGTTGACAATGTCTACGATGTAAAATGGAACAATACCGTAACCTATGGCGATATTTATCACCAGAATGAAGTAGAACAATCTAAATACAACTTTGAACTCTCTACACCAGATATAATCTTTAAACTTTTTGACCTATATATGCAGGAAGCCTCTAACCAGATTGAAAACGGTCTGGTTCTGCCTGCTTATGAGTTTGTTTTAAGATGTTCACACTCTTTCAACCTGCTTGATGCCCGGGGCGTAATAAGCAAAGACGAAAGAACCAACTATATTAATCGCATCAGAAAACTAGCCGAAAAAGTCGCCAGGCTCTACGTTGAGCAGCGCAAAGAAATGGAATACCCTCTAATGAAAAAAGAAAAGGTCAGCGTATGAGAGAACTACTCTTACCAGGATGGGCAGAATTCATTATATGGATCATAATCGCCGGAGGTTTTGCAATATTTGAAGCCATAACACCATCATTTTTTCTTATATGGCTGGCAGGTGGAGCTGTTATAGCAGCTTTTATCGCTCTGGCAGGCTTTAATGAAGCTATTCAGCTGGGTGTATTCATTACTACATCTGTTGTGTTGCTGATGGTCGCAAGACCACTGGTCAAAAAGTATATTGAACTCGATAAAGAAGCTGTTCCTGATAATGTATACAGTATCATAGGAGTAAAAGCCATTGTTTTAAAGCCTGTAGACCAGATCAGCGGCAAGGTAAAGATTATGAATACCGGCGAAACCTGGAGTGCTTATACTTATGAACACTTTGTTCCCATTGATGCCAATACACAGGTCATTATAAAAGAGATTGACGGCGCAAAACTTGTTGTTGTGCCAAGAAATTCTGAACCGGAGAATATAAAAACCTAATATGAACCTGATTGTTAGAATAAAAGAAGGACAGGTCGCTATAGTAGAAAGACAGGGGAACTACTTTAAGACGCTTTTCCCCGGGCCACTGCACTTTCTTGTACCCGTAATAGATGAATTAATAATCTTTGACCTGAAACCCAAAACATTCAGGTTGCCTAAATTCTCTCTGCTCGTCAAAGGAGATTATACCATTGACCTCGAAGTAAGCATGAAATATAAGGTCATGGAACCCTATAAAGCCCGCTATGAAGTTGAAAATAAAGATCTTGAATATACCCTGGAACGCTATATAATCAAGACACTGAGCCATCAGCTTAATGATAAATCGCTTGAAGAAGCAGTATCTATGCAAAAGGAACTTTCAGAGCTCCTCAAAAAGCAACTGAACAATATTTCAAGAAACTGGGGCTTTAAACTCTTTTTTATAGAAATACATTCAATGAAAAAAAGCTTTCTGGCAGAACAGGAAAGAGAAAAGCTCTATGATGTTCATGAAGGTGAACGTGGTACCTACATGTCAGAAAAAGTTGATCTCAAAGATCCTGCAAAAGCCTTACACTATAAAGAAGAAGATCAAGAAACGGAGATTATAAACTTTAATGAAGCTACTTCGCAGCTTGCAGAACTTTCTTCAGAGGTGAAAGCAAAGGTAGACAACCATATTGAAGAACTAGAAGCCCAGCTGGACGAAATTGAAGACGAAAACATCAAAGAAATGAATCGTCAGCAAATAGATATATTTAAACAACATCAGGAAGATATGCTCAAACTACAGGAAAAAGACCTTCAACAACAACATGATGAGCTGATGTTTCAGATTCAAGAAATGAGCAAACTTCAAAAAGAACTCATCACAAAGCAAAATGACCTTATCAGCAAGAAAAAAGAACTCGAAGAAAAGAAACAGCATTTGCAACAGGCTAGCAAAGATGATATGAGCAAGCTTCATCAAGAACCTTCAGCTACAGATCCACTGACAGGCCTTTATAACAAGCAGTTTTTCCAGACAGAAATAGCCAAAAAGATTCAGGCTGCTAATGAATTCCGTTTTTGCCTGTCTTTTTATATGATTGGTATTGACGATTTTAACGAAATAAAAAACCAGCACGGGCAGAATGCAACCTGCTATATACTTAAAAAGTTTGCTGAAGAGCTTAAAGCTACGTTTAAAGACGGTGGGCTTGTCAGCAGGTATTCAGAACATATGTTTGCAGTCTTATCACAGGAATCTTCTGTTGAAACGGCGCTTGCCATAGCAGAAAAGCTTCGTGAGTATGTTGAAACTACTGATTATGAGTTTAATCAAGTCACCCTGCCAGTAACAATAAGTGCTGGCATTGCCCTGAAAGATGCCAGTACAAACCTGAACCCTGAACAGCTGACAGGCATGGCTACTAAAGCATATTATGCTGCTAAAAAAGAAGGCCCCAATCGTGTTGTTGCTTATAACGTGCTTCTCTAGAGGCTATCAGCTATTTTTAAAAGCTGTGCTTTAATGTCAGTAGTGGTTGAGGCTACTTTATTTTTAATATTTTCCTGATTAAAGTTACCCGATGAAACTTCGTTATAAAAAGTTGCCCTAATTCGTTTCCCGACTTCAGATATAAAAACGCCAAAAGGTACATGAAATAAGGAAAGTTTATTTTTTCAGGGCACTACATCTGCCTCAAAAAATTTTTTCAAGCTATTTCAGGCTTTTAGAGGTTCAACTGATAAACTCAGGGCTTTTCACCGGATTAAATCCGGCCCAATAGTTCTGGAATCAGTTGACTTTTACTCACAACCTTCTTTTTTAATTTTAACTTCTTCAAAGGCTGATAGCTCAAGGTCTTTGATGTTTATTTTAATTGATAGAGCGTAGTTCTGCCCTTTGTGGTTAAACGGTTCACTGATACAGATATACCAGTTGTTATTTTCCGGGTTTTTAAACTTAAATTTAACTTTATTGCCTTCCAGTACATCATTCAAATGACACCATGGGCAGGGTTTATCAAAGTTATAAAGCTTTTTGTGACATTTTATTGGTTCTATAGGCTTTGATATCAAATTATTAGAATCTGATACAAGATGCTGAAGGTTTCTATCAGAGGTAATAATATATATATGACCATCAAAAATATCGAGAATATTTTTATAGAGAGAATTCATATCCAGAATTCTTTGTTGTATCTCTTTTTCTTTGGTTACATCTTTTATAATGCCTACAGCATGCCATTTATCATTAACTTCAAATGGTGAAAGAGCCAGATCAATAAATATTTTCTGGTTATTTTTTGTTCTTGCCGGCAGGCAAACCTGACCAATGTTTTTATGGTCTATAAAAGGAAAACCTGCTGCCTTAAGAAACATTTCCGGGGCTATAAGAGCATTCAGGTTATTGTTGAGAGCTTCTTTTCTTGAATAGCCAAAAATGCTTTCAGCAGTTTTGCTCCAGTGGGTAATCATGTTTTTATCATCAATAATAACAATAGCATCGAGGGCCGAATCTAGCACAGCCTTGAATGTATTTGACATAGCAAGTATTTTTTCCTGGTTTTTTTTGCGTTCAGTAATATCACTTGCAATACCAACAGCATGCCATTTGTTATTGAGCTTGAAACTGGCAAGTGAGAGTTCAATAACGATTTCTTTACCGTCTTTTCGTATGGCATCAAGTTCAACTTTTTGGCCTACAGCAGCTCCTTTGCCTGTTTTAGCAAAAGTTTTCAGCCCTTTCTGGTAGAGTTCAGAGTATTTTTTATGTGCAAATGTGTCGTGCATTTTTTTGCCGGTAATTTCTTCAGCTTTATATCCAAAGATTTTTTCGGCAGCTTTACTCCAGTGGGTTATTTTATCTTCTCCATCAATAATAATCAGTGCATTAATAGAGGCTTCTGATACTGCTTTAAACATATCAGCCATTTCTCTCATATACTCTTCGGCTTCTTTGCGTTCAGTAATATCACTTGCAATGCCAACAGCGTGCCATTCATTATTGAGTTTAAAGCTTGCAAGAGAAAGCTCTATAATTATACTGGTACCATCTTTTTTAAGGGCTTCAAGTTCAACCTTTTGCCCTATAGCATTACCTTTGCCTGTTTTAGCAAAAGTTTTCAGGCCCTTGTTAATATCTTTATGATATTTTTCCGGAGCCAGTGTCTGATGAAGGCTTTTGCCAATTGTTTCTTCAGATTTATAGCCAAAAATATTTTCAGCAGCTTTGCTCCAGTGGGTTATTGTTCCTTTAGAATCAATAATAATCAGTGCATTGATAGAAGCTTCCAAAACTGCAGCAAACATATCAGACATTTCACGCATTTCTTTTTCGGCTTTTTTGCGTTCGGTGATATCTCTAATAATACCAACACAGTGAGGTTTATCATCCAGAATAATTTTTGATACAGAAACTTCACCAATAATTTCTTTATTATTTCTGTCGACAAAAATAAATTCTCGAATAATGCTATCTACTTCATCAGGAGACTGAATAAGTTCTAATTCTTCTTTGATATACTTTTCTCTGACATATTCAGGAGTTATTAAGTCAAATATGCAATGATCTTTTGCTTCTTGAGCTGTGTAGCCAAATGTTCTTTCTGCAGCTTTATTCCAGAAGACTATGTTTAAGTCTTCATTAATCATAATAATAGGATCATGGGCTGTATCAGATACAACCTGAAACTTAAGAGTAGCTTTTTTAAAGGCTTCTTCGGCTTCTTTACGTTCAGTGATATCTCTAAAAATGCCCAGGGCATTTATGCCGCTTTCTGTTTTAATTGTAGAAACAGAAAGTTCTGCATCAAAGAGTGTGCCATCTTTTCTTAAAAATTTATCTTCAAACATTGAATCAAGATAAGGGTTTTCATCAAGTTTATCTTCGGTTAAATTAGCAAAAAATTCATCAAACTCTTTGATAGCCTCTTCATCAGGAGATAACAACTCCTGTACAGGTCTGTCAATGGCTTCAATAAAGGAATATCCAAACATTTTTTCAGCTGCAGGGTTCCAGTAAGAGATAAGCCCCTTATCATCAGTAAGTACAATGGCATCAAAGGCCTTGCTGGTAATGTTATGATAGAATTCCTGATATTCTTGAAAAGATTTTTCAGTTACTTTGCGCTCGGTAATATCCTGTATTAAGAATATAAAAAGCTTCTGGTCATCCATCAATACCGGAGAAATAGAAACTTCAATATAAAGAGTTTCTTTTTCTTTTGAAAGTGCTGTTATTTCAACCTTTTTGCCGGCAAAATCAGGTTTTTCCAGAAGGGTATGAAACATTTTTGAATATGAAGGGGCAAGTGTATCAGGCAAAAGCTTTAAGAAAAATTCCTGATGAATCAGTTCTTCAGCTTTATAGCCAAATAAATCTTCAGCATTAGAGCTCAGATTAATTATTCTTGCTTCTTTATCAACAAGAAAAATTGCTTCATTTAGTTTTAGTATATTATTGTGCCATTTAAAATCTTTATTCATTGTAGTTTCCCCGATTCATCTAATATTCAACGTGAAAGTGCGACATTGTAGTAATAATTCTGAATTTTCTCCAGATAACTCACAATATTACTGGTTAAGTATGGTTTTTTATAAAAAATAAAGTTTTCAAGGTTTGAAAGCCCTTCTTCAAGGTCAGAAATAATTTCAGGGGATGAAATAATACAGAAACATGTATTGTTGTCTTTATCAATCTGATGATTCAGATGATTGAAATAGTTTGCGTTATAGACCTTTCTGGCATTTTCATCAATATCAATTAAGACAAAATCAGGTTTTTCATTTTTAATGATATCTGTTTCAAACATAGGATTTTTAATATATTTAACACTGTATTTTAACTCTTTGAGTATAATTTCAAAAACCGGCAACCTGGTTTCATCTCTTTTCAGTACAATACATTTAGGTTCTCTGAAGTTTTTGTATTTCTGAAAAGCATCACAGCTCATTAAAACTTCTGGTTCAACCTGCAATAAAAGTATTTGCATAGTTTCATTAACGATATCTTTTATATCAAGTATTTCTTCTATCAATTTATCCCTTGAAATCTTTAGATATTGCTTTGAGAGAATATCTCCTGATATATCAAGTATTTCTTCAGTTGGTAGAAGACCTCCAAAAAGGATCCCTGAGATTGCTTCAGACAGTTTAATGAGTGCAATATCTTTCTTGAATACATCCTGTTTGGAATCAAGAGCAAAAATTTCATCAAAACCAAGATTTAAAAAGCTCAATGGAGTATAAGTTTCTCTGGGAAAACCCCACAGATTTAGAATTTTTGAGGTAATTTCATAATGTGTAATATTAATAAGCTTTTTCTCTACTTCTACAAGAGGAAGACCATATGTAACAGCTGTTTCAATAATCTGTTCATATTCTTTATTAAAATTGTCGTGAAGAATAGCCAAACCTAAGTTGCTTAAGATGCCCATTACAAAACAGGTTTCAGGCTTCTGGTGGTTTGACAGGTGGGCTATTTCTTTTGCAATAATACCTGTTGCCAGAGAGTGGTGCCATACTTTTAAAGTACTGAGAGTTCCTTCTTCATCGGGTTTGCCTATATTATTTATTGTACTAATAGCAAGGGCAATATCTTTGACTCCGAAATAACCGACAGTATTTATTGCATCTTTAAGGTTGTGTATTCTTTTGTTAGCCCGTCTGTAAAAAGCAGAGTTAGCCAGCTTTAAAACTTTTGCAGTTAAGGCATAATCAGTCTCTATAAGCTTGGTTAAGTCGTTAATATTTGTGTTAATAGAAGAAGCAAGACTTATCAACTCAGAAATGATATAAGGCAATGGTGTTACTGTTGCTATACGTGATAATTTTTTCTCCACAAGAGATAGAGGCATCAATTCTGTAAGATTATCAAGAATCTCCTTTGTTTTGTCGACCCTGGTGGTATCAGGATAACTTTTTGTTGCTTGTTTTGAAGGCTTTTCAGTTTCTTTTTCTTGCTTTTGCTTTTGATCCTGTATTTTCTTTATTACAGTATTATTTGCTGGTTTATTATCGGGTTTTGTAGCGGCCATTAGTGTTTTTTGAATTTCATTATTGGTTGTAACAGAGCCTTTAGTTTTTTCCAGCAATTTTTTAACTCTTACAATAAAATTTTTGAGATTAAAATTATTTACAAGCAAAATGTCACTGGTACCAAGCTTTACATACTCAATAAGATCTCTTTTGCTAATAGGGGTAGATATTTTAAATATCGGTATGTTTCTAAAATCTTGTGAGTTTCTAATAAACTGAATTAAATCAGCTGAACTATCAATACTTACAGCACTACCAATGATAATCAAATCAGGAGCGCCGGTTTCTAAAGTCATAATAGCTTCAAGTTCATTGTTAGAAAAAGTTATCTGGCACTGAAAAGAGTTACCAAGCATAATTTTATACATGGTCTGTGTTTTCAGATTTGGTTCAACAAGAAGAATATTATTATTTGGCATAATTTTATAATAGCCTATTTACTAAAATGAACCTATTCAATTAACAAATTAAGTGATAGCCATAGAGCCAGAAAATAGTATTATTTTATAGAAATAATACCAGAATTGATACAATTTATCAGAACCTGTGTTCGATTTTTTGCATTTAATTTTTTAAAAATGCTGTTTATGTGAGCCTTGGTAGTTTTTTCACTTATGAAAAGTTTTTCAGATATGTCTTTATTAGAATAACCCATAACAATAAGCCTCAAAATTTGAAGCTGGCGATCTGTCAGATCAAAATATAAAGATGAAAGAATCTGAGTATTCTCATTGTTGTTTGTAGAAATCCACTGAATGCGCCGCAATAAAGACTCAATTCTTGCTATGAGAGCCAGCAAATTAAGCGGCATGGCAGTATAATAATCAGCACCTTCTTCTAAATAAGCAATTTGATTTGTCACAACTTGGGTATCTTCAATTACTATAACAGGAAGATGCTTGCTCAAAAAGTTGGTTTTTAGCTTATAGATAAGATTAACCGTCTCATCTGTCTGCTCATGAATATATATCAATATAATCTCAATTTGATTTTCAGTAATATTCTTATTTATTGCCTGATAACAATAATTTGAAGAAAATATGTTATAACCAGCAGCTTCTAATGACTCTATCAGGTCATCAGAAGAGTCATGTATAAGAAGTACATTATTTTTTGGTGTTATTTTTGGCGTTATCAAATTCACTAATCTTTCGTTATCTATTTTTGAACAAGTATCTTAGAGGAGAAACTAATAAAATCAATGAAATTATGAATATCATACAGCATATAAGGTCTGGGTAAATAAATAAGCTTATTATTAAACCCTAGAAGCTTTTGAAGTAGTGATATAGCTTTCTTTGGTACAGATATAACAATGCTAATAGAGGTTGTTTGAAGAATGCTCTTAATAGTATTGATATAATTAGAAATATTTTCAGGGTTATCAAAGTCAAGAATCATTAAATCAGGGAATAGTTTAGAAATATTCTTTATATTATCTAAAGAATGATAAGAAACTTCAAAATCTAAATTTTCAAGAATAGCTTCCAGTATAAACATTTTGTTACAGTTTTCTTTTAAAACAACAGTCTTTAAGGGTTTAG
Organism: uncultured Gammaproteobacteria bacterium; assembly: GCA_964517135.1. Classification (GTDB taxonomy): domain Bacteria; phylum Cyanobacteriota; class Vampirovibrionia; order JBFMGH01; family JBFMGH01; genus CAZFBA01. The sequence goes on from CAZFBA010000006.1 coordinate 121,088, forward strand.
CAGAAGAACAAGTATTTGTATAACTATTTTGAAGAATATTTTCAAGATTAATAGTGGTATAAGTCTTTTCCATAATGTCTTTAACATTGTCTTCAACGTCTTTCAGGCTTGATTTAAAACGGTTGATATCCAGATCAAGATAAGAAGAATCAAAAACTTCAGCCGGAATATCTTCAACAATATCATTTTTAAACAGTCCACCAGTTAAAACTTTAGCCATTTGATCAGATAATTTCAGTATGAGAGCATCTTTCTTAAAGTCATTAAAAACCGGTTTCAGGTTAATGATATCGTTATAAGATAGATCAGAAAGAGAAATAGGAACCACAATGGATTTAGGAAAGTTCCATAATCTAAGTACTTTTGCACTTACTTCGTTGTGCCTTACCCCCAGAAGCTTCTTTTCAACTTTACTAAATGGCAGGTTATAATAAATACTGACTTCAAGAACCTGTTTAAGTTCTTCATGCAAATAATCATCAAGAATAGCAATACCAATATTGTTTAAAAGAGAAGCTACAAAACAGGTTTCAGCATGAGGATATTTAATAGAATCAGCTATTCTTGTAGCTATAATGCCAGAAGTAAAAGAATAATACCAGAGATTAATCCGGTTTAAAGTTGTCTGATCAGGATTCTGGTCAAATTTAGTTATCGTACCTACTGCCAGTGCAATGTCTTTAATACCAAGAAAGCCAATAGCCTTTATAGCGTCTTTTAAATTGTATATACGATTGCTTAAACGGTTATAAAAAACAGAATTGGCCAGTTTTAATACTTTTGCAGTAAGAGCATTATCAGTCTTTATTAGGTTCGCAATGTCATCAATCTCAGTGTTTAAAGAAGATGTCATAGAGAGCAACTGCGTAATAACAAATGGCACAGTCTTAATGGTATTAATTTGCATAAGCTTCTGTTCAAATTTTTCAGGTGTCACCATCTCTTTAACAAATGGCTCTTGTTCACTTTTCTTGCTGTCAGCAACTTTAGGAGATAGAATACTGGCATCAGTTTCAAGCCGGGTGCTTACAGATTGCTTTTGAATCAGCTTTAAAAGAATATCATCTTTTAATAAGCCGGCAATTTTACTTAAAAAGACATTGTGATCGAACTCATTTAGTGTAATGATGTCATTAACCCCTGCCTTAACAAGGTTATAGCTATTGTTAATGCTCAAATTTGAGCTAATTTTAAGCATGGGTATATTAGCAAGTATCTTATTGCTTTTAATATGATTGACAAGCTTTAATGAAGCTCCAAAAGACATATTATGACCAATAATAAGAAGTTTTACATTATATTTACCCAGCTTGATAGATGCATCCAGTTCATCACTGGAAGATATAATGTTGTATAACCCTGCCTTACCGAGAAGTTTTTTTACAATAGAGCTAAATAAGAGGCTGGTTTCAACAATTAAAATAGTTTTTTCACCAGAATTACTGCTTTTCATCTGTACTCTCCACTGAATGAAGCATTATCAGGCGTTATTAAATTAAAATTGCTGCCCGGATAGTTTTTTGATAATCAGAAATGAATGTCAACAAATCTTAAAATCCAAAGTACATTTAAGTTTTGTAAATTGCATGACGGCAAAATTGTTACTATTATTACAAAAAAGATTGCCCGCTATTATTAATGTAGCTTATTGAGAGAAAAATTTCAATACCTAATTGGTATAGTATCAACATAAATTAATTAACAAGCCTTTGCATATAGATTTAACCTTATAAACAGATATTATCAGGTTGTCAATATATTGCAAATATATTTAAATTAAACCTTAAACCTATTTAAACGGGGGCTTTCAAATGAAACCCCCGTAAAAATTCAAATTGCTTAAAAACTAATGCCTATGGGTATATGCCTCTATCAGCAATGGCTTCTGCAACCCTGGCAACAGCTAGCATATTTGCTGCAAGCCTGTTGTTAACTTTATTCTTCTCAGCCGTAGTGATGACATCATCAAATGATTTTACAATGATGCTCTTAAGCTTTTCTGTTATATCAATTTCTTTCCAGAAGAGGTGTTGAATATTTTGAACCCACTCAAAGTAAGATACTACAACACCACCTGCGTTAGCTAAAATATCCGGTATTACAAAGACACCATTTTCAAATAATATTTCGTCAGCTTTTGGTGTTGTCGGCCCATTAGCACCTTCAGCAACAATTTTTGCTTTAATATCATTGGCATTAAACCTTGTAATCTGGTTTTCAAGTGCAGCAGGAACCAGTATATCAACTTCAAGCACAAGTAAGTCTTCATTAGAAATGGGGTCAGTCCCCGGGAAGCCGACAACAGAGCCAGTTTCAGCACAATATTTCATAAGTGCAGGTATATCAAGGCCTTCATCATTTCTGACACCGCCTTTAACGTCACTTGCTGCAACAACCTTCGAACCGTTAAGGTGTAAATATTTAGCTGCAATACTGCCCACATTTCCAAAACCCTGAACAGCTGATTTAGTTTTGGCTATATTAATACCAAGATGCTTACAGGCTTCTTCAACAGTAAATACTACCCCTCTTCCGGTAGCTTCAGATCTTCCCATAGAGCCGCCAACACTGATGGGTTTGCCGGTAACAACTCCTGGCACACAATATCCTTTAACCATACTGTATGTATCCATCATCCATGACATTGTCTGGGCATTTGTATAGACGTCAGGAGCCGGTATATCTTTTTCAGGGCCAATGATAATAGATATTTCACTTGTAAACCTTCGTGTCATACCTTCAAGTTCGTGTTTGGTCATTTCCAGCGGGTTGCATATAACACTTCCTTTGCCGCCACCATATGGTATATTAGTAACAGCAGTTTTCCATGTCATCCATGTAGCCAGTGCACGGCAATGATCAAGATCAGCATCCGGATGATAACGAATACCACCTTTAGCAGGACCTCTGCCGGTATTATGCTGTACCCTGTGACCTGTGAAAATCTTAACGTTACCATCACTCATTTTAACCGGAAAGTTTACCGTAAGCTCCCTTTCAGGATATTTAATTCGTCGAGCTATGTTTTTATCGAGATTTAACCGATCAGCAGTAATGTCAAAGTTTTCTAATGCTAATACATAGGGATTTTCAATCGTTTTTGCTTCAGTCATCTTAAATAACTCCTTAAAATACCTCTAAACTCTTACGTAGCTTTATATGTTAGATATGATTATATGGTTCCAGTGTTTGCCTTTGAATAAAAATGGGAAATATTTTCAAAAAATTTACCAATTTGGTCGAATTAATATTGGCAAAATTGTATTAAAAAAGAATAAATAATGCAATATTAGTATATCCAATACAGTGTAGATTGTACTTTTGACTAATTGGATTTAGCATTTAGGCTAATTATGTATTTGTGGAAAGATAAAGTCTCAGGTCAAAAAAGGTTAAATTTTTCAATTTTTCTAAACATAATATATCTTATGCGACTATATCGGATCGATAGACAACAAATACTTCAATATAGTTATTTGTTGTGTGTCAGCTTTTTGCTTCTTAAATTCACTATCTACAAGTGTGACCTATTTTTATGCTATTGATAAGGTTTTACTAATAATTGTTTTCAGGATTCAAACAGCAAATAAACTTTATTTAAAACATTATACACTCAATAACACCCGCTAGAAACCTCTCTCAAAGGGCAGGTTTAGAAATAAAAATTGTATTAGTTAGCATTACCTGAACCAGTTAGACTTTGTCTCTGGTATTTCAATGTTGTCTAGAAATTTACCGCCATATATTAATTCCAGCTGGTCTTTTGAAGCATCAAGCTGTTGTCTTACCCTGTTCAATTCTGTTTTTGTAATTGCAAGCTCTTTTTGTGCTTTTTCCAGTGCAACTGATGGCACTGATAATCCTTCCAGGCTTTCTTTAAAACCTTTTTCAAGTTTAATTTCAGCAAGTTGCGCCCTAACTAAATTTAATTCTGAATAAGCCTGTTCAAGCTGCTTATCTTTCAAGGCAATTTTTTGTTTCATTTCTGCTTTAAGTTCGTTTACGGTTTTAAGCAGTGTTTGATTTTTGGCAATTTCCTGTTCTAAAGCTTCTATTTTAATGTCGATAGACTTATTGCTTTCAGCTGATACTATTTTAGGAGATGGACCTGTTACTATATCCCATAGCTTTTGTGATTTAAGCTTATTTATTTCATCCTGGAGTTTATTTATCTGCATATGAGCGTTTTTGATCTCAATTTCTTTATCTATCTGTGAAATTGTTGCATCAGACAATAAAAGCTGGGTCTGTTTTAGATCCTCAATAGTAGATTCTAGCTGTTGCCTGGTCTCATAAATCTTTCTATGGGCAAGTCTTATTTCTTCGTCTTTGTCAATATTTTTGTTTTCGAGATAGAATATAAGCTCTCTCGCAAGCCCAAGCTGGTGTGAATTAGCTATTATAGTAATTTCATTATTCTTTTCTTCCGGTATGATAATGGGTTTATCTGAATTCAAACTTAAAGATTCTTGTTTGTAAACCATTCCCTTGATTACATATCCTAGTTCTTTATCAAAAACTGGCTCAAGATATGATGGATCTCCGGTTTCTTTTGTTAAGTGGGCTGATTTATTATTAAAAATCTCTTTTTCCAGTAATTGAGTCATTTGGGTAGCTGTATAATTTTCAAGCTTAAAGGTAGAAGCTTTTTTTGGCAGATCAAGTTTTAGAACAGCCCTTTTGATGGAGTTAACATAATCCTTATTGCCCTTTAATATAATAGAATTAGAAATTTCATCGTAAGACAGAACGTCTTTTTCTTTTCTTTCAACAACTTTATCAAGGGCATAAACTATTTGACCGGCCTGTGCGTGATTTAAATGTATTACCTCTGTAAGTAAATCTTCTTCTATAACCGTTTTTGCTACAATCAAATTATTGTTTTCCTTTGAAAGAGTAAAGTTACCTACAGTCATAAGATTTTTCAAAGCCTCTCCAACCCTGACTCTCTGAAGGTTTACGGATACCAGACCATCCTGAAACTCTGGCGAGATAATAAGATTAAACCGGGCTTTCAGTGCAAGTTTCTTTAGTGTTTGAGATAATTTCTTATTATTTACGTTCAGGGTTATGATTTTATTGCTGTTTGGCACTTCATCATATCTGATTTCGGCTGCCAGCACTGATCTATTCATAATCCATGCGCCAGAAAACAATGAGAAAAATAAAAATGTGACTATAACCTTGTGAAATTTTTTCATATCCTACCTGTAAGCATAGTTTATTACTCAAAATATTCTAGCAGGCAATTTATATCAAGCGCCAGAATGTAAACTTATTAACGTTTTTGTTTAGTAAACAATTGCCTGAATCTATTATATGTTGTAGCTTCCGCTCAATAAGAAGTTTTTATCCACCGGAAAAATTTTGTAATATTCACCTGAAAGAGCGATAAACTAAACCTTAAGAATAACAAATATTAATTACTTGACTTAATCAGGCCATTCAAGGCTATAATGTTACTAACAAATTAGTAATAGTGAGCATTAGAAAAGATTATTATGAGAATACTGGTAACCAACGATGATGGAATTAATTCGATCGGCATAAGGACTTTAATCAAAGTCCTTGCCAGAGATCATGATGTATTTATTATCGCTCCCGACAGGGAAAGAAGTGCAACAGGACATTCGTTAACGTTGCATAAACCACTCAGGGTTGAAAAAGTGGATCTAAATATACCCAATACTACTGCCTGGCAAACAACCGGCACGCCAACAGACTGTGTAAAACTTGCTATGTGTTCTTTGCTGGGATCAGATCAAATTGATCTGGTCGTCACAGGTATCAATCACGGCCCTAACCTGGGTGCAGATATACTCTATTCAGGAACAGTAAACGCTGCTATAGAAGGAGCAATTTATTCTATACCAAGTATAGCTCTTTCATTAACCGATGGAAACTTTTCTGAAGACGATTTTAAGAAAGCTTCAGAGTTTTTACTTGAGTTTGTAAGGCAATTACCCGGTTTGAATATTCCATCTCAAACAATATTAAATATAAACTTCCCTTCAGGAGCTGAAGCTGAACTCAAAAACGTTGAGTTTACTGAATTAGGAGCCAGAAATTATTGTGATTGCTATGAAAAAAGAACAGATCCACGAGGTAAAATCTATTACTGGCTGGCTGGTGAACCTATCGTAGAAGGAGAAAAAGAAACTTCTGATGTTATGGCTATTCAAAGAAAGCTTATATCAGTCACGCCAATACATTTCAGGCTAACCGATTCTGAATTACTTCATAGTTTGAGAAAAGCATTTAAGCATATAACCTGAAACCCTTTTTTTGTGGAATAAATTATAATTCAAACAGTTAGTTTGTTCATATTTATGAAGTTGTATACCCAAGGGTTGCCTGAAAGTTTCCTGGTGAAGTGCTTATCAATAGTTGTTTCCTTACAAGATAATTAGCCCTTGATGAAACCTCTTTTAATTCGACTTCATCAAAGTATTTGCCTGTTTTTGGCATTTTAATTTTGTTTTTAATCAGGTATTCCCTTATCTGATCGGTTGTAGCATGTCCACCATTGTAGGTGACAGCTTTAAAAATCTCAAAATTCAAATTATTATTTGTTCGCAGATAACTTTTGACCTGATTAAGCGCAAGTTCAGGCACAAAAAAGTTTTGTGCTGAAGTTAAGTCAGCATTTGTTTTGTCTGTAATATTTAAGTGTGACTTAACTGCTGTTATAATATCAGGGTTTAATCTATCTTTATTATTTCTTACGTAATTATAAGTTGTGTCAGAATTGTTTACCAGTGTTTTAACGCTGGCTTTTAATGATAAAAGCTTTTGTTTCTTAAGTTTAAGATCATGCAATTTTTCAACACATTCTTCAAGATAATCAATCTGGGGTTGAATTTTATTAAGCTCTGTGTCTGCCTCTTCAAGAAGCTTTTCAAGTCTGTTTGTTGAAACAATGCTAAAATTATCCTCTCTGTTATCCATAAATTATCCCCGTGGTTAAAGTCTTTTAAGTGACACGTAACTATTTGTATAATATTAACGTTCTTTTTAAGGATTTCAAAATAGATTAAGTTTTATAAATACACAACTACACGTAAAAAAATATGATTTTCATTTACCAGTAAAAGGTTTTCAAGTTTTGATTCTGATTTGAATTGAAATATTAATTATTTTAAGATTTAATAGAGAGACAAACGTAACTTTGGCGGAACAAAATAGATGGATCACATAGAAGAGTTTATCACCGGCGATGGTACAAAATCCTTTTATAATAAGGTTTTTAACGATATTTATCACAGCCGTGTTGGTGCTTATAAAGAGGCCCTTGAAAAATTTGTCCTGCCGTCTAAAATACTTGAAAATCTACACAACAAGACAGTTATTAACGTGTTTGATGTTTGCTTTGGGCCTGGATATAATAGCAAAGTGTTGCTGACTGAAATCTTTAAGCGTGATCCTTTAAAAAAAATTTCAATTGTAGCAGTAGAAAATGACCCCTCTATCCTTCTTAAAAGCATTGATATTTCGTTTGACGGTTACCCTGATAACCTGAAAGCTTTTTTTGACAGGTTTTTACATAAGGTATATTATACGACTATATCGAATCGATATACTGGTGATGATTTTTTTTATCATGAAGAAAACAATATTTCGTTAAAATTCTTTGTAAATGATGTAAGACAGATAGTTGATAAGTTAAATTCATCTTTTGACTTGATTTTTCACGATCCTTTTTCTCCGCAAAAGCTACCCTCACTCTGGAGTACACAGTTATTCAAAGCTTTATACTTACTTTTAAAAGATAACGGAAAGCTTATTACATATAGTTCATCTCCAGCAGTGCGTGGTGGCCTTATAAAAGCCGGCTTTTTTACTGGAAATACAGATCCTGTTGGTAGAGTATCTCCTGGAACCATTGCAGTAAAAGATCCAAAACTTATTGATAACCTTTTATCCTTTAAAGAAAAAGAATTACTGAATAGTCGTGCAGGTATACCTTTTGAAGATCCTAATCTTAACTGGTCGGATAAAAAAATATTGTTATACAGAAAAGAACAGCAAAATATTTCATCTCTTAAAGCAGCCTCTTCACTGAGAAAAGATCTTTACAATTGATGCTTGCCCAACTCAAAAAGCTGTTTAAAGCAAATCTCATTTATTATTATTTACACTGCAAGCTAAAAGAAATATAATAGTGTTTAACTATAAAAATGATTTTAAGCATGTTGATCATATTTTTTTATAAAAAGCTGATTTCAAGCAATAATACACCTGCCCTGTAGGCTTAAATCTTCAAAATAAAAGAGTCTTAGCTAATAATAATAAATTTATTGCATATAAAGAAAGAGTGGAGAGCATTATATGAACAGAAAAATCAATGTAAAACTTGATGATATAGAAATAAAAGTTAAAATAGACGATAGCATAACAGCAGATAAGTTATGGGATTCTCTTCCGTTAGAAAGTGTAGGGACTTTGTGGGGAGAGGAAGTGTTTTTCCGTACAGATATTAGTGCATCACTGGATAATAATTCTAAATTAGTTGTTGAGCTTGGTGATGTTGGTTATTGGCCTCCTAATAAAGCCATGTGCATTTTTTATGGAAAAACCCCGGCATCTACTGACCACGAAATCAGGCCTGCTTCAGCTGTTAATGTATTTGGAAAAGTCGTTGATGATATTGAAAAGCTTAAAAAAGTTAAAGAAGACTGTGATATTCTTGTAACAAAGGTTGTTGAATAGATAAATGCAAACAGGCTGGCTAACAAGAATGCAAGTTATAACTCTATATATTATTTCTCAGCTTGTTATACCGGTGCTTGCTGCTATATTCTTTTTAATATTAAGCATTTACATTTTAAACATACTGTTTATTCAGCCTGATAAAATGGTCTACTTTGATGAAATATACCTTTATGCTTTTATTTCTTTTTTCTTATTTATTTTTTGTTTTTATATCACACTGTTAATAATAGTTTTAAATTTATTAAAATTTGGTAAATCAAAGCTAGCAGGTATTTTGGTCAATACACCTTATTTAATTTCACCTGAAACAAGGCTATATTACTTCTATGTTACCGGACAGAAGACGAAAGCCCTTGAATTAAGCAAAAAACTAAAAAATCTTGAAAAAAGAACACTGGCAAAACTCCTTTGTGCAGATGTTTTGATGCTGAATAACAGGCTAAGAGAAGCAGAAAAGCTTTTTTTTATGGATAAAAATGATAGAGAAATAGATATTGTAAAAGCAAAAGAAGCATTATTATACTTAAAAAAGAAGCCTGACAGCGGTAAAGCTGAACAGCTAATTCAAGAAGCTTTAGATTTAAATAGAAATGCTGTAGTCAGAAACTCTGATCCCAAGTATTTAGAGATTTCTTTAATTAATGCAGAAATCTATATTTCTGCTAACAAAGAAGATAAAGCACTTGATATCCTTAATTACTGGCATGATACCGCAACCAGGCATATTTTTTACTTTAAAGCTCGTTATAGTGCTCTTTTATTGTCACAATATTATCTGTTATACGGGCTGTGCCAGCTAAAAGTTTATAGAGATTATGAAAAGGCTGAATATTACCTGAATAATGCAATTAAAACTTTTAAAGGTAGTATTTATGCTGCTTCTGCAAGAAAAATCCTTGAAAATATATAATTTTAATGCAAATATAAAATAAATAACCAGAAAAGGAGTAATAATGAGCTTTAATAAAATACTTAAAAAGCTAATAATACCGGCTATTTTGGCTGTTGCAATAACACCCGTAGCCAGTGACACCTGTGTTAAAGCAGAAGAAAAGGAACAAAATGACCCCCAAATGATGGGCCCTATGTGTTATGATTCTGGACCACCCAGGGTTATTAATTCTTATACACTGGATGAGCTTAAAGAACAGTTAACAGAATTAGATAAGTTATATAAAGAAGACAAAATAGATAAAAAAACCCACGATATAAGAAAAAAAGATATTAAAAAGAGGATGGAAGAGATAAATGCTCTTAATGAATCCAGTATAATGGAGCAACAAAGAGAATATAATGAACAGAGATTTATTAGAGAGGGTGATGATAACAATTATAACTAATTAATATCTTACTGGAGGTTTTAAATTGCTAAAAAAATGCATTAAACTATTTGTGATCCCTGTGGTTATAGTATCAGGAGTGTTAGCAATTATTATGAATGTTGATATGAAAAACAAAACACCTGCTATTGCTCAGGGAGGCGACCCGGTACCAGAAGGGGCAACCTGTTATGCTGTTGGTCCAGCACCAAATAGAGATATGATTACAGTTGAGTATATTCAATACCAGCTTGATAACCTTGAAAAACAGTATAAGGATAAAAAAATCAATTATCAAACCTACAAAACAAGAAAAGAAGCCCTTGAAACCACCCTTAAAGAACTGGAAGAAGAAACCAAAGGCAACAAATAACTATATTTAAGTATTTGTTGTCTATCGATCCGATATAGTCGCATAAGATATATTATGTTTAGAAAATCATAGTACTGATTCACTTTTTATGTTGCCTTTTCGCAGGTCAAGCAAGTAATCGTTTATTTCTGCTGATGACATAGCCATCTGGCCTTCTGTTTTGCCAACAAACAATGCTGCTGATATTTCACCTGCTATGTTTACAGCTGTTCGGAACATGTCAAGTATACGATCAACACCCATAATAAGGGCTATGCCTTCTACCGGTACACCTATTGCCTGTAAAACCATTATAAGAGTTATGATACCTGCACTAGGGACACCTGCTGCGCCTATTGCTGCAAGGGTTGCTGTAAGTACTACTATGATTTGCTGTTCAAGATTCAAATGAATTCCAAATACCTGGGCAATAAACACTGCTGCTACACCCTGATAAAGGGCTGTGCCATTCATATTTATTGTTGCACCAAGTGGAAGTACGAAGCTAACAATATCTTCATTGATTTTTAGGTTTTCAGTTGCGTTTTTCATTGATACTGGCAGTGTAGCTGAGCTGCTACTTGTTGAAAAACCTACTAATAAGGCATCTTTAATTCCGTAAAAGTAGTTTATAAAACCTATTCCGGATAGCTTAATTACCAGACCATAAGCAAAGACAGCATGAAGGGTTAATCCAAGTATAACAATAAAGCTATATTTAAGCAAAGCAATAAATACATCTACACCAAAACTTGATATAACAACCATTATTAGAGAGAATACACCATAGGGTGCAAATTTCATAGCAATATTAACAATTACAATCATTAAATCATTTATAGAGTCGCATAGCCAGATTACATGCTTGGCTTTTTCAGCGTCTATAAAAGATAGACAAATACCAAGCATAAGCGCAAAGAATATAATTGAGAGCATATTACCTTCAGCCATCGCATTAATCGGGTTTTTGGGGACAATATTAACAATAATATCTCCGAAAGACTGTTTGGTGGACTCTTTTATTTCTTCCTTTGTTTGAACTTCCTGTTTATTTGATTCTATCAACTGACTTTTTAAGCTTGCATCAAATCCTCCACCGGGTTGAGCAACGTTAGCCAGACTTAAACCTATTGATACAGCAAGACCTGTCGTAACAGTAAAGTATATTATAGTTTTAGTACCTATCTTACCAAGTTTTCTAGGATCTCCAAGACTTGCAACACCAAGTAACAAAGATGCAAATACCAGAGGTACTACTACCATCTGAATAAGTCGTATAAACAACTCTCCAAAAGGCTTAATAATACTTATTATCAATGCTGCCTGATCAGGATTTAACCAGTGGAAATAGTTTGTTGCTAAATTTAGAATAACCCCGGAAAATGCTCCAAGAAAGAGCATTATAAATATTTGATAGTATACTTCAAGATTACTCCACCATTTAAACAATTTTATTACCTCAATAGCCTGTCAAAATGTTCTATTTCATCTTCTGTATTATAAAAATGCGGTGATATTCTTAACTTTCCGTCTCTAATAGATAGTTGAACGTTATTATCTATAAAGTTTTGATATTCTTTATCAATAGATTCTTTAGGTTTAAAGCATATAATACCTGATCGATATTTATTTGATACAGTGCTGGTAATAATATAGTCTTTTTCTCTAAGCTTTAAAATTGCTTTATAAGTTATATTCAGAATATTTTCTTCTACTTTTTCAATTCCAATGGAATTAAACAATTCAAGGCTGGCCCCGAGTGCAACTACTCCCATCATATTCAGAGAACCTTCTTCAAATTTACGGGCACTGTGATCAAGATCAAATTTAATATTCGAAAAATCAAGGGGTTTTCTAACACTTTTCCAGCCTACAGAAACAGGATGCAGCTTATCAAGATTTTCTGAGCGGCAATAAAAGATACCGGCACCTTCAGGAGTTAAAAACCACTTATGACCGTCAGCAGAAAGAAAATCAATATTTGATTTCTTTACATCTATTTTGAATGCTCCAAGACTCTGTATTGCATCAACACAAAAATAGATTTTATGGCCATATTGCTGTTGTTTTTTTTCTAAAAGCTTACTTATACCTTCCAGATCATTTCTGTAGCCGGTGGAGTACTCGATACTGCTGATTGACAATACTTTTGTATTCTCATCAATCGCATCTTCAACACAACAGAGAGGTATGTCACATTTATTTGTATTGATAAATTTAACTTTAACCCCTTTGCGTTCAAGGTTCAGCCAGGGATATATATTGGCAGGAAACTCTACATCAGGTATAACAACATTATCGCCTTTTTTTAAATCCAGACCGTTTGCAACCAGTGACAAACCCTGTGAAGTATTCTTAATAAAGGCTATTTCATCAGAGGTTGCCCCTATAAATTCTGCCATGCCTTTTCTGATTTCTTCACTTTTTTGATGCCAACCAGCATAGTTCCTGTCTCCATATAGCAAAAGATCCTGTATATAATCGTTTAAGGCCTCTCTGGTACGTAAATGAACAGGGGCAACAGCTGCATGATCAAAGTAAGCAAGGTTTTTTATTACCGGAAACTGTTCTCTTATAACTTCTATATCGGGTATAACTTTCATAGTTTTCGTTTCTATTTTGAGCAGGATTTTTAAATGACATTCTTTCAGATTTAAGAATATCTGAAAAATAATATTTTAAAAAGCATTTTTCGATGAAAATTCTCTTTTTAGAGCATAATCTTAAGCTATGGTAAGGTTCAGGCTTTTTTGAACAGGAAGAATATCGATATATTTTTGAGTTAGCTTAATAACGTTTCCCTGCATTAATTTGTCAACATCTATGCTGGGGCTAAAGGGATAGATGCCGAGGCAGGGAGTTGTATAATTCAGGGCTATTGTATTTGCAATGCTTTCAAGATCATGAGAAGGCTCATCTTCAGTAGTACAGGTAATTATAAAACCTATAATATTACATTCTTTATATTTTAAAAATGAAATAGATTTAACTGCTTCTTCATAGAGGTTATGATTATTGTCTATAATTAGAAGCAACGGCCAGTTAAGCTCTTTTGACAGGTCTGTACAATCAAGAAGACTCTGAGCTGATCTTAATGGAGTAGCAACCGTCCCGGGGGCCTCCATAATAACCGGGCCTGTAAAGGTTTTACATATATTTAAAAGCTGTCTCCAGCTTGTATTAGTTGTATCAAGCCAGCTATCAAGCAAAATAGTATTATAGAAAGTGGGTTTTTTAGTTATCATAGAAAAAAAGGAAATGTCTTTGCCGGGTTCACCGTATTCCAGAGGCTTTACCGGGTCTACTATCATACCCTCCTGCAATATTGAGCCACACAACCCGCTTATAATTACTGTTTTGCCTGCTTTATAACTGCTAGAGTTTACAATGATTCCATTTACTATTTCCATTTTATGTAATCCTCTATTTAGAAGTGTATTTCAGGATATCATTCAATCAATTTTATTTATACAGCACTTTTTAAACTTTTTACCGCTTCCGCAGGGGCAGGGGTCGTTTCTTCCTGCATGAATTAGTTCTTCTACAAAGTCTTTAGACAATTCATCCATATCCATGTTTTCTACTATATCTTCATAGAGTTTCAGGAGGTCATTAAAAGCTTTTGACTGGTCATAAATGACTGTTTGAGAGACTTGATTATTGTAAATATAGTTATATTTATAGGTTTCCATAAGTTTGTTAAAATCTTCTTCAATAGAAAACCCGGGATGTTCAAGCACATCTTCAAACACTTTTACACTATTAACAGGATATTCAGTGATAACTTTTACAAACGGAAGGGGTGAAACTCCTTCATCTTCAAGATAATACAAGACACATTCTTTATAATTAGGTATATCTTTGAAGTTAGGGCTGGAGAATATCTTTGTAAATGTTGCATAAAAGGGAAGTATCGAAAGACCTTCTTTGCTATCAAATATTAAACCTGCATCATGGATATGACGATAGTCTGAACTAAAAGCATACTGATCGTCATCGTCTTCTTCCTGATCTTCATCCATATCAAAGTCAGGCGTGAAATAATACTCTTCAGGCAGGCCTGTTTTGCCTTCTATTTTTGACTTATCGAAAATAGATAATTTTACATATTCTGAAAATATTTTAAGTAGATCATGAAGATGTTCGCCTGAAGTAAAGACCTGATCTGAATCAAAAAGATCATAAAACTTTTGAAGCTTTACGGAGTTTGTTTCACAGACTTCCTGATACTTTGCAGGGTTATCTTTTAAAAGTTCTGCCGGGTTTTCAAGTTGTACCATTACAGCCATTTCTAGCATTTCTTTTTTTGCTTTTCTTGGAAATGATATCAGGTTTCCGATAAGAATATGATAATCTTCAAAAGGAGCAATTCGACAGAATATATAGTTACTTGCACCTATACCTTTAAAAGCCTGAAAGTTTGTCAGTGTTCTGATTGTATAATTCCTCTCATTGACAAGGTTATAAGCATTGAAAGAATCTTTAGAGAGTTTTTTGACTTCAAAAATTGAATGTACAGAGTTTTTCCATCTCTCACATATAGCGTTTTCTTCTTCTGTAAGGTCATCATGGTTTTTGATAAAGATTTCCAGAGGGGTATTTCTGCCGTCTACCCTGTAATCAAAGATAAAAGCCTGTAATACTTCAAAATATTTCTCATCGCTATCAACATTTTCATCACTGTCATCATAAATTTCTTCTTTTACAAATTCTTTCAGCTGGTTTGACAGAGGTCCGTGTTCTATGTAGTCGTATAATCTTGTTAACAGTTCATTTATGGTTGTAATTTTTTCTTTTGTTAACATTTTATTATCCTTTATAAAACCTGAGCAATCAGTGAATGTCTACCTGTTTGACCGTTTGTAGCTCTATGAGAGAAGAAATGTATCTGATTGCAGGATGTACATTGATCAATAATATCTATATATTTGATCCCGCTGTTTTTCAACTGTGCTGAATTTATTTCTTTGAGGTCAACACGGGGCTGATGATTATCAGATATTATTTTATCAGAAATTAAATGAGGTGGAAGTGTTTCAAGCAAACTTTCTGCAACATCAGGGCTCACACAGTAACAACAAATACCTATGCCAGGGCCAATGGCTGCGACCGTATTTTCTGGAATTGTATTAAACTCAGATATCATTTTTTTAAGAGTTTTGGGTGCTATCTGACTGGCTGTTCCTCTCCAGCCAGCATGAATCAGGGCAGCAATATTATTCTGTGTATCGTAAAGTGCAACAGGTATGCAATCTGCAAAGAAGAGCATAGCTCCCTGGTTTTTTCTGGCAAGTATTACAGCATCTGTATGCGGTATGTATCCCTGATTATAAGTATTTTCTTCTGTAATAACAGCTATATTATCTGTATGGTGCTGATCTGTCATCAGGAGAGTTTTAAAGTTTATTGATAATTCTTTACAGATAAGTTCCCTGTTTTTCAAGACACTTTCTTTGAGATGGCCATATTGAGCAGTACCCATGCTAAACGAGTCAAGAGGCGGAGGTGCAAAGCCTCCTTTTCGTGTAGTAAAAGCATGCCTGAAGCTTTCAGGGAATATATCTGATACATAATATTCAAGAGCATTCTTCTGTGTTAATTTAAACATTGTTTCACCTTTAATAATATTGAGGCATTCTATTTTAGCCAGCTGCCCGCAGGAGAAGTTATAAAGAAGGTTGACGAGCTATATTGAAATAGCTTCAGGCGTTTAAGTTCTGTTTGAAGCTCATAATACTTCTGTCTGCAATTGCAGGCCCATTCGTAATATCCACAGGTTTCAGGTATAGCGTCAAAAGGTGACTCCGGAAAGCTGCGACACAGTGAAGGCCTATCTTCATATATCTGACAATGGTTGGGTGGATCTAAAAACCTGCAATAATAAAAATATAAGTTTTCAGATTTATATGAAGACCTTGAAGAAGCAATTTCAATGCTGCTTTTAAAGGCATCAGGGTATTTCTCTTTAACATCGTTTTTATCCAGATAAGGAATAAAAATATTAAAGAAATCTTTCAGTTCTTGATTTTTTGATGCAGCAGTGATTTTTTTCCAGGGCTCCAGGCTGGTTGCAGTTAGGCAACAAGCCGCTGTTCTTTTACAAATTTCTGGCTTACTGATATTTAATAACTGTTCCCACCTATCCATAAATTTTACTCATAATTAATTACATTCCATAATAGACATCAGAGAACCACTTACCGGAATAAACGCAGCAAAAAAACTGACAGTATAAAGTTTCAATATATCATGTTTAATGCATCTTTATATCACTTAATGTATTGATCATATATTATAAGTACAATATGCATTAATTGCCAGAAAAGTTGAGTCTCATTTAAGAGAAGATACCAGATAACAGCACAAGCAATTGCTACATTCTTAGTTCTTTACTCAGTGTTTCTTTATCAAATATTAATACTCGCAAAAACCACTAATAATAACGATAATGTAACTTTAAGTAACAAGTTGCAATAAAAAAGTAACACAATTAAGAATTTTTTGATTGAAAAACAAAAAAATATGTGCTAAAAATTAATACATAAAGCCGTAAGGGGCTGTAGCTCAGTTTGGTTAGAGTGCCTGCCTGTCACGCAGGAGGTCGCGGGTTCGAGCCCCGTCAGCCTCGGTTTTTTATTACAAATACACTTAAATTGTAAATTTTTTTAGTGACACTTAAAACATAGTGTCTTTTTTATTTTTTAATATCATGAACCTTAAATATGTTTTAAAATTAAAAAGTATATTAGTTAAAAGATATTGAAGCCCTATCAAATGTTAAAAAAATTATCAGGAAAATCTAAAACATTCTTTACATATATATTCATAATAATAGTTTTCATTGGTTTAATTTATGGGTTATCAACCAGTGAAGCTGTTTACAGGTTTGAATTAAGAACTTTAGATTTAAGACTTCAACTTTTAGCCAATAATGAAGAACATGATCCTAATATTGTGCAAATATTGCTCAACGATCGTTCAACAGTAGAAGCACAAAAAAACCCCGAACTTGGCCTGGGCAGAATACCTTGGCCCAGAAGAGCCTGGGGAGAAGTTATAGACTTTTTAAATAGATCTGAACCTAAAGCAATTGTATTTAATATTAACTTTATTGGCCCTGAAGGCTTTAGTCCAGAAAATTTAGCATCAGATGCCTATTTTACTAACGCTGTAAAAAAATCTAAAGCACCGGTATTCTTCGGAATGCTGTTTACTGATTCACTTAAAAACATTAAACACTATGATGTCAACGTAAAAGAACTGCTAGAAGAAAGAGCCCAAAATGTTTCTCCTGATATAAGAGAACTTCTAGCAGCAAAAAGCCTGCCAGTAATGGATGATCTGCCTGAAGGCTCTAACATGAAAAACACCATTACTTACACTGTATATTCTCAAATTATGAATGGTCTTCTCAAAGAAGGTAAAGGCATTGGCTTGATGATTCTAAAGTCTGATGCAGACGGTGTTAACAGAAAAAATACTCCACTTTTTGTTTTTAATAAAAACTTTTACCCATCGCTTTCTCTTGCCGTAGCCCACTACCTACTTCCTGAAGGACAAAAAACATTACAGATTACTGAAAAACAACTCATGCTCGGAGATAGAGTCATACCCCTTGATAAAGAAGGTAAGAATTTTTCAACCTGGTATGGCAATCCCGGCACATACCATATTTTCGATGTTATTGATGTTATTCTCTCTGAAAAATCACTAAAAAAGGGAGAAAAATCAATTGAAGCTCTGGAACTAAGGCCAGAATACTTTAAAGATAAAATTGTCATTATCGGACAATCAGCTACTGGATCAGATTTGCACCATACGCCTGTGTCTAATGTCTTTCTGGGAAGCGAAATTGTAGCAACTAATATTGATAACTATCTCAACCAGCAAAAGTTTATACAAAAACTTGATACTAAATACGTTTCTATCATTACATTAATATTTTGCTTACTGGTATGGCTAGCTGTAAACAGAAGCAAATCGACCTTCGTAAGTATTGTATTGCCTGTAATGGTTATTGTTAGCTATGTTCTATTATCTATTATGGCTGTGGTTACTGGCAAACTCTGGATTGATATGGTTGCCCCTGTTGCTGTTATTATCCTTACATTTGTTATGACTTATATTGCAAAATTTGTTCTCACCAGCCGAAAACTTGAAAGCGCAATCGAACAGGCAACTAAAGATGGGCTGACTAAACTCTATAATCACCGTTTCTTCCAGGAAAAAATACATAAAGATCTCGCAAACGCTTCCAGAAAGGATGATAAGATTTCTTTATGCCTTATAGATATAGACTTTTTTAAGAAATTTAATGATACCTATGGCCATAGAGCCGGCGATGCTGTATTAATTCAGGTAGCCCAAACCCTGAAAGAAAGTGTGCGTAAAAGTGACCTCGTTGCACGTTATGGTGGTGAAGAAATGTGCGTACTTCTGGATAAAACCGATACTGAAGAGGCTCTGACAGTTGCTCAAAAACTTGTAGATAATATACAAAATAAAGACTTCTTCATTGATGAAGGAACTAAAAGAGTTAATGTCACAATCAGTATAGGTGTTGCAACATTCCCGGCACACGCTAAATCTGTTCAGGAATTAATCGAATTTGCTGATAAAGGACTCTATAGAGCCAAAGAAGGGGGCAGAAATAGAGTTGGTGCACTAACAGACGAGATTGAATTAACAGATGTCCCCGGAGGAGATAAGCAAATTAAAGAAGTGGAAATCCAAAAAGCCAAAGTAGTCAAGGCTATTGAAGATTTTGTCACCATATGCAATGATAATAACTATAATCATGAAAAATATATATTTAATTTACTTAAAGAAAAAACTATTTTCTCAGAAGAATTTCTCGATAACTGCCTTCAAGAAGAACTTATAGAAGATACTATTGAAGAAGAAACAGAAGAACTAGAAGAAGATAGCATTCTTGATCATGAAACACACAAAATCAGCTTAAATGAGGAAATCGATTCTGAAGTTCCTTTAGAAAAAGAGACTGAAAAAGAACCAGAAGAAGAAAAAGTTTGAAAAAAATTGTAATATAAAAAATTAAAAGTGCCCCGCCTGTTTATCGGGGCATATTCAGGGGTATAATATTTGTATGTCTCTTTGTTAAGATACTTTTATAATGGATCTCCAGATTCTTTCTCTGTCTGGAGGACCTAATTCATTCAATAGAATTCTTACAACAGAGGCCATCTGACATTCAAAGGAATAATTACTGTTGGCAATGCTGCATTTAGTGCAATCACATTGATTATAGTAACACCTGACGGCCTGATCTGTCCAGTTTTGAGTAATAGAATTAGACATAGGGGTTGATGCACCGGTGTTTACATATTTTATTTTTTTGACTCTCTCAAAAACTGAACTCATAGCCATGATATAAACCGCCTTCCACAACAACTCCAAACCATTTCTCTCATCATAATGTTAAAACGTTTTTGCTAAAAAGAGTATCCACCACATGGTGTATATTTGAACAATGATTCATTTGAACAGATGTACACCCCTAATCTGTATGTTGATGAGTTTTATATCTTTACAGACTGTTTAACCTCTCAAGTGATAAAAATCACACTATTTCTGTACATACATCACAGAAAAGTTTAATCAGGCAGGTTATGATAAGAATATCAGACACAAAACAAAAGGGATAAAAGAAATGAAGAAATTATTTAACCTCTCTTTACTTTTTAGCTTGATTATCCTGGTTTTTTTACCACTTTTTGCCACTATTGATATGGCAACCAACTTCAACGATGAAGAATTTATACAGACTGACAATAAATTTAGCTTTAATGAAAATAACAATGAAGTTATATCAGACGTTATTAGCTATTTCAAAAACGAACTTGGCGGAGAAGTAATAAAATTCAGACTTTAAGTTTATAAAAGAAAAGCATAAAAATAAATCAACCATTTGAATATAGATACAGCGGGCACCACCAAAAGGTGCCCGTCAGCTTTTAGAAGTTAGACTTTCGGCTTTAAATACTTATAATTAATATAAAAGATCAGTACATAACTTAAAAAATTTTTCGATTTTCAAAACCCGTGCCATGACTGGCACCTGACCCCATAAAGGGGGCGCTGCCCCCTTTCACCTGCAAAGCGGCTATCCCCCGGGGTATTGAGTGATTTCTTGTGATCTTTCTCAGCAAGTGGTTACCTGCTCGTTCAACCCATATCTTTACTTTTAAAATCTTTGAAAATCGAAAACAAAAAATCTATCATTATAGTTATGCATCAGTCTTTTACCCTAGTTAAACACTGATCTAATATATACGTTAAACATTTGATGAAAAATACAGTCCTGTGGTGTAATGTAATTATGTGAGAGTATTTGAAGAAAAAACCGTGAAAAGAGCCCTGATACAAATATTATTAGTAATAGTAACTACTTTTATTATTGCACCTTCTTCTGAAGGACAACATCTCTCTGATTCATTTAAAGCAGGCGTAATGGAATACAGGACTGGCCATTATCAGAAATCTGCAACTATTATGGATAAACTCATACAGATTGAACCTGATAACTATTACGCACGATATTATCTGGCTATTTCACTGGTAAAACTTAATCGCATCAATGAAGCCAGAAAACACTATAACATCATTCTTTCTGAAGCACGTGAAGATAAAATATTACAGTATGCCAGAAATGGCCTTAAACTGATAGAAACAGGGGCAGACAAACCTGAAAAAACCTCTAGAATAAGCGTTATAGAGGTAGACAAAAAAGAAGACACTTCTAAAAAAGAAACATCTCATACTGAGTCCGGTCAAAAGCCTGCCTATGATACAAATCTCGCTTATAACAAAGATCTTATGATTCATCAACTAGCTGATCAAAACAACATCAGCCCTGATGAACTTAATAACCTGATTAAACTTCTTGCCAAAAACCCTTCAGCTCTTCAAACTCTCAATAAACTTGCTACCGGGCAGAACACAACAGCAGGAGGCAATTTAAACAATATTGATCCTGAAACAGCTGCTAAACTGGTCAAAATGATGACCATGAACTCTCAAATGAGCCTCCTGAACTCTATGAATACAAATAATAATAACAATAACTCTAACCCGATGAACATGATGGGTATGCTGATGGGTAATCCGATGATGAAAATGGCACAGATGGGCCTCCAGGGCAATAATGGCCTCTCTGGAGAAACCAGTCAGATGCAACAGATAATGAACTATATGAATCAAACAGGCAATCAGGGACAGATGAACCCTGATATGCTTAATCTATTTTTCCAGAATGGAATGATGGGCGGCTTTAGCGGGTTTTAACTTACAGAGGAATCAATGCTTGAATGCAAACCACAACATTACATAAAATATTGGAAACTCTCTAAAGACAGGGATAACAACAATACTCTGGAGCTCATAACAAACGATAGCAGGCATCTTGTACTTAAAAATCATTATGTCTTACTCTGGCAGCTTATCAATGGCTTTAATAGTGTAGAGACAATTGTTTCAGACTTTTGTCAGCTGTTTAACTCAGAAGAAGCTGAAAAAGTTAAAGAAATCGTATGCAAATCACTTCAACAGATGGATGAAGCAGAAATTATTCTTTTAAACTGGAACCCCTTTAGTAAAGAATGAACGACATTTTTTTGATAAATCCACCGCAGCCTAAACCCGATAACCTGACGCTGAAATATTCACCGCCATCACCCCCTCTCGGACTGTGCTATCTTTCACCAGGCCTAAAGGCAGCAGGTTTTAAGGTGACCGGCTGGGATTTTGAACTAAAGGAAAATACTATCAGCCGCTTTCTGTCACTGCTTGCAGAAAAAAAGCCTCTCATTGCCGGCATAACCTCTCTGACAAATACTGCACTGACCGCACTCACAGTGGCAAAACTTATTAAAAATCATTCTCCTGAAACCCTCATAGCACTTGGAGGACAGCACCCTGCTTTTTGCTATGAAGAACTTTTAAACTATGATTTTATTGACTATATATTACCAGGAGAAGCTGAAAAGTCTTTTGTTATGTTATGTGAAGCTATCAAAAACAATCAAAACATACACAATATAAAGGGTATTGCATACAGAAAGCAGTCTAAAATATCTATATCATTACCTGATATAGAACCTGACCTGGATAATATACCTTTCCCTGATAGAGATTTGTTTGACATAACAGGCTATTTTGACCCTGTAAGCATTGTTTCCAGCAGGGGATGCAATGCAAAGTGTATCTTTTGCTCTGCCACTGCTTTTCGAAAATCAAAAGTACGTTTCCGATCATCAGAAAATATACTCGCTGAAATTGAATTAGTCTATAAAAAAGGCTTCCATGTTGTTAATTTTGTTGATGACAACTTTCTAATGAAGAAACAGCGCATAAAAGAGATCTGCCATGGCATACAAAAACACTTTCCGGAACTTTTCTGGACCTGTTCTGCCAGAGCTGACCTTGTAGACAAAGAAATAATCAAATTGCTTGCACAGAGCGGCTGTAAAGGGATTCATTTTGGAGTCGAAACTGCTTCAGAAGATTCTCAGAAGTATATAGGAAAATATTTATCTCTTCAAAAGCTAGAAAATGCACTTATTGCAGCAGATAAAAATAACCTGCGAACCTTCTGCTCATTCATTATTGGCCTCCCTAATGAGGATGAACAACAGATTAGAAAAAACATTCAATTTGCTATTAATCTCCATAAACGCCATAAAACCTCACCTGTATTTGGCCTGCTTACACCATTCCCTGGAACGCCCATTTGTAATAACCCGGAAAAATACGATATAAAAATTATTTCAAAAAATTATTCTGACTATGACATTTTTACACCTGTAATACAAACAAAATATCTTAACGAAAACCAGTTAAGGGAATTACTTTTTGATGCCCAAAAGCTTTATCTTGAGAATATGTCAGGCGATACAATACAGCAAATTCAAGATCTCTCTAATATACTGGAATATAACAACTCTTAAAATCTAAACATTGCACAACCTTAAATCACAAAAACTATCATCCTGGTTATACATTACGCCTTATGGAAACTCTGATGAATTAATGATTCCAGCAAAAACAAGGTAGGGTTTGACACCACTTTCTTAAATCTGGGAATTTTTAAGTTATTCAAAGACTCCTGATATAATAAATTGCCATGAAAAAAGACCCGGAAAATGCCGGGCCTTTTAAACTTTTTTTTGCAGATACATTAGAAAGCGTTATAAATAGCCGTAACATCAGTACCTGTCAGATAATAAACAGCCGTACCACCGTTAGAGAATGTCAGTGACATTTGTGAAGAAGCAATACCAGCAACACCAGAAACCTGCGGGCTCGCACCACTGGTCAAGTTAGAGAGTGTAATAGTTTGCTGGCCAGTCGCAGCACCTGCAGTAACTACGAAATCTTGGAAGTTTACGGGTGGCACACGTTGCTGGGCAACGTAAATAGCAGCAGATGACTGCAATGATTGAAGTAATGATTTAGCAACTGTTTCTTGAGCTGCACCAGTTAAGTTAGTGAACCTTGGTACAGCAACTGCGGCTAGAATACCTATAATAGCAATAACGATAGCTAATTCGATTAAGGTAAAAC
Organism: uncultured Gammaproteobacteria bacterium; assembly: GCA_964517135.1. Lineage (GTDB taxonomy): Bacteria > Cyanobacteriota > Vampirovibrionia > JBFMGH01 > JBFMGH01 > CAZFBA01. The sequence goes on from CAZFBA010000006.1 coordinate 145,052, forward strand.
CGCTTCCAGTCCTTCTTTCCATTTAAATTCTACCTCCAGGTTTGAACAACTTTATGTGACCTTAAATATTATAAACGACGAACACAAATTTCATGTAATACGTTAACTTTTTAATCCTTGTATATTGTATCGATAAATATATAAAAAATATAATCTGTAATAACACAGATTTCTATCAGTATAATTACGTAGTTTTTTTATACGTAGTAGAAGATTTGACATACACAAAAAGGCCTGTAATAGTTATGTTATAGAGATTATTGCAACTAGTAAGCAATAAAAACGGGCTTTTAAAGCCAAAGACAATCTGCATAAGCTCTAAACAGATAGAATTGACTTTTACGTTTTTTATATATTACTGAACAATAAATTGAATATTTGAATTTAAAAAAGGCTAAATGTTTAAATTTTTGAAACCACTTGATGCAGGCTCTAATTGGCCTTATTAAATCGTCTAATTAGTTTTTGTGTAATAAAATACTGTTTTTTGAGAGCATAAACTATTATCGTGATTGAAAACACGATTAATTATTAATTCACTTAAATCGTAAAGTTGTTAAAATTTATCGAAACACTTGCAGAATTAGCTTTTCAGGAAGTAAGCATTTTCAGGTTATAAAAATTGGCAGATATAATGTTAGAGGCAGTCGGGTTTAAAAGGCAAGCTGAGCTTGCCTTTTAAACCCTCAAATATTTCAGCATTAAATTTTTACTAATAATCAGTGTTAAAAATCGCAAATATTTGTAAACATTTGTAAATATTTACTCCGTATATATCACAAAAATAATAATGATTGTTTTTATGCATATACAAAGTTTAGGAGTTTTGGGTAGTTAGCAACTTAAGGGCAGAATTAATATGACAGCACTAAATATTCAGGCAGAAATCCGGCAGTTATTGTCATCTCACATGGCAAAAATTCAAGATTTAATGAGTGAAGCACAATCTAAGAAAACAGAAGCCATTTTTGCTGGTTTTACAGCAAACAGAGAAGAACAGAGAAAAGGTCAATTTGAAGGCGAGATTGCAATGTGGCAATCCAAATTATCAGCTGGAGAGACCGCAGATAATTATGTAAATCAGGTAAGTTCAACCTCCGGTCTTTTCCTTCAGAAAAAAATTCAGCATAAAATAGAAAAATTAAAAGAAAAAGAGAAAAATATTCTTTCTTTGCTGAGTTCATTAAAAGAGCGCCTTGAACAACTGACAAAGGCTATAGCAGAAAAGCAAAATCCGCTGCTTTTGCTTGCTGTTATACTTTTTGAACTTATGACAAAAATGTTAGAAAACACTTTAAACAGCGTACAGAGAGAAAAGGCTGAGCTTGCAAAACAAGTAGCTTTATCAATGCTTCAAAACAGCGGTAATATGGCAAAAGTTGATAGCAATATTGAAAATCAAAAGGCTTTAGAGGCTGTTTTACTTAAACAATCTAATGTTCAAAAAAATAGTGCTATGAAAATGCTTGATACGGTTGACAATAGAGCCTATTCATTTGAGCAAACAGATCGTCAGGAGAAAAATCAGGGACAATTATTTCTTTCAGCTATTATGAATTTAAAACAAAAGCTTGAAAATAAGGGTATTGAAATACCTGCTGATTCTCTGGTTGCTCTGCAGGATCTTATTGAAGGTAAAACTAATTCAAAAGTTATTATTGATCAATCAATAAGTGAAAAAATATATGAAGATATAGTAAAATTAGTCGGCGAAGATAACATCGTTATCGACAGAAGAAACGAAGATAGAAGAAACGAAACAGAGAGAAGAAGCGATCATCATATAGTACTGGCTGATAGCAGGTCTGATGTGGCCGGCAGAAGAACCGGAGACAGAAGACAGGATGCCAGTATATTCATCGGATAATTAATTTGATTTCCATGGGGGTAGAGGCTGCCGGCTGGCAGCCTTTTTAATTGGTCAATTATAATGGTCAGGCCTGATATGCAATAGATAAGCCCTCTATACTTAAAAACGATATTTAATCCTTAGCTGATTTTCTGAGATATAATATTCTTCAATGCAACTTATTATGAATCTCTATCAGGTAAATTTATGAAATTCATCTGGGAAATTGTTAAAGACTTTTTCTACTCTTTTGAAGGCTGTCCTGAAGAAATGAGTGAAGAAGAGCTTAAAATAAGACAACATTACATAGATGGAAAGACTTTTTTCGAGAATAAAGAATATGATAAAGCTCTTGAAAGCTTCAAAATATTTAATTCGTATGAAACAAACGGTAGAGCACTCTTTTATATGGCTGAAATATATTTTATAAAAAAAGACTTTAACAATGCAATCATTCACTATGAAAAAACTATACCTCATTCTAATACACCACATCATTACTGGGGATCTTATATCGGTATAAGTTGTTGTTACATAGAAAAAAAGGAACTTGATAAAGCAAAAAAGTACTGTCAGAAAATTCTTAAAGAAAATCCCTCTTTACCTTTTGCTAATAATACTATGGGTACTATTTATAAACTAACAAATAACTATCAATTAGCTATTGAACATTATAAAGAAGCTATTAAAAATATTGCCTTGCAACCAGATAGCTATATGGATCCCTGGTTTAACCTGCTTGAATTATATTTTGAGCTGCAGGATACTAAAAATGCTTCCGGCCTTACAAAAAAAATGTCATCTCAGGTTGCCGGTAAATTTATAGAAGAAAATACAGAGATAGAATACTGGGAAAAAGAACATCTTGAAAGAATCGAAGGTTATATAATAAAAGCTATCGATATAAATAAAAATGATTCAGGGTTATATCTGGATCTGGGAAAAATTTATTATGGCAAAAAAGAATACAACAAAGCCATTGAAATTCTTAGTCGTGCTGTTTCTATCGAACCTGATAATGCTCAAATCAATGCTTTCCTGGGCTTTTCATATACCAGAGATAAAAAATTTGAGACAGCTATTGAGCATATTAATAAAGCTATATCAATTGATCCTGATGAGAAGAAATTTTATAACCTCTTGGGACGTACATATTTTCTTAAGCATGAATATGATAAAGCATTTAACTGCTTTGAAAAGAGCCTGGAGCGATCTATTAAACACAAAACCGATTTAATTGATACATATGACGGATTTGCATACAGGGCTATGGGCTATTGTTGCTATAAAAAAGATAACTATAAAGAAGCTATTAGATATTATTTAATTGCTTTTGATAAATCTGAAAGGTCTGAGAATAATAAAATTGAGGCTTATAATGCTTTGATAAGGTTATATTATCAATTAAAAGATTATGATAATACAATGAAAATAATACGTATGGCTGAATCTATTCAGCCAGGAGCTTATTATGAAAGTTATTTTGAAAAGATATACAACAGAGATAACAATGATGTTATAGCTTTATTTTTCTTGAGTCTTTATTTCTTGAGGAATTTAGAATTTAAAGTTGATTTATCAGTAGAACATAGAAGTGCAAGGCACCTATCTTCAGAAGAGTCTAAATCTATTATTGAATTAAAAGAAAAAATAATAATGTATCTAAACAAAGTAAAGCAAAATGCACCTGAACTTGCTTCAGAAGCTGATAAATCTTTAGAAAAGTTAGAATTAGTATGGTCTAGAAATAAATTCAAAGGGCAGTGATTTACAGATTAAAGACTGAAAGAACCTCTTATGCTAATTTCTTTAATCTGAGAACTTTTATAAATAATTGAAAATTATTATCTAACACAATATAATTATTTTACTATGTTATTTGTTACCAGTGTAATAAACTCTTCAAATGAGGTATAAACAATGAAAAGTAAAGGCCAGAATGTAATAGAAATAGTAATCATTATTGCTTTAATATCTGTAGCATCAATATTAGCTTTGACTTTACTGGGTGGAAACATTTTTAATATGTTTAAATCTTCTCAAGATAAATTTGAAAAATTTGAACCCTTCACTGAAAACAAAAATAATTCTGGCAATATACCCGTAAATACACCTGTAACAAGCCCGGTTAATGTAGAATATTCTTATAATACCAGTGGTAATTTAGATATTACACTCGATGGAATGATTATTTCTGACATACCTTCAGATTTTTATAATGTACTTCAGGCTACAGGCAGTTCTGGCGGAACTCAAACACTGGCAGACCTCATTACACAACTTGCTGATCAATTAATAGCAAGCGGAAAAGCTCCTGAACATGAGGTAGAGGTCTTAAAAAATATAGCATCTAAAGCCAGACAAATGGCAGAACTGGAAAAACAAATCGAAGAACTTTCTAAAGGAGTGGTTAACTTCTGCTCTACCCAGCCCAATGCTCAGGATTGTAAGTATAATGCATATTATGAAGAAGGTGGCAGAGAATTAGTTACACAACTTGCAGGAGATATGGGACACGGTGGGCTTAACGGCGAACTTAAAGCCTATCTTAAAAATGATGACTTTATAAATTTTAAAGAAAATTACCCCGAATCCAGTATTCTTGTTGAATTATTAACTGATGAAATTTATAACCTGGCACTAAATATAGAAATTAATGATAGATCACTGGGAGATAAAGGTTACTTTGAAGATGGAAAAGTAAGACTTTTTAATGCTCAAGATATTTTAACTCCTGGTTTTGAAGATCCAAGCAAAATTACAGATATTGACGGAAAAATTATTTGCCATATAGGTAAAGGCTCTTATGAAACTGAAGGATGCAATTAATTTTTTTACCTAATATAATGTCATATCCTGTTTGATTTCAAGGCACAACTTTTCACCGGATTCTTTTGAGATCCAATACCTCTTGAATCAGATGTCTTTTAATGGCAACTTATACTGATTAATGTATAGATTACTGAATTCTATCAGCATATATTAATTATTTACGTGGAATGGTATAAACAAAGTATTAAGCAATATACCCAAGATAAACCTATTTCTTGCGTGGTTCTTTGACAGAGACATGTTTGTTATCTTTTATATAGAAACGCCATAGATAGTCCGTTGCAACAGAAATGCCTATTCTGGTAGTATTTTTTACTTTGTTATCAGGTATTCTGACTCCTGTCGTGATCCATAGCGGGCCATCAGTATCAGTAAGATCAACCTCATTAAGCTCTCTGGTAATTTGCATTGCTTTACAGAGTCTTGCTGGCCCGTGAGTATTCTTTAAAGGCTCAACAGGCTCAAGAGCTCTAATTAATACGGCTCCGGCTGTGTGTTCTGGCTCAGTAACAACATTAAAGCAGTGATACATGCCATATATAAAGTATACATAGGCTTTAGCGGGCGGGCCATACAGGGTTTTTGAGCGGGGCGTTACACCTCTATAAGCATGACAGGATGGATCATCCTGCGTGTAAGCTTCTGTTTCTACTATAATGCCAGATAATACCGTATTATCATCAAGTCGCCTGTGTAAAACGCATCCCAGAAGGTCTCTGGCAACTGTAAGGGTTTTCCTTTCACAAAATACTCTTGTCAATAATGTTTGCTGTTCTGTCAGGTTCAATGTTACACCTTTATTATGAGTTTATAACTAAAAATAGAGCTGTCAGTCAATTAAATACCTTAAAAAGATATAAATTTTTTTCATTAAACAATTATTTTTTGAAAAATATTTGCCTGCAAGTTCAGAGAACATTATGATTATAACAGAACATAAAAAGGAGCACTAAGAGATGCAACAGTATCATCAACCACAAACACAAATTAAAACGCCAGTGCTTTTATTTTTAAAGGTTGTTGGCCCACCACTGGTATTGTATGTGGATAACCACGAGGAATTTTATAAGGAAATTATAGAAATAATTAAGTCTACAAACGAAAAAAGCCCCCGTTTAATAGAACGGACAGCTAACGGGCCGCTTTTAAATATTGCTATCCTTGATACGCAGATAGCAGGCGTAGCAATACAGGAAGAAAAATATATACAATATTAATCTTTACAGGGTAATACTCATTTATAGTTGATTATAATTCAACTTTACATTAATAGGACTTTAAAAAGCCCTGAAAATTAATTTTGCCGGGCAAAAAAAAACCCCTGCCCGGGGTTGAAACCTTATATGAGAGAGTAGAGAGATTACGGAATTTATTTAGAGGAATTGTCTTGTAATTATATAAAAACAAGCAATTTGATTCTTGGAACAGTTTGTAAAGAAAATTTAAGCATTAATTTTTTTCTGGATAATTCAGGTTAAGTTATGCACTGATCTTGTTAAAGAAACCTGAAGAGGCTAATATTCAGCAAAACTCGAGTCTTTATTTTATACTAATTCAGGCATTAAACAAACTGTTGTCCTTGCTTGGAGGGCTTTTAGCCCAACGTATCAATCCAGAATAAACATTTGATAGATTGAATGACGTTATAGAAATACATTTCATTTATAGCCTATTGATTGCGTTAAATTTCAAGAAAGTCTTATTTTATTATGATGTTCAAAACATCTGGATAATAATGTGGTTAACAATGAAATAGAGGCCAACAACAATAGGAACCTCTGATTAATTAAGAAATTACTGATACCAGCAAAAACAGGGAGGGGTTTAAAAAAA